>JARROF010000215.1:0-5898 GCA_037384205.1 Novosphingobium sp. | reverse complement strand
CCAGCACCGCCGCCACCGCGCCCAGCCTGACCGCAGGCGGCGCACCGGTGCTGGCGACAGCGGGTTTGGGCCTGTCGCGCACGATCATGCGAAACAGCGGCGCGATCAGCAGGCCCGCCAGCCCGACAGCCAGAAACGCCGCGCGCCAGTCCACCCGCGCCGCGACATAGCCGCCCGCCAGCACCCCCAGGGCCGAACCCAGCGGGATGCCCAGCGAATAGACCGAAAGCGCAAAGGCGCGCCGCTCGCTGGGGAAGTGATCGCCGATCACGGCATAGGACGGCGCGACGCCCCCCGCCTCTCCCACGCCGACGCCCAGCCGGGCCAGGAAGATATGCCAGAACCCCTGCGCCAGCGCGCAGACGGCGGTGAACAGGCTCCAGATCACCAGCGAACCGGTGATCACCCATGAGCGGCTGGTGCGGTCCGCCAGCGAGGCCAGCGGCACGCCCAGCGTGGAATAGAGGATCGCGAAGGCGAGCCCGCCCAGCATCCCCATCTGCGCATCGTCCAGGCCCAGGTCGGCCTGGATCGGCGCGGCGAGGATGGCGAGAATCTGCCGGTCGACGAAATTGAAGACATAGACGAGCAGCAGCATCGCCAGAACCATGTTGGGGCTCGCGGCGCCTGCCTGCCGCGCGCCGCCTGCTCGCTTTGCCATGCTCATGTCAGGTCACGTGGTCCTTGCAGAACGCCTTGATCGCCGCCAGCGCCACCGGTTCGTCAAGCATGGGCGCATGGCCGACGCGCGGCACTTCGACACTGGCATAAGCCCCCGAGTGGCGCTGCGCCATGGCGCGCTCGGTCGCCACGCTCAAAAGATCGGACAGCCCGCCGCGCACGACAAGCACCGGCACGGTATCGAGCAGGTCCCACAAGGGCCACAGGTCCGGCGGCACCGTCTGCGGCGCATCGCCCTCGACACTGTCCGAAATCGCCGGGTCATAAGCAAAGGACACAGTGCCGTCCGTATTCTCCCGGCAGGTGCGGCGGGCGAAGGCCATCCATTCGGCATCGCCATAGTCCGGGAAAGCCATGGCATTGATCGCCCGGCAGCGCGCGGCGGCTTCGGGCCAGCCCGCCATCGGCCCGGACGGCCCGACATAGCCCTGAATGCGCGCCAGCCCGGCGGGATCGATTTCCGGCCCGATATCGTTGAACACCACCGCGCTCACGAGTTCCGGGCGCAGCGCGTTGATCACCATCGCCATCAGCCCGCCCATCGAGGTCCCGATCAGTCCCGCGCGGCCGATGCCGAGCCCGTCCAGCAGCGCCAGCATGTCCTGCGCATAGACGTCCGGGCGGTACTGCGCGGGATCGGGGTCCCATTCCGACAGGCCGCGCCCGCGCTGGTCGGGCACGATCAGCCGGTAGCGCCCGGCCAGATGCGCGGCGAGCGGTTCGAAGTCGGCGCTGTTGCGCGTCAGCCCGTGCATCATCAGCAGCACCGGCGCGGCCGGATCGCCCGCCGGATAATCGCGCGCGGCGAGCTCCAGCCGCCCGCAGGCACTGCGGTAACGGTGGTCGCGGTATGTCATGACAGTATCCTTTTCGGGGCGTGATCGGCCGGCGGGCTTTCCGCGGGGGGTAAGGGAGGAAAGCCCGCCGGGCCAGGCCGGCCGAAGCCGGCTCAGAACTCCAGCGTTGCCGTCACGAAGACCTGGCGCTGATCGACTTGAAGGTCAGCGCGTCCGAAGCCTCGATGGTAATGTTCATGGCCAGGCCATAGGCTTCGACGTTCCGCCGAGTTGAGGTTGACCGCGCCGGTTTCGGGGTTCTGGCTGATATAGCTGTAGCCCGAGGTGATGTACTTCTTGTTCAGAATGTTCTTGCCATGAACCCCCAGCGTCCAGCGGTGGTTCGGCGCGACATAGACGAGGCTGGCATCCCACAGGGCATAGCCCTTCTGGTCGAGGTAGGGGTTGGGCAGCTCGAACTGGTGAGTCTTGGAACGGTAGGACACGGTCGTCGACGCATTGAGATCGCCCGCGCCGACCGGCACCACATAGGCCAGCGTCGCGCTGCCGGTCCACTTCGGCGTGTTCTGGATGTAACGGTAGCGGGCGACGTCCACCGTGGTGGTGCCGATCAGCGTCTCGTACTTCTTGAACTTGGCGTCGATATACCCCAGCGAGCCGGACAGGCTCAGGCGGTCACCCGCGGCCGCAAGGTCGCGGCCCAGCCGCGCGGTGGTTTCCAGTTCGAGGCCTTGCAGGCGCGCCTTGCCCGCATTCGATACGACGCCGCAGAAGGTCGGCACGCCCTTGACGGTGCACGCCACCGAGCCGGGGATCTGGATGTCCTTGTAATCCATCCGGAACGCGGCAGCAGCGATATACAGGGCACCGCCCAGCAGGTTGCCCTTGTAGCCCAGTTCGTAGCTGTTGACGGTTTCCGGCTTGAAGCTCAGGTACTTGGCGATATCCGCATCGCTCGGCACGCCGCTGGGATTGGTGGTTGGCGCATTGTTGCCCACGCCGCGCGGATCGAAGCCGCCGCCCTTGAAGCCCTGGCTGTAACTGGCATAGATGTTGTGATCGGGTGTCGGCTTGAACGAGATCGAAGCGCGCGGGGTGAACTTCTTGAACACCGCGCTGCCCGAGAAATTCGTATCGGTCGAATACAGCACGCCCGGGTTCTGGAAACCGGCGGAACCGCCGTAGATGTAGTTCTGCTTGAGGATATTCGCCTCGCGCTTGTCCCAGGTGTAGCGGCCGCCCAGCGACAGGCTCAGCTGGTCCGTGAAATTATACGTGAAGTCGGCGAAGGCGGCCCAGGTCCTGGTATCCACGTTGGCCTCGGTATGCCCGGTGAGCATCGGCAGGACCGTGGCGTAGGTCGTGTAGAGACGCGAATCGAAATAGGTATCGGCGCTCGCGTCCAGCACATAGAAGCCGACCAGCCCCTGCAGCTTGCCGCCATCATCGTAGGCGAGCTGGAATTCCTGGCTGAGCTGCTCGTTGCGGTAATAGGCCGGAACGTCGAGGTCGACGGTGGGTGTGGCGTCGAAGTCGATCGGCGTGGCCGAGTGATCCTTGCGCCAGGCGCTGATCGACTTGAAGGTCAGCGCGTCCGACGCCTCGATGGTAATGTTCATGGCCAGGCCATAGGCTTCGACGTTCTGCGTGGGATCGTCGATACCGCCCGCGCTGTCGAACACGTCAGGCAGAATCTCGCTGCCGGCGGACGGACCTGTCATCAGCCGGTGGCCGCCGCGTGGATTGCTGCGGTCGCGGGTATAGTCGCCCGAAATGCGGATCGACACCGGCTCGCCGTGGCCGCCCATTTCCAGCGTGCCGCGCGCGGCCCAGATGTCCTTGTTGTAGTTGTCCTTGCCGGTGGTGATGTTCTTGCCGAAGCCGTCGCGGGTGAGCCGCGCGACCGAACCGCCCACGCGGACGATATCGTTGAGCGGGGTGGAGGCGGTCAGCACGCCGTCAAGCTGGTTGTAGCTGCCGTACGTCGCCCTGACCTTGACCGAAGGCACATCGGGCAGCGGCTTGGTGACGTACTTCACCGCGCCGCCGATGGTGTTGCGGCCATAGAGCGTGCCCTGCGGCCCGCGCAGCACTTCGATGCGCTCCACGTCGTAGATGTCGAGCACGGCGGCCTGCGGACGGTTGAGGTACACGTCGTCCAGGTAGATGCCCACGCCCTGCTCGAAACCCGAGACCGGGTCCTGCTGGCCGACGCCGCGGATGAAGGCCGACAGGGTCGAGTTGGTGCCGCGCGAAGGCTCCAGCGTCACGTTCGGCGCGGTCTGGGCCAGATCGGTGATATCCGCCGAACCCGCCATCTCAAGCTGCTGGCCGCTGAAACTGGTAACCGCCACCGGCACATCGACCAGCCGCTCCTCGCGGCGGCGGGCGGTGACAATGATGTCGCCCTCGGCCTCATCCGGCGCCTGCGCTTCCGGCGGCGCCCCCTGCGCCATGACCGGTGCGGACATGCCAATACCGCCGGACAGAGCCAGCACACTCGAACTGATCGCGAGAAAACGCGCCTTACGCATCACTTATGCTCCCAATGAACCTTTACGTTATTGGCACCCGTATATTGATAGTTGAACCATCTTTCAACTTTGAATGTTTGCCAAGCCGCGCAAGGCGGTTTACCTGTGGCCCTGTGACCACAGCAGACGCGAGCAACGCTACCCCGAAAGGCAAAGTGCCCCGTACCGAACGCGGACGCAGGACTTTGCGCAAGCTGCTCGACGCAGCCGCCGTCGAATTCGGCGAACGCGGGTTTCATGAAGCCTCTATCACCGGCATCACCCGGCGGGCGGGCACGGCGCTGGGCAGTTTCTACACCTACTTCGATTCGAAGGACGAAATCTTCCGCGCGCTGGTGGACGATCTCAGCGGCAAGGTCCGCGAAGGCGCGCGCAACGCGCTGCACGGCGAGCTGCCCGCGCTGGACGCGGAACGGGCGGCGCTGACCAGCTTTCTGCACTTCGCGCGCGAGCACAAGGAAATCTACCGGATCATCGACGAGTGCGAATTCGTCGACCCGGACAGCTTTCGCCAGCACTACCAGACCACCGCCGGCCGCATCAGCGAACGCCTGGCCGAAGGTATGGGCCGGGGCGAACTGCGCGAGGGGCTGGGCGAGGCGCATGCCTGGGCGATCATGGGCATGAACGTGTTCCTGGGCCTGCGCTATGCCGTCTGGTCCGACGACGCCGCTCTGGAAGATGTGGCCGATCTTGCCAGTTCGATCCTGCGCGAAGGCATTGCGCGGAAACCCTCAGGCGAAGCCTGACACCCATCCGGTTGCAGCGACAATCGGGCCCCGGCGCGCAAGGTATGCGCAGATGCCGGTCCGCAGAAATTAACTTTTGCCCCCGGCCGGTCTTCCTGCGGGACGCCGACAGCTCCACTCTGGCGATTTACCCTGTCTTAGGCAAAGATGGGCCAAGGAAGGCTCCGGGATTCGCCCCCGGACTGGCCAGGGAACGCTTGAGTGAACGGACGCATCTTTCTCGCCTCGGGTTTTGTCGCCCTTGCCGCTATCGCGGGCGTTCTGATCATGGCGTCCTCCCCATCGACGCCCCGGCCCGCCTCGCTTACCGAAGCGAAACTGGCCGAAGCGAAACTGGCCGAGGCGAAACTGGCCGAAGCCAAAGCCACCGCCCCGATCGAAAAGGCGTCTGAACCCGCCCCGGCCCCGAAAGCCCCGGTTCCCGAGGCCCCGGCCAGCAATGAACCTTTCGTGATCAAGCGGATCCTGCCGATCAGCGGCCCGATCAAATACGGCGAATGGCACTGGGACGAGACGAACGTGCCCAAAGGCCCGATCGTCATCACAGTCGATCTCAAGGCCCGCGTGCTCTCCGTCTTCCGCGACGGGTACGAGATCGGCGCCACCGCCGTGCTGCTGGGTACTCAGGACAAGCCGACGCCGCTGGGCGTCTTCCCGATTACCCAGAAAGACCGCGATCATGTCTCCAACATCTATACCGGCGCGCCGATGCCCTACATGCAGCGGCTGACCGACGACGGGATCACCCTGCACGGCTCCAGGGTCGAAAAAGGCTATGCCAGCCATGGCTGCGTGGGCATGCCCGAACCTTTCGCCGCGAAGCTTTTCGCGATCACGCATCTGGGCGACAAGGTCTATATCACGCGCGGCAAACAAGTGGGTCTGGGCGACAACCTCGTCGGGAGCTGAACGCCTCGAAATGCCTCTTCCATCCCGCTCATGTCGAGCGGGGCGATTCCACCGGAGCCTTCCCGAACGGTTCCGCGCTACCGCCTTTCGCTATCTGGACGGTGACGACGCCACGCTCGCCCAGCGACCGTTCGACTACGGCCATCTGGTGAAGACGCTGGGCGGATCATGGACTTGAAGATGGGGAAGGCAATGGTGCCGGTTAGAGGATTCGAACCCCTGGCCTGA
>JARROF010000214.1:0-4189 GCA_037384205.1 Novosphingobium sp. | reverse complement strand
CGCCACAAGCGCATGGGCGACAGCCGCTATGTCGTCGAGCCCAATGTGAAGGAAGGCAAAGGCTCGCTGCGCGACCTGCATACACTCTACTGGATCGGCAAGTACATCCACAAGGTGCGCGCGCCTTCCGAACTGGTTTCGGTGGGCCTGCTCACCCGCAAGGAATACCTCGCCTTTCGCCGGGCCGAGAACTTCTTCTGGGCGGTGCGCTGCCATCTGCACACGATCACCCGCCGTGCCGAGGACCGCCTGACGTTCGACCTGCAGCGCGAAGTGGCCGCACGCATGAATTTCTCCGACCGGCCGGGCAAGAGCGCGGTCGAGCGGTTCATGCAGATGTTCTTCCTGCAGGCGAAAGTGGTGGGCAACCTCACCGGCGTGTTCCTCGCCCAGCTTGACGAGCAGTTTGCCAAAAAGCAGCCGCGAGGACTGCTGGCGGGCTTTCGCGCCAAGGCCCGCACGGTGAAAGGCTACAAGGTCTTCGGCGGGCGCATCAAGGCACCTTCGGACGACTGGTTCGCCCACGATCCGGTGCGCCTGATCGAAATTTTCGTGCTGGCCGACAAGGAAGGGATGGAAATCCATCCCGATACCATGCGCCTGATCTCGCGCGATGCCGCGCTGATCAAGGAGGAGGTGCGGCACGACAAGCGCGCCAACGAGCTGTTTCTCAACCTGCTGACCAGCCGCAACAATCCCGAGGTGGTGCTGCGCTGGTTCAACGAGGCGGGCGTGTTTGGCCGCTTCGTCACCGAATTCGGTCGCGTCAATGCGCAGATGCAATTCGATATGTATCACCACTACACGGTGGACGAGCACACCATCCGCGCGATCGGGCTGATGTCCCGGATCGAAAAGGGCGAACTGGCAAACGACCACCCGCTGGCGCATGACATCGTGCACAAGATCCGCTCGCGCCGCGCGCTCTATGCCGCCGTGCTGCTGCACGATATCGCCAAGGGCCGCAGTGGCGACCATTCGGTGCTGGGCGCCGAGATCGCACTCAAGCTCTGCCCGCGCTTCGGTCTGGACGAAGAAGAGACGGAACTGGTGTCCTGGCTGGTGCGCCAGCATCTGCTGCTGGCCGCCACCGCCTTCAAGCGCGACTTGTCCGATGGCAAGACGATCCGGGATTTCGTGGAAGTGGTCCAGTCGGTGGACCGGCTGCGCCAGCTCACGCTGCTGACCATCGTCGATATCCGCGCGGTGGGCCCGGGCATCTGGAACTCCTGGAAACGCCAGCTCATCGGCGAACTCTATGCCGCGACCGAGGAACGCCTGCGGCTGGGCCATGCCGAATTCAGGCGCGAGATGCGGGTCGCCGCGAAGAAGGAGGCCGTCGCAGCGCTGTCTCCGGAAAGTGCGGCACTGATCGAGAAAATCGGTACCAAGTTCGTCGATGCCTACTGGATCGCCGAAAGCGAGGACGTGATCGCCAAGAACCTGGTGCAGCTCGAAGCCGCCGAAGCGCTGGGCCATGCCCTGTCGCTCCATACCGAATACTATCCGGCGCACGGCGCCACGCTGGTGACCGTGATCGCCTCCGACCACCCGGGCCTGTTCTACCGCATCGCCGGAGGGATTCATCTGGCAGGCGGCAACATCATCGATGCGCGCATCCACACTACCCGCACCGGCCGTGCCGTGGACAATTTCCTGGTGCAGGACCCGCTGGGCCGTCCGTTCATGGAGGAAACCCAGCTCGAACGGCTGCGCACCTCGATCGAGAACGCGCTGGCCAACCGCATCAAGATCCTGCCCCAACTCGTCGCCAAGCCCGATGCCCGCCCGCGCGCCGATGCTTTCGAAGTGCGCCCGCGCGTGATCTTCGACAACAAGGCCTCGAACCGCTTCACCGTGGTGGAAGTCAACGCGCGCGACCGTCCGGCGCTGCTCAACCGGCTGGCCTATGCGCTGTTCGAGTCGCGGCTGATGGTCCATTCGGCGCATATCGCCACGTATGGCGAGCGCGCGGTGGACACGTTCTACGTGACCGACCTGCTGGGCGAGAAGCTCACCTCCACCAGCCGCCTCAAGGCGCTCGAACGGCGCCTGCTGGAGGCTGCGACGGAGCAGCTTGCCGAGGAAGCGGCGGCCTGACCCCGCGGCCCGCCCACGTGCCATACACTCAGTTACAAACCTGTCGTTGAAAGGAGCTTCGCCAACTCCCACGTGTTGCAATGCAGCATGCTCAGTGCCTTGCCCCCCTCCACCGCGCAGGATCTTGCCATGAATGCTCCTGACCCCGATCATCCCTCTGAAACACAATGCGTCCTCGTCCTTCAGGGCGGCGGCGCGCTCGGCGCCTATCAGGCGGGCGTGTACGAAGCGCTGGCCGGCCTTGGCGCTTCGCCCCACTGGATATCCGGCATCTCGATCGGCGCGATCAATGCCGCGATCATCGCGGGCAATCCCCCGCAAGACCGCGTGCCCGCCCTGCGCGAGTTCTGGAATACGGTTTCGGGCGAACTGCTTTACCGGCTGGACGAACCCATCGGCTTTGCCCGGCGCACGTTCAACGAAGTGTCGGCGCAATGCGCGGCGGCCTTCGGCGTGCCGGGCTTCTTCACCCCGCGCTGGCCCATGCCCTTTCCCGAATGGCCGGCAAAGCTGGGGCAATTGAGCTATTACGACACCACGCCGCTTCGCAATACCCTGCTCGATCTGGTCGATTTCGATCGCATCAACAGCGGCGAAACCCGATTCAGCGTGGGCGCGGTCAATGTGCTGACCGGCAACTTCGCCTATTTCGACAATACCCGCCGCACGATCGGCCCCGAACACGTGATGGCCAGCGGCGCGCTGCCGCCCGGTTTCCCGCCGGTGGAGATCGACGGCAAGTGGTACTGGGACGGCGGCCTTGTTTCCAACACGCCGCTGCAATACGTACTCGACAACCGCGCACCCTGCCAGATGACGGTGTTTCAGGTGGACCTGTTCTCCGCACGCGGGACCGAGCCGCGCACGATGGCCGATGTCGACCAGCGGGTGAAGGACATCCGCTTTTCCAGCCGCACCCGCCTCGGCACCGACCAGTCCCGCGCGATCCAGAAGATGCGCGCCGCCGCGCACCGTCTGGCACGAAAGCTGCCGCGCGAATGGCGCGACGATCCCGATCTGGCCGGAATCCTCAACCACCATCCCGTAGGGGCCATTGCCGTGATGCACCTCATCAATCGCACGCGCGGCTACGAAACCAATTCCAAGGACTACGAATTCTCGCGCATAACCATCGAGGAACACTGGGCTACCGGAAAGGCCGACGCGCTCTGGTCGCTGGAACACCCGGACTGGACAGGCCGCCGCCCCCTCGCAGCTGATGAAATCGCCACATTTGACCTGGCCGGCGACCGACCGCCGCTGACCGCAGCCAACGGAGAGAAAGTATGAAGCTCAAGGACAAGGTCTGCATCGTTACCGGTGCCGCCAGCGGTATTGGCAATGCCATCGCCCACAAATACGCCTCCGAAGGCGGCAAGGTAGCAATCGCCGACCTCAATATCGACGCGGCGCGCCAGGCGGTGGAAGACATCAAGAGCAAATTCGGTACCGAGGCCATGGCCGTCGCCATGGATGTCACCAGCGAGGAGCAGGTGAATGCGGGCGTCCAGGCCGTGGTGGATGCCTGGGGCACGGTGGACGTGCTGGTCTCCAACGCAGGTATCCAGATCGTCAACCCGATAGAGGACTTCGCCTTTTCCGACTGGAAGAAGATGCTCGCGATCCACCTCGACGGCGCCTTCCTCACCTCAAAGGCCTGCATCCCGCACATGTATGCGCAAGGCTCGGGCGCGATCCTGTTCATGGGCTCGGTCCACTCGAAGGAAGCCAGCAAGCTCAAGAGCGCCTATGTCACCGCCAAGCACGGGCTGCTCGGCCTGTCGCGCACGATTGCCAAGGAAGCGGGTCCCAGGGGCGTGCGCACCAATGTGATCTGCCCCGGCTTCGTGCGCACCCCGCTGGTGGACAAACAGATCCCCGAGCAGTCCAAGGAACTGGGCATTCCCGAGGAGGAAGTGATCAGCAAGGTCATGCTCGGCCAGACGGTGGATGCCGCGTTCACCACTGTGGAGGATATCGCCGAAGTCGCCCTGTTCTTCGCCGCGTTCCAGACGAACGCGCTCACCGGCCAGTCGCTGGTCGCAGCCACGGCTGGTACATGGAGTAAGGCGTGGCGGGGCCCGCGCGG
>JARROF010000213.1:0-5074 GCA_037384205.1 Novosphingobium sp. | reverse complement strand
CCGGATCGATTCCAACCGCGAGATAATCGAGGGCAACTTCGATAACATTCTCACGTACCTTGGCCGGGTTGCTGGCATTGTCGGTAAGTGCTTGATTGTCGGCAAGCAGAACAAATTGCTGATGATCGTGTTGCAATTCGACTCGGCTACGAAGTGATCCGACATAGTGACCCAGGTGCAACGGGCCGGTCGTCCGGTCTCCCGTTAGGATTACGGGGCGCGAGGCAGTGAGCATGAGCAAATCTCCAGGAATTTGCCGCTGCTGTCGTCGGATTGGGAATGTCAGATACTTGGCCGCCGAAAACAGCGACCGAAGTTATCAAATATGACCGGCCGCGATTAGTTCGCGAGCCACCAGCACTGCGCAATGATCGAAAGCTGACATGTCATAGCGGCGCACATAACGCATTCGGTAGATTCGCCAATGAAAAATCAACGCTCGTCATTGAAACGGGCTGAAACCAATGACCGACACAGCACGTTCAACGTAAATCTCCTTTTCGCCGACCGGCGCGACATAGTGGATGGCTTCGCGCGCCTGTTCCACCACACCACCACGCGCGATCATCCAGGCCGCGAGATAGTGCGAGGCGAGACAGCCGCCCGCGGTCGCGACATTGCCGTGCGCAACGAAAGGCGCGTCGATCACATTTACGCCCGCCTCTATCACCCAGGGCTTGGTCGTCAGGTCGGTGCAGGCAGGCAGATCGCCAGTCAAACCAAGCTTCGCCAGCAGCAGCGTGCCTGAGCACTGCGCACCGATCAGCTGGCGCTCGGGGTCGAGCCTAAGCCGCGCCAGCAGCGCGTCATCGCAAGCGACCTCTCGCGTGCGGATACCGCTGCCGATCAGGACGGCATCTGCTTCTTCCGCAAATTCGAGGGGACGCTGACGGCGGATCGTGACACCGTTCATTGACGTCACCTCCTCCGTCGGCGACGCGATCCAGGCATTCCAACCAAGCGGCCTGAGGCGATTGAGGATCGTCGACGCGATGAACGAATCCAGTTCGTTGAACCCGTCGAAAGTCAGAACGGCTATCTGCATGTCAGTCTCAGGCTCGGAAATTCGGTTGGGCGCTGTAGGAACGGAAACGGAATGGCCCGAACAGTTCAAGCGCTACCATTGACCGGAACGCACTATTCCCATCCGATATTCGTCGAGGCGCCGTTGCGTCGCCGGTGAAATATCCGCGGGCAGGTCCAACAACGAGAACCATCCCACCTCCTGAACCTCGTTTCGATCCGCCCGCTGTGTTTCGCCCTCGGCTCTCACAGCAAAAATAGCGATGTGATCGTCCTTGTGCTCGCGCCTGCTGTGATAGATGCCAACCAGTCGCTCCACCGTCACGTCTTCGAGCGCGATCTCCTCTGCCAGTTCCCTGCGCAGCGCTGCTTCGAAGCTTTCGCCCTTCTTCACCCCACCGCCAGGCAAATACCAGAAATCGCCATATGTGTGCCTCACCAGAACCACACGATCCCGCCCATCGAGAACGACGGCGCGAACACCGAGTGTGCGCGGTCTGAACGGACGCCAATAAAGACGCATCGCCCTTCCAATAAATCTATGATGTAGTGCCATATTCCAGTCCCACGGGACCTCCATGGGTTCTACGCTAGAAAATACTCTTATTCGAGATACATCCATATGATGCTTGCACCGCCTTTCGATATCGCCCCCTTCATCGACGATACGCGATAACTTATTCATTGCCCTCATGTGGCCGAATTTCACAATATAGGAAAAAGCGTCACCGCTGCGCCGGATGGAAGGCGATACGCAAGCCTAGCGCGATAAGTACACCGCCGGTCAGGCCATCGAGCCAACGCGCCACAGCGTGCCGCCGCCACGAGAGCCTGACGCGGACCCTCGACAGCGAGCAGCCCGGCAGCCAGCGTGAACCCGGCAAGCGCAGTCCAAATGGTCATGCTCCATTCCCTTCGATTTCAGCGCGAAAGGAAGCGAGGATTTCCCGGCCCTCCGGCCAATCGCCCAGATTGCTGCTCGCGTTAATATGGCCGAGCGGCCCCAACGCGATCAGCCGCGAGCCCCACTGCCGGGCGCGTCGTTGGCTATAATCGACCGTCCCGTAAGGATCGTTCGTGCTGGCGACGATCAGGCTGGGAAACGGCAGCGGCTGCTCTGGCACTTGCGCGAAGGACTGCGCTTCGTCCGGGAACGCCGGTCCGGCCGGGTCGGGCACGGCGACGAGCATCGCGCCGCCTACCGACGTTCCGCGCGCGGTCGCCCAATGCACCATCAGCAAGCAGGCCAGGCTATGCGCGACCAGAATGGGCGGACGGTCCAACACCCCAACCGCACGGCCCAGCGCCTCGCACCAGTCGGCAAGTTCCGGCCGGTCCCAATCGGTCGGCGCGAAGCGGGTCATGCCGGGATCGGTCCGTTCCCAATGGCTTTGCCAGTGGTCCGGCCCTGAACCGCCTATACCGGGAAGCAAGAGTACGGGGAGCCTCATGCCTTGCCCGCTTCCATGCGCATGAGCGTCTGCTGGCCGGAAGCGCACAGCACCTCCTCTCCCTCACGCACCGCGTGGACCTTGAGATCGCAGACTGTCAGCGCGCGGCCAGCGCGCAGCACCTCACCCGTGGCGCGCAGTCGCTCACCCGCCGCCGGGCGGATCAGGTTAAGCTTATATTCGACCGTCAGAACATCCTCGCCTTCCCCGAAGACCGAGTAAGCCGCATAGCCGCCCGCCACATCGGCAATCGCACCGACTACACCGCCATGAAGGAAGCCGTTCTGCTGGCAGAGATCGGCGCGGAACGGCAGATCGAGAACCACCTTGCCATGGCTGGCGTGGATCACATCGGCCCCGATCAGCCCCATGAAGCTCTGGCGCGCGAAGCTCTCGCGAACGCGTTCGAGCAAAAGCGGATCATTGGCCCCGCTCACGATCCTGCCCTCCGGGCACGCCATAATTGACAGTGCCGAGCCGCTGCATCTCAGCCGTCTCGAACAGTTTGGGGTCGGCCAGATAATCGCGCACCATGTCCAGCGTATCGAAGCCCCAGAAAAGCTCCTCTCCAATGGCGAGAGTGGGCACGCCAAACACGCCGCGCGCGATCGCCGCCTCGGTGTTGGCGCGAAGGCCGTCCTTTCCCTCCGCACTTGTGATGCACTCCTGAACATCGCAGAGACCGAGTTCGCCGCCGAGCCTCTCCAGTTCCGATCTGTCCGTCACATCCCGGCCTTCCGCAAAAACCGCGTCGAATAGGGCATCGACCGCACCCGCGCGCGCATCGAGCGCGATCAGCAGTCGCAGAGCCTCGACCGAACGAAACGGATGCGTATCGGGAAAGTGCAGTGCAATGCCGTTCCTTTCCGCCAGCCATTGGCACATGCGATAGGTCTTCGTGCGCATCTGGTTGCTCCTCGGGCATCATCATTGTATCAAATTATGAGTCGATCAAATCAAACATTGTATTGGTTCAATCATGGCCGTTACCCCATCTCCCGTTCTTCATCTCGATGCTCTGGAGCTGCAGGCGCAGCGGGCGGGCGATGTTGCGCTATACCCGGCCAAGGGGGCGGCAAGTGCTCACCAGATCATCAACACCGGCGATACGGACCTGCGCTATCTCGCCATCAGCACGATGAATGAACCCGATGTGATCGACTATCCCGACAGCGGCAAGTTCGCGGTCATGGCACGCGCCGCGCCCGGCGGCGACAAGGCGGGCTGGTGGGTGGACCATGTTGGTCGCTATACCGACGCGGTCGGCTACTGGGACGATGAGACATGACCGGGCGGCTCGCTGCCACCGCAGGCGAGTGCATCGCCCCGCAGCCCGTCCTGCTCCTGCCACCGGGCAAGCTGGTTGATCCTGCCAGCCCCGAATGGGCCGCATTTGCGCGGAGCTGGGACGATCTGCCGCGCGACACATGGATGGCCGACGGCGGCACCTATCGCCGCAGGCGCTATGCTGCCCTTGAGGTGGCAGGCGGGGAATGCACGCGCGCATCAATTCCGTATCGAGGCGCTGCCGGGACGCCCCGGTCTGCCCACTCCGGAAGGGACGCACCATGATGGGCGCGACTGGGTTCTGATCCTGCTTGTCGGCGGCGGCAATTACGCTGGCGGTGAGAGCCGCGTCGAGGATTCTTCCGGCACTTGCATTCTCAAGCACAGGCTAACCCGCCCCAGCGAGGCCCTGCTGCTGAATGACCGTGTCGTCCGTCATGGAACGACGCCCATCGAGGCTGCGATATCGGGCACCCCGGCATGGCGGGACACGCTGGTCCTTACCTTCGCGCAAGCGCGGGAAAGTTGAGGGGCGGGATGGATCGCTTCTTTGTCGTAACCGGCGGTCCCGGATCGGGCAAAAGCACCCTGCTCGCCGCACTGGCCGAACAAGGCTTGCCCCACATGCCGGAGGCTGGGCGAACGGTGATCCGTGAAGAGGTGGCCGCGGGCGGAACCGCTCTACCATGGGATGATCGGGACGCTTTTGCCGACAGGATGCTGGAATACGATCTCCGCTCCTATGAGCAGGCACGGACCCAGGACGGCGTCCTGTTCTTCGACCGAGGCATTCCCGACATCATCGGCTACCGCACCTTATGCGGGCTGAACATCCCCGGCGACCTCGAACGCGCGGCGGAGAGCAACCGGTACAACCGGCAGGTCTTCATCGCGCCGCCCTGGCCCGAGATCTACGCCAAGGATGCCGAGCGCAAGCAGGACTGGGGCGAGGCGGTGGCGACTCACGATGTGATGGCGCGTGTCTATCAGGAACTTGGTTACGCCCTCGTGCCTTCGCCCCTTGCCACGCTGGACGAACGAGCAGCATTTGTGCTGCGCCAGATCGCAAATGAGCGGGAAACTTAAACGCAGACCGTCGATACGTTCAGGAGAGCCCGAGACGCGCGTTGGCGAAAGACTAGAACGATGGTGGCGTGCAGGCACTCACCACATAGGCGGGCTCGCTTCCTACACAGCGGAAGCGATGCGGACGATGGCTGTCGAAACTGTAGGCGTCCCCAGGACCGAGCACCTTTCTTTCCCCGTCGACATAGACTTCAAGTTGTCCCGAAATCACAACGCCACCTTCCTCT
>JARROF010000212.1:0-4226 GCA_037384205.1 Novosphingobium sp. | reverse complement strand
TCTGCGCGGTCCCGCCTATAAACTCGATTTCGCGGAAGTGGGCCGCCGCGCGGCCGAGGCGGTCGAGCGCGGCGCGACAGAGGTCTGCCTGCAGGGCGGCATCCATCCCGATTATGACGGCAACACCTATCTGAACGTGCTGCGCGCCGTGCGCACGGCCGCCCCGTCCATCCATATCCACGCCTTCTCGCCGCTCGAAGTCGCCCATGGCGCGCGCACGCTCGGCCTGTCTCTCCGCGCGTTCCTGACGATGCTGAAGGATGAGGGGCTCTCGACCCTGCCGGGCACAGCGGCCGAAGTGCTCGATGACGAGGTGCGCGCGATCATCTGCCCGGACAAGCTCAACACTGAAGAATGGATCGAGGTGATGCGCCAAGCGCACGCCATCGGCCTGCGCTCCACCGCAACGATCATGTTCGGCCATGTCGACAGCTACGTGCATTGGGCGCGCCATCTGTTGCGCATCCGCGATCTTCAGGAGGAAACGGGCGGCTTCACCGAATTCGTGCCGCTGCCGTTCGTCCACATGGAAGCGCCAATCTGGCGGCGCGGGCAGGCCCGATCGGGGCCGAGCGCGCGCGAAACGCTGCTCATGCATGCCCTGGCACGCCTTGTGCTGCATCCGCTCATACCCAATATCCAGACAAGCTGGGTAAAGCTGGGCGAGCAGGGCGTGATCGCGGCCCTCCAGTCCGGCGCGAACGATCTTGGCGGCGTGCTGATGGACGAATCGATCACCCGCGCGGCGGGCGGGGTCAACGGTCAGCTTTGGGACGCCGATCATATGGCGGCCATCGCCGAAGCCGCAGGCCGCTTCGCGGTGCAGCGTACAACGCTTTACCAACCGGCTGCGGCGCTGATGGCCGCCGCGGAATAACGAGAGGATTATCATGACGGATAAGGCTGTGATCGCCGTGGTCGGCGGCACCGGCAAGCTGGGCGCAGCGATAGCGCGTCGACTGGCCAAGGCAGGGCGCACGGTGATAATCGGTTCACGCTCCCCAGAGAGTGCCCAGGCTGCGGCGAGCGAGCTTGGTTTCGGGCTCACCGGTCAGAGCAATGCCGATGCGGCGAAGGCCGGCAACATCGTGATCGTTACGGTGCCATTCCCGGCGCAGGACGCGACGCTGGCTGAGATCAGGCCTTTCGTCGAGGGCAAGATCGTGGTCGATACAACCGTGCCGCTGGTTCCCCCCAAGGTGATGCGCGTGCAGTTGCCGGAAGAGGGCAGTGCAGCCGTTCGTGCCCGGAATATCCTGGGTGAGAAGGTGACGGTCGTCTCCGCCTTCCATAACGTTGCCGCGCACAAGCTGGCGACGGATGTCGACATCGATTGCGACGTGCTCGTTTTCGGGGATGACAAGGCCGCGCGCGGCAAAGTGGTCGAACTTGCCAGCCAGGCCGGATTGCGCGGGGTCCATGGCGGCGCGCTGGTCAATTCGGCTGCTGCCGAGGCGCTGACCTCGATCCTCATCTTCGTCAACAGGACCTATCAGGTCGATGGTGCCGGCATCCGCATTACCGGGACCCTGATCGAGCCCGAATGACTGCACTCAGGGGAACGGACAGAGCCCATCTATCCTTGAGACGGCACCGACATTCCAGGCTTTCTGGCCTGTCACTTACCGAGATGGCCGCGTGGCCTGCCCTGCCGAGTACGCTAGCGATGATCCAGTTTCTGCCTCTCAAGGGAATACCGGAGATTACACCGGGCAGCGACCTGGCTGGTGCGCTGCTGGCCGCACTGGATCGCGATGGTCTTGTGCTGCAGCCCGGGGACATCCTCGTTGTAACGCAAAAGATCGTATCCAAGGCAGAGGGCCGCTTCGTCAACCTGGCCGATATTCATCCGGGGCAGCACGCCCGGCAATTGGCCGAAATGACGAAAAAGGATCCGCGCCTTGTCGAACTTGTCCTTTCGGAATCGAGCGCTGTCGTGCGGTCGGTGCCGCATGTCCTGATCACGCGGCACAGGCTGGGGCACGTCATGGCCAATGCCGGCATAGACCAGTCCAATATCGGACCGGGAGGCGCGGAGCGCGTGCTGTTGCTGCCTGTCGATCCCGACCGCTCGGCCGAGAGGCTTGCATCGGAGATCGAGGCGCGCCGTGCGATCCGGCTGCCGGTCGTCATATCGGACAGCTTTGGGCGCCCATGGCGGCAAGGTGTCGTCGGGGTCGCGCTGGGCGTTGCGGGTCTTCCTGCGTTGGCGGACCAGCGGGGCGGCGTGGATCGTGACGGGCGGCGCCTCGAAGTCACACAGGTCGCGCTTGGCGACATAATCGCAAGCGCGGCCGGGCTCGTATCCGGTGAAGGTGCGGAGAGCATTCCGGCAGTCTTGCTGCGCGGCTTTGCAGCGCCGGGTGCCCCGCGGCCGGCCACCGATCTGGTGCGGCCGATCGATCAGGATCTTTTCCCATGACACGCAGTATCGTCGTTCTGACAGGCGGTGTGGGCGGTGCCAAACTGGTGCTGGGGCTGCAGTCGCTGGTGCCCCCCGGCCAATTGACCGCGATCGTCAATACGGGAGACGACTTCCGCCATCTGGGCCTTCACATCTCACCCGATATCGACACTCTGCTGTATACGCTATCGGGCAAGGCCAACGCCGTGCAGGGGTGGGGACGGGAGGGGGAGACATGGTCCTTCATGTCCGCGCTGCGCGAACTGGGCGGCGAAGACTGGTTCGCGCTGGGCGATCAGGATCTGGCGCTCCATGTGCTGCGCAGCATGCGCCTGGCAAGCGGGGAGAGGCTTGCGGCGATTACCCGCGATTTCGCGCGCCACTGGGGCATCGGGACGGAAGTGCTTCCCATGAGCGAGCAGAGTGTCCTGACGCATGTGCGCACAGAGGAAGGGGTGCTCGAGTTCCAGCGATATTTCGTGGAACGGCGATGCCAGCCCGTGGTGACCGGTGTGGAATTTCGCGGTGCCGGGGATGCTTTGCCTTCGCCGGGTGTAACCGCCGCCATCGCCAGCGCCGACGTCATCATGATCGCGCCCTCAAATCCCTTTCTCAGCATAGATCCCATGCTGGCGATCCCGGGCCTGCGACAGGCATTAGCGGCGCGGCGGGCGCCGGCGGTTGCGGTATCCCCGATTGTGGGCGGCAAAGCGGTGAAGGGGCCAACCGCCAAGCTCATGGCCGAAATGGGGCTGGAGGCGAACAACGCGGCTATCGCCCGCCATTATGACGGGCTGATCGACGGGCTGCTTGTGGATACGCCCGATAGCGCTCCGGCGGGCCTCGCCATCGGGCGCGCGGACATCATGATGCATGGTCTGGAAGACAAGGTGCGCGTCGCACGGGCGGCACTCGACCTTGCTCTGGCGCTGGCGCGAGGATGAGCTGGACCGCTGTGGTGCCGTTGAAACAGGGCGAGGACCCCAAGTCGCGCCTGTCGGCAATCCTCTCGCCCTCGGATCGCATCGCGCTCAGCGTCCATATGGCCAGACGTGTCATCGAGGCATTGCGTGCCAGCGCAAGCATCGATCAGATCCTGCTGTTCTCGCCCATTGCGCCCCCGGCGCTGATGGATGTCGAATGGTGTGCAGATAAAGGCCCGGGACTGAATGATGGCCTCGATCGCTTGCGCCGCAAGTTGGCGGAACGGCCGGTGCTCGTGATCCACGGCGATGTACCGCTGGCAGGGGCTGCCGATATTGAAGCCATGGTCCGCGGCGCCGGGGAGCGTGGCCATTCGCTGGCGCCGGACCGGCACGATGCGGGGACAAACGCGGTCGCGCTCATGCCGGGCCAGGTCCTTTCATTCGCCTTTGGCAGAGACAGCTTCGCCAGACACCGCGCGAACGCTCCCCACGCCGCGCTCATCAGACGCCCCGGACTGGCGATCGACGTGGATACGCCCGAGGATCTGGCAATAGCGAGCGCATTTGGATTTCTAACGCCGGCATAGAACAGTGCTGACCGGCTCGGTTCAGCGTGCGCCAATGGCCGAGCGGCACTTTCGCATGCAGTCGTTCGCCCCGCGGGGCGCGGCCATGAGTGCGGGTCATGTTGGTTTTCGCCCAGGTCTCATCGATGAAGACGAGGCGTGTTGGATCAAGCCGGCCCTGATACTTCTTCCACTGCGCCCGTCTTGGACTTGCCGGTTCGACGCATGATCTCGACGGTGCCCATGCCGTCGGCGGACAGAAGCACGATCTCGGCGCGCCAGACATGCTTTTGTAGGGTGTTACGATCCCAGATCAGGGCCATCATACGG
>JARROF010000211.1:0-8199 GCA_037384205.1 Novosphingobium sp. | reverse complement strand
TTGCCGGCTTTCTGCAAGGCCGCGAATGTTCGGCTACGGGAGGTCACTCTGCACTTTTGCCAGGCAAATCCGCACCAAGAACCCAATCTATACTGCGGAGAAAGTCCTCCAGCGTCGGACCTTTCCCTTTTTTTGCCGCAGCCGCGGCAAAGACAAAGCCGTGTGTATAGTCTACCAACAGGTTTAGCATCACGTCATTTGGATCGCCGTCGTTCAGCAGCCGCGTGTTCTTTCTGATCTCCTCGGTGATTGCGACGATTTCATCACTCATCAGGGATGGGTCTCCCAAGATGCAGCGAACCAGGTTGGCATTATCAAGCGCGCGCGCGCAGTAAAGCGACAGAATGTGTTTGAGGCGCTTTGCGGGTTTTCTGTCCTCGTCCACGCCGAGGGTGCCCCTAAAGGCAAGTTCGACTAAAGCGGCCAATAGGTCTTGCTGGCCACCGACATGGTATTTGATCGCCATTGGCGACACGCCAAGCGCATCGGCAAGTCGCCGAAAGGATATGGCCTCGAGCCCTCCTTGCCGCATCCGCAATAAGGCCGCCGACAGAATTTGATCTTTTGTAAGCGTTTGTGTTCCCTTCGGAGGACGCCCTGCGCCTCTTGATGCGGGCATTCCTCAGCTTACCTTGTAGCGCATATCGACCAGGCCGGATTTGAAGGGGGTCACGTCCAGGAGTTCCAGGTCGATATCCTTGTCCAGCTCGCCAAACATTCGGATGCCCTCGCCGATCAAGACAGGAGCAATCGTGACCTTCATATCGGCAATATGACCGGCGCGAAGGAAGGAACGGATGATGGCCCCCCCGTCCACGTAGACCCGATCATGCCCACGGCTCTTGAACTCCGCCATGAGCTCGTCCGGCGAGAGCCGGCTGATCTCAACCTTCTCTTTCAGATGGGCGGGGACGTCGCTGTCGGTCAGGCTTTTTGACAGAACCACGACGGGTTTTTGATACACCCACTCGTCAAAGCCCAGTATTGTCTTGAATGACCCCGTTCCCATGACAATGACGTCGATACTGGCCTGAAATTCAGTGAAGCCGTGATCTTCGCCCTCCGTATCGAGCTTCATCAGCCAATCGAGAGCATGGTCCTTGCGGGCAACGAAGCCATCGAGTGTCATCGCCATCATGATGTGTCCCGTGGGCATGTTTATCCTCGAGTCATTTTATACGGTGTATAATAAATGGATTGGAATGATGTCAATCGAGTTTGGAGTGTGGCCATGCCTGCCAAAGTTGATCAGCACCTACAGAACGCCGGGAGGAAAAGGATATCGCTGCCTCTTTGCAGCTGCGCGCCGATCCGCCGAGGGTTGTGCGGCTCTCGCGTCGCACGCTGACGGTTCTTGGCGCGGCTGATCGCCATCGCACACTCCGCGCCCGCAAGAACTGGATGTTTGCTGGCGCCGACTGTGGCGGGCGCGCGCTGCCGCCATGTATTCGCTGCTGGAAACGGCTTTTATGTTTTCCACGAACATTCTGACATCCTCAACAAGCTTTGGCCCCGTCCCATTGTCACGGGATCGCAACGGACGAAGGGTCTAGCAGGTTGTTAAAGTCGGAAGGGTTCCTCCAAGGAAGAGGACTCTCAATCAAGCCAGCGCCGGTTCCTTCGGCGTGCGGCGCCTGGGCGGGCGCTGGCGCTTGAGCCCGATCAGCGGGCGCAGCGGTCCGATCTCGCGCCCGATCAGGTAGAACAGCCAGGACCCGATCGCCACCGATCCCGCCAGCACAAGGAATTCCGGCAACGCCGTCATGCCCCAGTCGCGGATTCGGTACATCACCAGCACCATCACCGTCTGGTGCGCGATATAGACCGGGAATACCGCCTCAGCGAGCGTAGCGCGCCAACTGGCATCATAGTTCCAGTAACGGTCGGCAATGCCGAACAGCGCGATCACCGTGCTCCAGCTCTGTACGGACTTGGAAAAACACAGCGGCGCACGCCATTCCGGCGGCGTGGGCACATTGCCAGGGAAAATCGCGGTATCGCCCGCCGTCCACACGAAGCCCGCGATAGCCAGCACCGCCGCCAGCTTCCACTGCCGGGCTATCGCCAGCCGCAGCGTTTCCGACTGGCGCAGCAGGAAACCGAACAGGAACACCCCGCAATAGTGCAGATGCGCTGCCCGATCCGTGAGAAGGGAGTGCATGTCCTTCCACCCGTAAGGCAGATATTCGCGCACGAGGTACACGAACCCGATTCCCAGTGGCAGCAGCAACGGGCCGGACAGGACCTGTTCGACACCCTTGCGGATGCCATTGCGCCAGCCCTGTGGCAGCACGGCCCGCAGCGCGCACAGCAACACCGTATAGGCCAGCAGGTGGATCACGAACCACAAGTGCATCACGCGCGGCACGTATTCATAGCGAATCTGCTGGAAACTGAAGGCATCGTGGATCAGATAGTAGAGATAGCCGTGCTCATACCCCGAATTGACCAGCCCCATATAAGGCTGCGGCGGCACGACCACGATCAGGCCGAAAATCAGGGGGATACCCAGCCGGGCCAGACGGCTGCGAAAGAATGACGCCGTACTGCCCTTGTCCTTGGCCAGCAGCGCGGCGCTGGCATAGCCGGAAATCGCGAAGAGCAGCGAGAGCCGCCACGGGCTGAGCCCCAGCAGCGGAATCTCGGCCCAACGCACCACGCCACGCGTCGGCGTCTGATAGCCCCAGGGGGTGAAATTGTAGCCGACGTGATAGAAGATCAGCAGCACGAACGCGCCGATGCGCAGCCAATCCATTCCGTAGTGGCGTTGCGGCGGAGCTGGCTTCATCTCTTCCCGGATACGAATTGAACGGTATTTTCGGCAAAAACGAACGTCGCCTTAGGCGCGTTGGTCCCGCTCTGCAATCGTGCCGTTGCATCAAGGCGGCTACCCTGCGTTTCCTGGATGCGTGCCTTTTACGCCTTTTTGCAGCAAACCTTGTGGTTTTGCCCTCCTGGAAACCGCCTGAAACCTTGACTTACTCCCCCGTCCCATTTCCTTAGGGGCAATTCGATTTCACCCACCGGGTCACGCCATCGCGGGCCTTGAAGGATTGCCGATGAAGGTCCCCTCTTCGCGTATGACCATCACCGAGATCGCCGAACTGGCGGGCGTCTCCAAGAAAACGGTCAGCCGCTATTTCAACCACGCCGAGCTACTGAGCGCGGATACCCGCGCCAAAGTGGAAGCGGTGATTGCGGACACCGGATTCGTGCCCAATGCCCAGGCCCGCGCACTGGCGCTCCAGCGCAATTTCCTGGTCGCGCTCATCCATGACAACTCGGACCGGGGTGTGTTCGAACTGGTGGAAGCCGGCATGGCACAGGCACTGGAAGGTAGCGATCTGGCGCTTGTGCTGCAACCCTTGCCTCACGAGGAAACCCCTGTTCGGCTGCGCACCTTCCTGGACAGATTGCGACCCGCCGGCGTCGTTCTGCTGCCTCCGCTTTCCGAACGCGAGGATCTGGCCGAGATCTGCGCCAATGCCCAAGTGCGCTGCGTGCGGCTCGGGCGCGTACGCGGCGATCATGGACTGGCCTGCAACGATCGCAGCGCCATGGCCACGCTGATCACATGGCTGGTCCGGCTCGGACACAGCCGCATCGGCTTCATCGGCGGCCCCGAAAGCTCACTGACCGCCCAGCAGCGCGAACTGGGCTATCTCGATGCCATGGCCGACCATCATCTCGATCGCGGCCCATCGCTCATCGTCGCCGGGGACAATACGTTCGAATCAGGCATCTCGGCAGGACGGCTTCTGCTGGAAGTCAGTCCCCGGCCCACCGTCATCGTCGCCTGCAACGACGAGATGGCCAACGGCGTGCTGCATGCCGCAACACATGCAGGGATCGCAGTTCCATCGGACCTTTCGGTCGTGGGCTTCGACGACACGCCCCTCGCCGCGCGGACATTGCCCCCGCTCACGTCCATGAGCGTGGTTCCAATCGGGATAGGCCCCCCAGCAGGAGCGGCGGCGGCCCGGCCGACCTCATCTGCCTCACCGCCGAACCAGCGAGAACATAGCAGGCCTCGGCGGTGTAGGAAAACGCAGGCAACGGCAGCGAGGCGGCAGCGCAAGGGCGGCTTTAATCAAGCCTTAACCAGCCTTGTTCAGAAACGTTACCGTTTCCTGCAAACCCGCGCGTCCGTACTGCCGTCCTCAAGCCGAAAGCCGCCCGCAGATGAAAATCTCCGCCGATCAAGCTCTGCGCAAGGCGCGCAACCTCCCGCCCGAGGAGGCCGCTGCGCTTTACCGGCAAGTGCTCGATCGCTTTCCCGGAAACAAGCGCGTGCGAGCAGCCCTGGACGCGCTTTCCGCTCCTGCCGGCAAGAGTCCATCCTCGTCGGAACTGAACATGGCCGTGGCGCTCTACGGACAGGGGCAGTTCGCACAGGCTCTCGAAACGATCGCCAACCTGCTGGAACGCTATCCCGACAGCGAGGTTCTGCATAACACCGCCGGTGCCGTGAACGCCGGTCTGGGCAGGCTGGACACGGCCGTTGCGCACTACGACAAGGCCATCGCGCTGGCGCCCGACTATTTCGAGGCCTTGAACAACCGCGGCATCGCCCTTCAGAATCAGGGATGCGTGCCCGAAGCGCTCGCCAGCTTCGATCGGGCGATCGGCCTGAACCCCGGCTATACCAAGGCCCATGTGAACCGGGGCCTTGCGCTCGGTAAACTGAAGCGGCTGGACGAGGCTCTGGCCTGCTTCGACCTCGCCATCCGGCTCGAACCGGCACTGGCCGAAGCCTATAGCAACAAGGGGAACGTACTGCTGACGATGAACCGCCCGTGCGACGCCCTGGCCCATTTCGACAAGGCCATTGCGCTGAAGGGCAATCTTGCCAGTGCCCATGTCAATCGCGGCAATGCACTTATCGCTCTCAAGCGCTGGGACGAGGCCGTTGTCAGTTATGACCGGAGCATCGCGCTGGCACCCGGTGATGCCATGGCCTTCCGCAATCGCGGCATTGCTCTGCACAAGCTCAAGAGACCGGACGAAGCCTTGGCCAGTTACCGGCGCGCGCACCAGATCGCTCCCGACTCTGCCAGAGACCTTGCCGAAGTCCGCTATCTGGAGGCCCATCTGTGCATATGGAACGATGGGAACGGCTTCGCGGACGTGCCCGCCGACATGGCCGTCCCGCCGTTCTACATGCTGCGGTTCGAGGATAACCCGCAAAAGCAGATGGAATGCGCCCGGGCATGGTGCGCGGAGCAATACGGCGCCATCGTTCCCGCCGAAGTCAAACCGCACGCGTCCGGCGGCAAGATCAGGATCGGCTATTTCTCGGCCGACTTCCACAATCACGCGACCATGTACCTGATGGCACGGCTGTTCGAACTGCACGACAAGAGCCGCTTTGAAATCCACGCCTTCTCCTACGGCCCGGATGTGCAGGACGAAATGCGCCTACGGCTGATAAACGCGGTCGATGCCTTCCATCAAGTGGAGCGTCTGGACGACGAGGCTGCGGCCCGGCTGGCCCGCGAGGCCGAAATCGACATCGCCATAGACCTGAAAGGCCACACGGAGAATGCGCGCCCGGGCATCTTCGCCTACCGCGCCGCGCCAGTGCAGGCACAATACCTAGGCTATCCCGGGACCATGGGCGCGGAGTTCATCGACTATATCATTGCCGATCCCGTCACCATTCCGCCGCATTGCGAGCGGTTCTACACCGAGCAGGTCGTCCGCCTGCCCCATTCGTATCAGGTGAACGACGATCGGCGCGCCATATCGGACCGGATCTTCACTCGGGCGGAACTGGGATTGCCGGAGGACGGTTTCGTCTTCTGTTGCTTCAACAACAACTACAAGATCACACCCTCCGAATTCGACATCTGGATGCGCCTGCTCTCACAGATCGAAGGCAGCGTGCTCTGGCTCTTCAGAGACAATGCCCCGGCCGCAGAAAACCTGCGCGGCGAAGCGGCAAAGCGCGGCGTCGCACCCGAGCGTCTAGTCTTCGCGGACCGGATGCCGCAGGCGGACCATCTGGCGCGCCAACGCTGCGCGGACCTGTTTCTGGATACGTTCGCCTTCAATGCCCACACGACGGCAAGCGACGCGCTGTGGTCGGGCCTCCCACTTGTCACCCGGCTGGGCCAGAGCTTCGCCGCACGCGTGGCGGGCAGCCTGCTTCACGCCGTCGATCTGCCGGAACTGACAACCGAAACGCCGGAAGCCTATGAAGCGCTGGCGCTGAAACTGGCAGCCGATCCCGCAGCGCTGGCTGCGGTGAAAGCGAAGCTGGCGATTAATCTGTCCACCAGTCCGCTGTTCGATACCGCACAATTCACGCGCGATATCGAAACGGTCTATGAACGCCTTCATGCATAGGGCACGTAGCGTAAACCTGCACGGCATGGTTTTGATCGAAATCGGCGACAGCGCGGAACGCTGCGTCCGGTCGGGGCATCTCAGGGCTTGCTTGCAAACCAGATGACGTGTTCCCAGCCCTTGCCGTTCGGCAGCGACGTCGCGGCCGATACCGATACGGTGAAACCGGCCTCTTCCAGACGCGCGGTGAAAACCGGATCAGGCCACGCGGACCAGACCGCCAGAATTCCGCCCGGCCGCAAGGCGCCGAACGCGCTGCGTAATCCTTCCGTCGAATAGAGACCATCGTTCTGCCTGCATATGAGGCCCTCGGGGCCATTGTCGACATCCAGCAGAATGGCATCGTAGCCCTGCCGTGCCGCGCGGATCAGCCTGCCGACATCTTCATCGACCAGCATCACGCGAGGATCATCGAGGCACCCTGCTGTAACATGCCGCATCGGGCCGCGCGCCCATTCGATGATCTCGGGCACAAGCTCCGCGACACAGACGCTGTCGTCATCATCCAGGGCCGCAAGAGCTGCGCGCAGCGTGAAGCCCATGCCATAACCGCCGATCAGCATATGAACGGTGCCGCGTTTCTCCAGCCGGGCACACGTCATCGTAGCCAGCGCCTCTTCGGAGGCGCTGGCATCCGTACTCATGAGTTCGTTGTCTTCCAGCAGAATGGTAAAGCCATCCCCGTGCTGCACCAGCCGTAGTTCCACTCCGCCGGGCACATGCGCGATACCCACAAGCTCGTCTTCCTCGATCATGAACACTCCCGGCGCACTGCGCCATTGACCGTCAACGGAACGGCTGGACGGACAGCGCCGGAAAGGCGCGCGCGAATAGAATCAATGAATGGTTCCGGGCCTGACTGAGGTCGGAACAGCCCGGTCAATCGGGGAAACCGGAGAGACTGCCTGCAACTTTCGCCCTTGTTGTAAGCGGGAGCACGGTGCGTCTCTCAGCCGGGACATGCCTGCAAACGTTACGGTCCCGATACGTTCGCCATGCACGCCTTCGAACAGTCGTTCAAGATGTATCTTGCGCCGGAACACTTCACTTGTGGATGCCCCAGGCACAGCGATGACCGGGCAGGCAGACCCGCAAGCCGCTTCCCCTTGGCCAGAACGGATTCGCGCTTCCGTTACCGTCCCTTGAACACCGGCTTGCGCTTCTCCACGAACGCGGTGACGCCTTCCAGGAAATCCTCGGTCCGTCCGGCGTCGCGCTGGCCGCGCCGTTCGGCCTGCAGCGCGGTTTCAAGGCTGGAATCAAGCGCATCCCAGGCCATACGCTTGATCATGCCCAGCGAGCGCGGACCGGAGGCGATAGTTTTCGCCAGCGTCATCGCTTCGGAATCAAGGTCCGCTTCGGGCACGACTTTCGTGGCGAGGCCCCAGTCGAGTGCGGTTTCCGCATCGATCTTTTCGCCCAGCAGCATCATCCGCATTGCGCGCACGCGGCCGACGGCCTGTGCCAGCAAGTACGTCGCGCCGCCGTCAGGCACGAGACCGACATGGCAGAAGGCGCAGAAGAAGAAGGCATTGTCCGCCATCAGCACCACATCGCCCGCCGCGGCAAGCCCCGCGCCGTAACCCGCCGCCGGGCCTCGGATCGCGGTGATCACCGGTTGCTCCATCCGCTTGATCGCCATGATTACGGGGTTGAACACACGGTCGAGCTGGCCGCCGACATCGCGCATCGGATCTGTCAGCATATCCTGCACGGCGACAAGGTTCGCGCCCGAGCAGATGCCATTGCCCTCCCCCGTCAGCAGCACCGCGCGCGCCTCCTTGGCGGCATGATCGAAGGCATCGACCATTTCATGCCCCATCGGTTCGGTAACGCTGTTCATGGTCTCGG
>JARROF010000210.1:0-4327 GCA_037384205.1 Novosphingobium sp. | reverse complement strand
TCTTACGGGGGGCATGGACAGCCAGGAGGCGGTTCGCATGCGTTCGATCAGGTATCAGCCCGTACCCTTTTCCATAGGCGGCGTGGCTTACCCAAAGGCGATACCGGTGACGGTCAACACCGCCGCCTCGCCCAAGCGTTTCGGCCCGCAAGACGCCAAGGGCTTCAAGCCGGTGTTCTTCACCCACCACGACATCCCGGAAAACGATGCCGAGGCCGAACTGCGGCTCGACTGGGAACAGGCGGCCGCGCAAGTCATCGCCAGGGCCTACGCCGACGAACCTGTGAACGAGAAAGGGGCCCTCTTCGACTTCATGGTCTGAGAGCCCCTTTGCCGCTTCCAGGAGCCGCACGCACTATTCGCCGGCAGTCCGGTACCCCAAGAGATCACCGGGCTGGCAATCCAGTTCCCGGCAAATGGCCTCCAGCGTGGAAAAGCGAATGGCCTTGGCCTTGCCGGTCTTGAGAATGGAGAGGTTGGCGAGCGTGATGCCGATCCGCTCGGCCAGTTCGGTAAGCGTCATGCGGCGGGCGTAGAGCAAGTCGTCGAGCTTCACCACGATCCGGGTTCCTTCCGCTTCGGTGCCGTCCGCGCCCATCACACGGTCCCTTCGACTTCGTCCTGCAGGCGGTTGCCGTGCCGGAACACGCGGGCGAGCACGAACAGCACCAGGGCAAAGGCCAGGGTATTGCCGCCGCCGAGATCGACCGAAATATCGAACCCGTTGATCGCGCCGCCCACCGGCACGTCCAGCCAGCGCGCGATCCAGCCGATCGCCCAGAGTTCGGCCACGCGCCAACCCAGCCGCTCGATGCGCCCGGCATTGGCCCGCTCGAAGGGATTGCGCGCGGCCACGCTGGCAACGATCTGGAGCACATTGCCGATCCCGCCCGCGATCACCGAGAGCGCCACCAGCGCCAGGATCATCGCCGCGACCGGGTCCCATGCCGGATCGGACAAGGCGCGCCCGACCGGCGAATCCGTAGTCATCGTCACCACCAGACCGGCGAAAGCCGCGGCCATCGTTACGGCCACGCCGATAAGCGCGGTCACCAGAACCACCACCGCCGTGACGAGCAGCGGGTCCTGCAGGCTCCGGCGCCAGGTCTCACCCGAAGGCGCGCGCTCGAAGAGAAAATTCAGCCCTAGAGTCATTACACGGTTCCTTCCAGTTCGGCGCGCATCTCGGCTCCTTTGCGGAACACGCGGGCAAGGATGAAGAGAATCAGGACAAGCAGCACACCATTGCCATCGAATTCGGTTCCGGTGTGACCGCCGAACGGGCCGGCCTCCGTGCCCTCGGCAACATTGTGGATCCACAGGGCAATGCCGCCAATCGGCAGGCTCGCGAACTGAACGGCAAGCGTGAGCCACGCCATCCGCGTCAGCCGCCGGGCATTGTCCGGCACGAAAGGATCGCCCTGGCCCACGGTATCGACGATCTGCTTGAGCAACTGGAACACGCGGAACAGCAAAGCCAGCAGAACCGCGCCCAGCAGGCAGGCCGTCATGACGAGGCCGATGAACTGCATGAGCGGCAGGTCCGGCGCATCCTTCAGCAGCTCCGCCGCGATATGATCGCGCATGAAGAAAACGGCGGGCGCGGCCAGCAGGCAGGCCGCAGCGCTCAGGGCCATGATCCCCATCAGGAACCACAGGATGCCCTTGGCCACGGCCAGCAACGGATCTCGTTTGATCGATGTCATGCCCGCCTCCCGTTACATCAAGGCCGGGGCGAAAGCCCCCGGTGCCGCCACGACCACCACGGCCGGCGCCGCCCCCGCGCGGCTGTCTGCCGGGGCCGCCACCGTGGGAACCCAGAAAGCCGTCGTGGCCGCCAGGGCCAGGACAACAGCGAAGGGACGCAGGCCGCCCCATGCCTCTGCAACTGTCATTTCATGTTCTCCGATATACGTCATATCGAAATTCGATAATTCCACGCTTTCTTATTGTCAAACGATAATATCGAAAAACGATATTTCAGTGATCGTTTCGCGGTAATCAGCGCGCCTGGCCGGCGCTGCGCGAAAGCCGGACATGCGCTCCAAGGCGGTTTGACAGAACGGGAGCAGACTCCTATATGCGGGCCCTGCTCGGCGCTTCGAGCAAGGCGGGTCCATGCGCGGGGACACGCTCAGGAAGGAAGCGAACCGGGTATCCATCTGACGCAGAGGCTGCAGGCCGCAACGAACCCTGATCCAAGGGATTCCTTGCATGCCGGCGGCCTTTCGGTGTTTCAGGTGATCCGCTTTCGGGCGGAGGAATCGTCCTCGCGAAGACGAAATTTGAAGACGAAATTCTTTAGGGCCGTTCATGCGAATCGGTCCTTCCGATCAAGAAGCGAAGAGGCAACAGACCCACATGGCGACCAAGCCCCTCGATACCGGACGCTCCGCCAAGAAGCGTATCCGCAAGATCTTTGGCGACATCCACGAAGTCGTCCAGATGCCCAACCTCATCGAGGTTCAGCGCGAAAGCTACGAACAGTTCCTGCGCTCCGATCCTTCGATCGGCTATGTTTCGGGCCTCGAAAAGACGCTGCGTTCGGTGTTCCCGATCCGCGATTTCGCCGGCACCAGCGAGCTGGACTTCGTCCACTACGAGCTGGAAGACCCGAAGTACGACGTGACCGAATGCCGCCAGCGCGGCATCACCTATGCAGCCCCGATGAAGGTCACGCTGCGCCTGATCGTGTTCGAGGTCGATGCCGAGACCGAAACCCGCTCCGTCCTCGATATCAAGGAGCAGGACGTCTACATGGGCGACATGCCGCTCATGACCGAGAACGGCACTTTCTTCATCAACGGCACCGAGCGCGTGATCGTCTCGCAGATGCACCGTTCGCCGGGCGTGCTGTTCGACCATGACCGCGGCAAGACGCACTCCTCGGGCAAGTTCCTCTTCGCCGCCCGCGTGATCCCCTACCGCGGCTCCTGGCTGGACTTCGAGTTCGACGCCAAGGACATCGTCAACGTGCGTATCGACCGCAAGCGCAAGCTGCCGGTCACCTCGCTGCTCTATGCCCTCGGCCTCGACAGCGAAGCCATCCTTGATCACTTCTACGAAACCGTGACCTGGAAGCGCGGCGAAGGCGGCTGGCGCCTGCCCTACACGCCCGAGGCATGGCGCGGCCTGAAGCCCGCCTTCGACATCGTCGATGCCAAGTCGGGCGAAGTCGTGTTCGGTGCCGGTCACAAGATCAGCCCGCGCGCCGCCAACAAGGCGCAGAAGGACGGGCTTGAGGAACTCCTCATCCCGACCGACGAAATCTTCGGCCGCTATATCGCCGAGGACATGATCGACGAATCCACCGGCCGCATCTACATCGAGGCGGGCGACGAAGTGACCCCGGAAAACCTCGAAGCGATCGACGCCGCCGGGATCGACCAGCTCAACCTGCTCGACATCGACGACGTCAACACCGGCCCGTGGATCCGCAACACCATGAAGGCCGACAAGGCCGAAAACCGCGACATGGGCCTGGAGGCGATCTACAAGGTCATGCGCCCGGGCGAACCGCCGACGAAGGAAACCGCCGAAGCCCTGTTCGAAGGCCTGTTCTTCGACGGCGACCGATACGACCTTTCGGCGGTCGGCCGCGTCAAGCTGAACATGCGCATGGGCCTCGATGCCGAGGACACCGTCACCACCCTGCGCACCGAGGATATCCTCGCCGTGGTCAAGGAGCTGGTGAACCTCAAGGACGGCAAGGGCGAGATCGACGACATCGACAATCTCGGCAACCGCCGCGTGCGTTCGGTGGGCGAGCTGCTGGAAAACCAGTACCGCGTCGGGCTGCTGCGCATGGAGCGCGCCGTCAAGGAACGCATGAGCTCGGTCGACGTGTCGACCGTGATGCCGAACGACCTCATCAACGCCAAGCCCGCCGTGGCCGCCGTTCGCGAGTTCTTCGGTTCCAGCCAGCTCTCGCAATTCATGGACCAGACCAACCCGCTTTCGGAAGTCACCCACAAGCGCCGCGTTTCGGCGCTTGGCCCGGGCGGCCTTACCCGTGAGCGTGCCGGCTTCGAAGTGCGCGACGTTCACCCGACCCACTATGGCCGCATCTGCCCGATCGAGACGCCGGAAGGCCCGAACATCGGTCTGATCAACTCGCTGAGCACGTTCGCCCGCGTCAACAAGTACGGCTTCATCGAGACGCCGTACCGCAAGGTGATCGACGGCAAGGTGACCGGCGAGGTGATCTACCTCTCGGCCATGGAAGAGCAGAAGCACACCGTGGCGCAGGCTTCGGCCATGCTCGACGGCGAGGGCATGTTCGTCGAGGATCTCGTCTCGGCCCGCCAGAACGGCGAATTCGTGATGA
>JARROF010000209.1:0-4355 GCA_037384205.1 Novosphingobium sp. | reverse complement strand
GGTATCCCACACAGGCTTCGCGCCCAGCAGGTGCAATGCCATGGCGAATTCCTCGCCCGCGGTGCGCATCGTGGCCGAACCCCACAAGTCGATCACCAGCCCGTGCGGATAGTCGCCATTATCCTGCAGGTGCCGACGAAGCAGCTCCTCGGCCAGCACGACGCCCTGGGCATGGGCCGACCGCGACGGCACCGCGCTCGGATCGATGGTGAACAGGTTGCGGCCGGTGGGCAGGACGTCGGTCCTGCCGCGATAGGGCGAGCCGGAGGGCCCCGCGGCCACCCGCCTGCCATCGAGCGCGGTGATAAGCCCCTCGCGCTCCGCCGCGCCGTGATCGCCCCGGCCGAACACATGCAGGCCGTCGCCGAACTGGCTTTCCTTCACGTCGCAGACGAAGCGGTCGATCCGGGTGATCGCCTCGACCAGCGAGGTCGCGCCATCGAGGCCGAGTTCGGCCTCCAGCCCCAGCGCCTGCGCCTCGCCCCGGATGGCGCCCTGCAAGCGGTCGCGCCGGGCCGGGTCCAGTCCGTCGGCACTGGAGAACTCGTCCAGCAGCGTTTCGAGCCGTTCCAGCCCCGCGCCCCGTGCAACGGGCGCGAGCGGCGGGGGCGCATGGCCGATGGTGACGGCCCCGATCCGCCGCTTGGCTTGCGCCGCCTCGCCCGGATCGTTGACGATGAACGGATAGACCACCGGCAGGTCGGCCACGAGCGCTTCCGGCCAGCAGGTATCCGACAGCGCCACGGATTTGCCCGGCAGCCATTCCAGCGTGCCATGCGCGCCGATGTGGACCAGCGCGTCGATTTCGCGCGCGCGCAGCCACAGGTAGAACGCGACATAGGCATGGCGCGGGCAGCGCGTGGTGTCGTGATAGGTCGCATCACGGTCGGCCGGTGTTCCGCGCTCCGGTTGAAGCGCAATGGTCGATCCGCCGGCCTCCACCGCGCCGAAGCGGAAGGCGCCGTCCACCACCGCCGGATCGTCTTCCGGCCGCCCCCAGGCTTCGGCCAGCGCATCTTGCAGCGCAAGCGGAAATCCCGCCAGCGCCTGCCGGTAGGAATCGAGCGGCCATGCGGCCAGCCCCTGCGTCAGCCCTCCGGCAAGGTCCTCGACCGGGGCGGTCGGATATCCCGCCGCGCGAAGGTCCTCGAGGATTGCCAGGGCTGAAGCCAGCGCATCGAGCCCGACCGCGTGGGCCATCTGGTAAGCCTTGCCGGGATAGGTGGACAGCACCAGCGCCACGCGGCGTTCGGCGACCGGCTTGCGACCGAGCGCGATCCAGCCGGTGATCCGCGCCACAACGGCGGCGATGCGTTCGTCGTCGGCCCGGTGGCGCACCGGGGCAAAGCCCAGTGCCTCATCCCGCGGGTCCGTCGCCTTGAAGCTGGCCACGCCGGCAAAGATCCGGCCGTCGATCTCCGGCAGGACAACGTGCATCGCCAGATCCGCCGGAGAAAGCCCGCGCGCCGCGCCCGACCACGCTTCGCGAGCGCCGGTCGACAGGGCGAGCTGGAACACCGGCGCCCCGGTGCCGTCGAGCGGACTGTGGCCGGCATCGTCGCGCGCGGAAAAGGCCGTGGCGTTGACGACGGCCGCTGGTGCCAGCCGGCGCACCCAGTCGTCGACCTGCGCGCGCGCTACCGGTTCCTTGAGCGAGGTGACGAACAGCGACAGTGTCGAAAAGCCGGCCGCCTCGAATCCACGATGAAGCGCCGCGAACGGTTCGAGATCGCTGGCCGCGAGATAGGAACGGTAGAACACGATCAGCACCAGCGGGTGGTCCGCAACGGCCGCGAGTGTCGCCGGATCGCACAGGCCGCGGTCGGGATGCCAGCCACCCGCAACCGGCAGGGCCGCGCTTTCGACCGGTGCCGCTGGCGCCAGCCCGGCGGCCTGCGCCAGCACGGCCAGCGCCGCCCGCGCCGCATCTGCGCCGCCCTGATCGCACAGGGCCACCAGCGCGGTCAGCGTATCTGCCGAAACCGTCGAGACCGCGTCCAGTCGCGGGTCCGGGCGGCCGTCGCCGGGCAGCACGGCCAGCGCGATGCCGCGCGCACGGGCCAGCAGTTCCACCTGCTGCAGGCCATAGCTCCAGTAGGGCGTGCCGCCGATCAGGCGGATCAGGATCGCCCGGGCCCCGATCAGGGTGCGTTCGAGATAGGTATCGACCGACAAGGGGTGCGCCAACGCCGCAAGGTTGGCGAGGCGCAACGAAGGAAACCCCGGATGATCGCGCCGGGCCTGGTGCCACCCGCCCGCAAACGCGCCGAGGTCGCTGTCGGAAAACGACAGCACCACCAGATCTCCGGGCTCCTGCCCCAGATCCTGCGGGACGGCGGTTTCCTCCAGCCCGTGCGTTTCGCGGAAGATGACGTGCATGCCGGTGCGCTCAGCCTGCCAGTGCCTCCGCTATCGCACCGGGATCGATGTGGTCGCGTTCGGCGATCGCCACCAGGGTCGTGCTGCGCGTCTCGCCCGGGCGCCACGGCCGGTCATACTGATGGCGCACCCGCGAACCCACAGCCTGGACCAGCAGCCGCATCGGCTTGCCGGTCACGGCGGCATAGCCCTTTACCCGCAGGATCCGCTGATCGCGCGACAGGGCCCCGATCCTTGCGGCCAGGTCTGCCGGATCGGCGATTTCGCCCAGGGTAACGACCGTGCTGTCGAAATCGTCGTGCTCGTGATCGTCCTGGCCATCATGGTGTGAGGGCCGGGCCCCGATGTTGTCCTCGGCGGCGGCGCCAAGCCCCAGGACCAGGCGCGGGTCGACATGGCCATCGGTCAGTTCGATGACCGGGACGGGGCGGGGAGCTTCGGCGGCGATCACTGTCCGCGCGGCGGCAACGCCTTCCCGCCCCGCCAGGTCGACCTTGGTCAGCAGTACCATGTCGGCGCAGGCGAGCTGGTCCTCGAACACTTCGGACAGCGGCGTTTCATGGTCCACCTCCGGGTCGGCGGCGCGCTGCGCGGCCAGCGCTTCGAGATCGGGCGCAAACCGCCCGGCGGCCACCGCCTCGGCATCGGCAAGCGCGAGCACCCCGTCCACCGTGATCCGGCTGCGGATCGCCGGCCAGTCGAACGCTTTGAGCAGCGGCTTGGGCAGGGCAAGGCCCGAGGTTTCGATCAGGATGTGGTCGGGCCGCGGATCGAGCGCCAGCAGCTTCTCGACCGTGGGAATGAAATCGTCCGCCACGGTGCAGCAGATGCAGCCGTTCGCCAGTTCGACGATGTTTTCGGCCGGGCAATCGGGAATGGCGCAGGATTGCAGGATGTCGCCATCCACGCCCAGCGTGCCGAATTCGTTGACCACCACCGCCAGCCGCCGGCCGCCGGCGTTGCGGATCAGATAGCTGATCAGCGTGGTTTTGCCCGCCCCCAGGAATCCGGTCACGATGGTGACGGGGACTTTCGACAGATCAGACATGGCAACCCTTCCGACGCCGCAGGACGACAGACCGGGGCTTGCCGGAAGATCCGGCCGAACACGCGACGGCGGACAGGCGCGAACAATGCCCGAAGCCACGCGTCCGTGCAGCCCCGGCCGCACAGATTCTTCGTCGCCCAGACGGAAGTGTTACCGTGCCGTGGTCAATCCCTGAACCATGGCAAGAGCGACCAGTGCGCCGGCAGGTCTCCTGGCTCGCGGGTCATCGTGCGATGCAAGCCTTCCCAGGCGCGCATCGCACGCCCAGTGGCTGCCCATCGAAGGGCCTTGCATCGCACTATCCGCTCACAGTTGCAGGGACAGCTGCGGAATCGGAAGGCCGGAGCCTTCCTCACCGCATTCCCGATTAAGCCCGTTTCCGGGCACCGGCGCGATCAATGTCTGAAGGGTAAAGTCGCCTTCACCCTTCATGGCTGCGATTAGCCCAGCGGCTGCGGAATGGCAATCGCCGGTTGCCTCATGCCGAGGAAACAGCGTCGATCTCGTCGAACCGCTTCCAGCGATAGATGGCAAAGCTCACCGCCCAACACGCGATGAACAGCGCGATGATGGCAAAGCCCAGGCCATTGAAGTTCTCGCCGAGTTCTGCGGCAATGCGCCAGGGGCCCCCGGTCAGGCCCAACCTGTTGCCGATCAGCGCCATGGTCTCGATCCCGCCGATCACGATCGCCACGATCGCCGAAATCAGGGTGATCGTGATGTTGTAGTACAGCTTGCGGACGGGTTTCACGAACGCCCATTCGTAGGCTCCGAGCATCAGCACCCCGTCGATCGAATCGATCAGCGCCATTCCCGCCGCGAACAGCACGGGCAGCACCAGGATGGAGGATACGGACAGCCCGCTGGCCGCCTGTCCCGCCGACATGCCGAGGATCGCCACTTCCGTCGCGGTATCGAACCCGAGGCC
>JARROF010000208.1:0-4360 GCA_037384205.1 Novosphingobium sp. | reverse complement strand
GCGAGCCGGCCGGCAGCCAGCAGCAGCGTAGCGCTTTCGGGCATTTCGCAGGCTTCCAGAAGCTGCGCGCGCAGGGCCGGATCGCGATGGCGGGGGGAAAAGCACCCCTCCTCAACGCCCATCGGGATCGTGATCGTACTGGCAACGCCGCCCTCGCGTAGCCGACGGGAGAGGTCGGCATTGGCGCAGACGACATGATCGAACATGCGGCTGTTGCGGCGCAGGTGTTCCCAGAACATCGAGAACTGCCGGTCGATCGTCTCTCGGGAAAAGATCGGGCCGAACCAGCGATAGGCATAGGCCGAAAGCGGATCGGCGTGCATGACCAGACTGCGCGGCGCCGGTCCCTGCCAGCCGGCGACAAGGCTCGCGCTGCGCCAGGGGGAGGTGGCTTCTACGAAGTCTGGCGTTTCCGCGTCCAGTACGGCATGAAGGCGCTCAACCTCGTTGAAATACCAATATTTGCGATCCAGCGGGAACCGGGGGCTGCGGATGAAGACGATGCGCGCGCCGGGACCGCGCTCGACGACCGCGTCCTCGTCACCGGGGGCGACGATCACGATCTCGTGGCCGAGCCGTGGAGCGATGCGAAGTTTCTGCTCCACATAAGTGCGCACGCCGCCGCCTTGGGGCGAATAGAAAGCGCAGACGTCCACGATCTTCATCGGCTCAGTCCTTTTTATGCAGCGGGGCCACGCCTAGTCCGCGGCGGTAATTGAGAATGATCGTTATCGGCGTGAGGCCGGGACCTGCCGTCGCGCTGGCCTTGCGGGCTTTGGGTTTGCCCCAGCCGAGTCTCGGGTTGCCGGCAAAGCCGATGCCGTCGATCGTCCAGTTGAATTTGCGGTCCTTGTTCCGGTCGTGCAGCAGGCTGACGGCATAGGTTCCCGGAGCGGGCAGGCGAACGCAAAGCACCGGCGTGCCTGAGGCAGGGACAGGGACCTCGACACGGCGAAATGTTTTCCCGGCGCTGAGGAGAATGTTGTCGTCCTCGAGGAAGTCCTCGTTGTTGTCGGGATAGACTTCCAGCTTGAGGTTCCCTTTGCGGTCCTTGAGGCCATCGACCGTGACCATGAAGGCGGGTCCCTTTTCATCGGGACGGCACTGGGCTTCGGCTTTGCCGAGGTCGGGCGTCGAGGGCATCAACGCGGCCGCGAGGAAAGGTAACGCGAAGGCGGCGGGAACAGCGACCGCAGCAGTCATGTGCGTTTCTCCGGATTGACGAGGTCATTGATTGCGACCGCGCTGCCAAGGATCAGGTGCGTCGCGAGGATGATGCCGGCCATCAGCGTCATCAGCGCGCCGATGTCGCGCTCGTGCCCCAGCACGACCACGGCGATGCCGGCGAACAGGAGGTCCTTGTTAGGCATGAGGGGCAGACGAGAGACGAGAAGGCGCAACGTTGACAGATACAGCCACCAGGAGAGGGGAACCTGCGGCAACACCAGATGCCATAGAACCGCAAGAAACACCGTGGACAGGACAATACGGGCCAGATGGACTTGCGTGATCATCATGAGCTCCCCGCGCGCCAATGAGAACACACGGCGGCGGAACACCATCGCGAAGAGCGAAATCGCCAGGATGACACCGAGTGACAGGGTGAGCGTGCGGGAATCGAGGCCGAGCTGCGTGGCTCCCAACATCGGCAAGGCCGTGACGAGCAGAGCCATGGTAACGGCGTTGCCGGTCATTGCGGAAAGGATCGCGACATCCTTGACCGCGCCGAATGGTGCTGCGTCGAGCGAGACACGGCGGCGCGCCCAGGTGTAGAAGTAAGCTTCGCCCAGATAACCGAGCAGAAGCTCATTGTAGATCTTCTTGCGCAGCAGCGCGAGGAAACCGGCGGCAGGAACCCGCCAGAGCCGGCGGAAGATGAACCACTCGCTTGCCGGTGTGATCAGGTAATAGGCCGCAAATACGATCCAGAAGATGGGGCTGGCCGGAACCATGGCGGCGAGGCGCGGCAGGTCGACGCCGCCCATCTCGTGGATGACGGCAGCGATTACCGCCAGCGACAGCAGGATTGAAAAGATCGCGTTGCGGCCACGATGGTGATTGCGGTCCTGTGGCTTCAGCTCAATGGCCGGTGCGCTATTGAGGACCGGCATCTCGGAGGCCAGGACGGCGGCAGGTTCGGACACGAAATTCTCCGGAAGACTTCGCAGATCAGCGCATGGGATGGCGGGAGGTGCGCGGGGACATGACGTCGAGCGCGCGTTGACGGTCGGTCTCGCGCCGATGGCTGCGGCTGAGTTCGGTCATCAGTTCGAGGTAGCGGCTGGCCGCGCTTTCTATTTCGTAGGTCGCGGCTATGGCGTGGGCCCGATCGGTATCGGTCCGGAATTGACGGATCCTGACAAGGCCATCGGCAAATTGCGCCTCGTCGCCTCGCTCTACCAGAAGGCCCGTGCGGCCTTGATCAAGCAGGCACGACATGCTGACACAGCAATCGGTGGCGAGGACGGGCAAGCCTGCCGCGAGCGCTTCCACGACCACGCCCGGAAGGCCTTCGTAATCCGAGCTGAGAACAAACACGTCTGCTTCGGCAAGGAGCGGGTCGATGCTGGCGAGATACCCCGGAAAGCGGACTCTGTCGGCAATGCCCAGCTTGGCGGCAAGTTGTTCCAGAGCGGTACGCTCAGGCCCTTCGCCGGCAATCGTCAGGGTGTCGTGAGGCCGCGCCGAGCGTGCGAAAGCGCGCAGGAGCATGGGAAAGTTCTTCTGCGCCACCAGCCGCCCTGCGGCCAGATAAGCGGTGCTCCAGACCGAAGCCGGCCGTCGCTCGATCCGGGTGAGGTTTCTCAGCCGTTTGCGCGTGACGACAGGATTGGCGATGACCGGAACTTGCCGAGGATCAGCGAGAGTGGTCTCGCAGATCTCGCGTTGCATCGGCTCGGAGAGGCTTACCAGGCGGTCGAACAGTCCGCCCTGGATACGCAGCCAGCTGGCATAGCCGAACCGCATGAAGGGTGCCATGTCGGGACGTTTGAGCGCATTGCTGACCTTGAGGACCACCGGTGGAGCGTGTTCGCCCAGCAGCATTTTCATCGCGGCCGCGACAACGGCGTATGTGTTGCCCGGGCAAAACAGCACTTCGCTGACATGGTTCAACAGATAGCTGCACAGGCAATGCACCATCCAGGGCGTTTCCCACGAGGAGGTTGGGAACTGGGTGGGAATTTGCCAGTAATCCAGCGGCGGAGCGCTGCACAGGTTCGCGCTGCCTGATCGTCCCAGAACGATCGTTACCTGATGCCCGGCCCGATCCCACTCGGAAGCAAGCCCCAAGGCAACACGTTCAACGCCTCCCGGGTCCAGGCTATGGATCGGTATTGTGATCCTGAGTGGTCTCTGCATGATCGATCAGACGCCGCCGCTCATGGCCATCCGCACTATGCGGACGGAATATTTTTCGAACTCGGGGCGGGCTCTATGGATTTCGGATGTCGGGTTTGTGACGCTTGTGCCGTTCGTCACTTGGAGGACGCGTTTCTGCCATCGAAATGCCATTCATGTGTGTAATCTATTGAATTTCCGCGTAGTGTGATGGGCGGTGGGTCGCCGCAAAGCGTTGTAGCGTGCTGTCGATGCTGCCGAGCAGGGCCTCTTTCGTGACATCGCCGGGATGAACCGCGATACGGACTGTTCGCGTGAGGGGCAGAACCTGCCTTGCAAGGGCCGCGAAAGCCAGGGACGAGGCCGTGCGCATCCGCGAACGGCTTGCCCAGGTAATGACAGGACCTTTGGCCAGAATGGCATCGTTCGCGGCATTCCAGACTTTCCAGTGATCTTCGGCAAGCGCGAAACCGGCCTGCTTCAAGGCGGCTCTTGCGCCATCGCCATAGAGCCACGCGGGAGCGATGAAGCCCGCGGTCTCGCGCCCGATCACGTCTTCGATCAGCGCCTTGCCATCGCGCATGCGCTGCAGGGCCGTGGCTTCGCAAAGGCCGAGGAATTCGCCTTCGCCCGCCGTCATATGCCGTGCCTTGAACTGCGCCGTGCCGCTGTGCGTCGCGGTGTCGCGATGGAACCAGCCGTGGACGAACATCTCGATCCCTGCGTCAGACCAGGCGCGGAGCTTGGCCTGGAACGCCGGGTTCTCGCGCAGCGGATGCCGGCCCCAGTGATCGGGTACTACAAGCATTGCGAAGCGAGGGGATCCCAGGCGCGATTCCAGCAAGGTGCAAAGTTGTTCAACCGGGCGTTCCGAGCCGGGGCCGACGTCGTGGATCGATGCAAGGAGGCGTTTTGGGGGCTGGGGCATGACTCACGATCTAGGTTTGAATGATGACGACGGCGCGACAGCACAATGTCCTCAGTTCCTGCTGTCCCCGGCTAGCCTTGCATCACGGCTTCA
>JARROF010000207.1:0-5623 GCA_037384205.1 Novosphingobium sp. | reverse complement strand
ACCGGTGCCGACGTTCTGTTCCGCTATACCGGACAGCCGCGCACGTTCGGTGCAACCTTTGGCGTGAAATTCTGATGGCAGGCTGGCCGGTGCACTGCACCGACCAGCCTGAACTGCTGCCCCCCAAACGGATGTCGGCCCGCAAGATGTGAAGGATCAAGACGTCATGTTCCCTACCGTTACCTCAATGCTCGATGCGATGGATGCGACGCTCCCCCGGATCGACGCGACTGACAATCCGCCGCTCGCGGGCAAGCTGCGGATTGCGGACCTGATGGCGCGCTGGCTGCGCCACGGGGAGCGATCCGGCTATCATGCCCGTTTTTTTGACGAGGGGCTGGCGCTGTTGCGGCGGCTGGACGCACTGATCGGGCAGTGCGGCAGAACCGACGGCATGGAGGCGCCAATAGATCCGAGCGAGCGGCCGGAATGTTTCGAAGCGCGGGTCCGGTTACTGTTCCGGAAGCTGGTGGACGGACAGAGCCGGCTGGCGCTTGCGCCGCAGGGAGAGGATGCCCGCGCCTTGCGCGCCGATCTGGCTGCGTGGGAATATGGGTATTACGAGGAACGATCGAGCCCGCGTTGCGCAACCGGGGACGGCAATCCGCCGCTCGCGCAAATGCCGCCCTGTCCCGGCCAGGATGCCGCCTATGCTCAGGCATGCGCCCGCTCCGCTGCCGCTGCGGGCGCGCAGGTGCACGATGCCGCTACGGCGCTTACCCCCCTTCGCCGTATGCCGGAGGATGACGCGCTGTTAAATGAGATTATCGAACAATTGCATATCGTCCATCTTGCGTCGCTCGATCCGACGGACCACCCTGCGTCCGCCGCCGAGGGTACAGGCCGATGGCTGGCGGCATGGCGCGACTATTGGCGCGGGCTCGACATGGCGTCGCCGGGCGTCAGCCGGGCGCTGCATCTGTTGGAAGCGTCTCTCCCCGGAGAAGACGCTCCGGCCGGGCGGGTGCATGGCGGCTGCGATGCTGACCGGATTCTGGTGGCAGCAGACGGATCGGTGGTGCTTGACGGGTGGGAAGCGAACCATTGGGGCGATCCGGTGGAGGACCTGGCCGACTTGATCGTCGCGCTGGAGGATCAATGGCCTGCCGCCGTCGTGGTTCGCGCTTACGAACAGTGCATCGGTGCGATCGTGCCCGCTTTTCACCTCGCTTGGTTCGGGCTGTTTGCGCGCGTCAAGCAGGTGATCGCCGGCTATGGTGCTCTGGCGATGCTGCAGCCCGGTTGCGTGCCCGATGCGGCAGCGCTGGCCGCTGCCGCCCGGCAATTGCGTCCGGCAATTGCGGCTCTGCTGACACACGCCTCCGCGACCACTCCTTCCATGCGCTGATGAGCGTCGAAAGAATAAAAGGCACAGATGATGACACCCGATAGCGCGCGCCTCGTCACCGCTCTGGACCGCAGCTTGGTCGAGGGCGTATCGTTCACCCAGGAACCGGCTGAACAGGTGACACTGACCCAGGCTGGCAGGATCGCTCGGTTGCTGGGCCATGCCAGCCGACGGCAGGCGCACCACGACCGGGATATGCAGGGCAGGGCTTTGCTCGACCGTGGCGCGGCGCTGTTGGCACAGCCTGCGGCTCATGACTTGCCGCCCGCGCCCCGGCCCGAGCAGCGGTTCGAGGTCGCCGAAGCCGTGCGGGAGAGGATCGCGCACCGGCTTGACCGGATGATGCAGGCACTCGCTGAGTGCGAGGGTCAGGCGGTGACGGAATGGCGGGATGCGGTTTTCGACTGGGAATGCGAAACACTGGACAGTCTGGCGGCGCCGGTCGATTCCGCACTGAGCCATGAAAAGCCGATCCGCTTCGACTGCGATACGCTGCAAAGCTATTTCCGGCGGACGGTTGCCGGCGGCGAGAATATCGTCGTGACGTCGGCGCGACGGCTGTCGGGCGGTTATGGCCGGGCGACGGTGCTGATCGAATTTGCCGAGCCGGTTCTTGGCGAGTGTGAACTGGTCATGCGCGCGCAATTACCCGACGCCGTGGTCGTCTTCGACGGGATCGACATTCAGGCCGAATATCAGGTTTTCAGCCTGGCCCATGCCGCCGGCATCCCGGCACCCGAGCCTTTTATCCTGGAGACGGGTGACAATGAAACCGGCACCAAATTCATCGTCGTGCGCAAGATGCCCGGCTCCAACTATGGCAGCGTTTTCGAAGCCACCCACGACCTGTCGGACCAGTTGATCCACAATATCGTGGAAACGCTGGCGAACATTCACCGCATTTCCCTGTCGGACCATCACGGCATCGTGAACGCCTGCCATTTGGCCGAATGGGCCAGGGATCGGACGGCGACCGATTCAATAAGGCGTTGGCTGGATATGTGGCAGATATTCCACGATGAATTGGATTATCCGTCGCCCTTGCTGGCACGTGGCTTCCGGTGGTTGTACGATAATATTCCACAGGTCGATGCGCCGCCATCATTGATGCATTCCGACTATGCGCTGGGCAATGTGCTGATCGAGAATGACCGTATCTCGGGCGTGCTCGACTGGGAGCAGACGCATCTGGGCGATCCTGCCGAGGAAGTGTCCTGGCTGGCCACCAACCTGCGTAGCAAGGTGACGGAAGAGACGCTGGTGCGCATTTATGGGGACATTACTGGCGATTACGTGTCGCAGGAGCGATTGCGTTTCTTCGACGTGTTCACGGCGGTCAAGATCATGCTGTGCGGCGTCAGTGCGGCAGCCAAGTTCCAGGCCAAGGACACGCTGGACGGCCTGTTCTGTGAATTGGCGAGCTTCACCATGGCCCCTTACGCCCGTCTGATCCATGAAACGATCGAGCGTGCCGAAGTGGTCAAGAAACAGCGTTCCCCGGCATGAGCGTCACATCCCTGACAAATGATGTGCAGGCAACGTCTTACCCTTAAGGGAGGCATCTATATCTCAGTCTGCGCGATTCCGCGGGTTCCGAGAGCGGCTGGCTCGAATTTCTTCACGCGCGCGCCGCGCTCGGGAGGGTATGGGCGTGCGGCCGGTCTGTTTTTTGGGTATCGCCGTGCCGCCTTCCGCCGTCATCATCTGGCGCGCCAGCGCCATCGCCGCCTCACGTACTTTATTGCGCAACCTTCCTTCGAACAACGGCACGCCAATCGCATCATGCGCATAGATGCCTGCCGCGAGTGCGATCAAGATCATCATGCCGTAGGGATTGACCGAGTTATCAATGATCCGCTCGGACTGCTCAGCAAAAAACTCGCGAACCGGCTCGAGCAGCCTGGGATCATAGGCGGCAATAGCCATCAATGTCTTGGTTGTGTCGGCAGCGGTGCCTGTGGCTAGGAAACTGCGGTCGACATGATTCAGGATAAATTCGACCTCATCCTGCGCCTTGCTGGCGATATTCTCACCGAATGTGACCTGGTTCGCTTTGTCGATTAATAATACGCGCTGCACCAGCGAGCGAAACAATTCGTCTTTGGACTCAAAATGATGAAGGAGTCCGCCCTTGGTTATTTCTGCCTTGGCTGCTATTACGTCAATAGAAATCGATGCGGCAGGTATCGTCTTCATGAGCTCTGCGGTCGCATCTAGTATGGCGTCACGAACACGCTCGCCCTTTAGCGATTTCCTCTTGCGCTTGATGGCTGGTTTACTGACTTTGTCAATCATATGGTCGCCTATGGCACACGAAATTATGCAACGCAATCGGCGCCCAAAGTGGCGCCTCACGCTCGCCGAATTCGGTGAAGATGCCGCCCTTGCCGTCAGGCTGTCACGCTAAAACCCGCGCAATCATTTCCGCAGCACGTTTGCCCATTTCGACTGCCGTATTCTGTCCCGGCGCGGACATGTGGCCGGGAGCGAATTGAATCCAGATATTCCTGTCCATAGCCTCGTTATTGTTCGTTTGGAGTGTTGCGAGCCGCTGATCGCGGTCACTCCGGAAGGAGCGCAGGCCGTGCCGCACGGGCGATCCGTGGGGCGGGGCAAGCGCGATAACGGCTCGTGGGGATCGCCCTGCGGATGCTGGAACATGTCGCGCAGGAAGAAGGGGTGACTCCCGGCTACGGCTGGGACGGGCTTTTCGAAAGCGCGCCTGAAGCGGCGTCGGTTCTGCGCGTCTCGGCGCGCGTCGCCCGGCTTGCGGGGGAGACCGACGGCGGGCTGCGGCCCGCGCGTTCACTGGTAAAGTCACTTCGCGACGAAAACGATCTTCCGGTGGAGGCGCCGGGACCGGTCGATCTCGACCCTCGACCGTCCGCTTCTGGTGCGCCGTACTTCGGACCTGCTTTCGAAATGGGTCGGCGAGAGCGAGGAGCGCATCGCCGAGGCCTTAGCCGAAGCGCGGCACAAGGAATGCGTGCTCCTGTTCGATGAAGTGGACTCGCTGCTGTTCGACCGCAGCACCGCGCAGACGAACTGGGAAGTCAGCCAGGTCAACGAATTGCTGACGTGGCTGGACCGGCGTCCGTTGCCGGTGGTCGCGGCAACCAACCATGCGGCGAGACTGGACCCGGCAACGCTGCGGCGCTTTGTCTTCAAGCTGGAACTGCGTGCGCTGTCCGGTGTCAAAGCCGCGCGGGCGTTCACCCGTTTCTTCGGCATTGAGCCTCCGGTTTCGCTGTCTGCGGTGCGCGGTCTTATGCCGGGGGACCTTGCCGTCGTGGCGCGCCAGTTACGGCATGATCCGGCGCAGGATGGCAACGAGATCGTCGCGCGCCTGCGTGCCGAAGTCGCGGCGAAACCCGGGGCTAGCCAATCGATCGGTTTCTAAACGGCATTCTCGTCAGCCACGACATTCAACGCCCCCATCAATTACGAGAATGGTGTCGGGATCGGCAGGGTCGATGCCATGGCGGCGGAACAGCGCGGCGCCGGCTTCTCCTTGCATCGAAGCAAGGCCAAAGCGGCAATTGCGATCGTGGGTAACGATGAACCGGATATTGGCCGAGCACAGCACGCATTCCGCGTCGAAAAGGATGATCGGGTGATCGTCAGTCATCGATAAGCTCCATGCTGCCGGTGTAGCGGATGACGAAACCCAGCCAGGGGATGGTCACCGGAACGTCAAAGACAAAGCGTCCCGCTTCCTCTCTCTCGATCGCCGGGCAGCGCGGCCTGAGCCACGCGGGTAGCGGCAGGCCCAGGAAACGGAAGCCGATGAGGACAAAGTGGAGCTGTCCGTCCTTGATCGAAAGACGGAAGATGTTGGTGGTGGGCCCCATGCGCTCCACGATCAAGCCGGGCTTGCTGGTGAAGTCACTGTAATACGAGCGTCCCGCGAATGTCCGGCACCACCTTTCGCCGTCACCGCGGCGCTCGAAGATGACCGTCACCGGAATGTCGGACCCGGGCGCGGGCAGGTTCAGCATGCGGCACAGGAGAATGGCGATGGGATTGCGGCTGCGGGTCACCACCGCCATGCCGGTCCAGCGTTGGGTCTCGGCTGCGTCGTGCGCCTGGCGGAGGGCTGGGGCCAAGGTCTCGATATTCTGCCCCAGCAGGCGGCGGAAGAGCGGTAGGTTCACAGCACAATCTCCGGTTTTGCGACCATCAGCCAGAAAATGATGATGACGCCGATAAACGCAGGCCAGCCCAGGGCAAACCACCAGCGGGACAGCTGAAAGTAACGCTGCGGCAAGGGTTGTC
>JARROF010000206.1:0-4949 GCA_037384205.1 Novosphingobium sp. | reverse complement strand
CCGTGCCGAAGCGATGATGGCTTTCGATTTCCCTGGTGGAGAAACACGGGAAATCAGCCGGTTAACCGAAGAACTGCCGCATTTCGGACAAGCCGGCTGATCGCTTGCCCGCATCAGCAATTCAAAATCGGCGGAACATTGAGGGCAGTGGAAATCGTATAGCGGCATCGGGCTTCCCGTCCGGTTTCAAAAGAACGGGACGCCCGATGCCAGAAGCATGCCAATCGTCAGACCGCCTGCTCTTCATAGAGCGCGGCTTCCTTTGCGATCAGGATATCGGCGAGGAACCAGTAAGCCTCACCGGCTTACCCCGGATCACCTCGGCCTCCTTCACCCACTCCATGAAGCGTGTGCCCAGAGCAGCCGATCATAGCGGCTATGGACGTGATCGCGGCCCAGCGGGGATGGATGCTCGCGAACCTCAGGAGCAAACTTGTTCGTCGTCTTGCTCATCATTGAATCTGTCTGGTCGAGCGGCTTTCGGGCTGCAGCATCATGCGGAACTGCGAAGCTCTGGCTGCCAGAAGCGTGTCAACATCCATTGAATGGCCAGACGCGCCCTGCGGCAGGCTACACAGCGATGACAACCGGTCGATAACCGGGAATGTGCGCAGACAACATGGGGGGAGATATACAGACGCATGACGAAATTTTTTGCGAACGAGGAAAGTGCACGGACACTTCCTGTCAGTTGGAAACGGGGCATCTATGTGGCCGGTCTTCTTTGCGGCACGGCTCTCACTCTGCCGACAGGAACCGCGATAGCCCAAGAGCGGCGCGAACCCACGAATACTTCTGTTCCCGGCGAAGATGCCCAGATTGTGGTAACCGCGCGTCGCAAGGATGAAGCGCTGACAAGCGTACCAGCTTCGATTACCGCCATTTCCTCCGCCAATCTGCAAAAGCAGAATATCCGCAGCTTCACCGATTATGCAACCAAGATCCCCAATCTGAGCTTCCAATATGGCCAGGGAGGGGAAGTGCTGTGGAGTGGCGACCGGTCAACCACGATCAGGGGTGTGGTCGGCATCGGAACCACGGCCTACTACATCAACGACACTCCGATCCCCCCCTCCGTCAGTCCGCAGACGCTAAACCTCGAACGGATCGAGGTTTTGAAAGGTCCGCAAGGAACGCTGTTTGGCGCAAGCTCCATGGGGGGTACGCTCCGCTTCATCACAAAGAAGCCCTCGCTGAGCCAAACCGGCGGTTCAGTTCAGGTCCAGGGGGGCGCCACCCGGGGCGGCGACCTGGATTTCGATGGCAATGCAATGGCGAATCTGGTTTTGGTGCCGGACCGGATCGCGCTAGACCTAGCGTTCGGCTACACTCGAGATTCAGGGTACATCACGCGAAGGTTCCCGGACGCTTCGTCGGGCAAGCTTATTTCCAGGAAGGGACAGGGACGTAACGATACATATGTAGGCTCCGCTACGTTGCGTCTAAAGCTAACCGATACGCTGGAAGCGACTGTCAATGCCATTGGCCAAACAGGCAAGCTGCATGGCTTTCCGGCCGCCTATGTACCACTCCCTGGCTATAAACCGTTGTCCTACACGGTAGATCGTGACCGCGATGTGCAAGAATATTCCAAAGACCGCTGGGGTATCGCATCGCTGGTGCTGCATTATACGGGAGACGGCTTTTCAGCGATTTCGTCCAGCAGCTATTTCAAGCGTAGAATTCACGAGCTGGAAGACGATACCGAAGGCACAAACCAGTTTTTCGATGCGCAGGCGAAAGAGTTAGAGCGTCCTCCCTTCTTTGTCAGACCTCCTGCTTTTTTTGTCATCAGTCTCGCGAAAGAGCAACGTTTGACGCAGGAAATGAGACTTTCCTTCGATAAGGGAAGGATTTTGCCAAATCTCTCTGGCATCGTGGGCTTTTTCTACCAGAGGCGCAAAAGCTCCAGTGATACGCCAGGCATTTTCGTACAGGAAATGGAAGATGCGGGCCTTGCGCCGCCCTATTTAAGTGCGTCTATCGCAGAAACGCGTAAAACCGACACTGCATTTTTTGGCGAAGTCTATTATGAGCCTGTTCCGAAGCTAACCCTGACTTTGGGATTACGAAAATATTGGGCGACCTTCAATAGACCTGGCTCAACCGATACCGGCTACATCTACGGTGAGACGGGCCAAGCAGAGAATCCGACCTTGCACAACAAAGAATCGGGTTGGGTTCCCAAAGCGGTGCTGTCTTACGAAATTGGTGACAGTGGCAATATCTATGCTTCGGTGTCCAAAGGTTTCCGCGCAGGTGGCAGCCAGGCGCGGCTGCCTGATTTCTGTGCCAAAGATCTTTCTAAACTCGGGCTGACGGTGAACGATATCGGACAATATAAATCCGACACGCTGTGGAGCTATGAAGTCGGGGCCAAAAGCCGACTGGCCGACGGCAGGCTCAACGCATCTGTCGCGGCATTTCGCATGGACTGGTCCCACATTCAGCAAAATGCACTGCTGCCAATTTGCGGATTTCCCTTCACCACCAACGCAGGCAAGGCGCGAATCAATGGTGGCGAAGCCGAAATCTCGGGAAGGCCGTTTGCTGGGGTGCCGCTCTCGATCCAGCTGGGGCTCGGGTACACCGATGCAACTCTCAAAGATCCGGGTTTGTTAATCCAAGCCCCCAATAGTCCTCTTGGACTGGTCCCGAAATGGACCGGGACGGTTTCGGGTTACTATGAAACGCCCGTCAGCCAAGGAGCCAGCTTGTTTGTCGCGGCCGATTATAGTTACACCAGTTCGGTCAAGGTGCCAGACGGTCTGGGCGGATTTCTCACGCGTCAGCCGATCAACATGATCAACGGCAATTTCGGCGTCAATTTCGGCCGGTCTCAGATCATGGTCTACGTTAAGAATCTGCTCGATAAGCGTCTTAATTACGGCGACCAACCCTCATCATCATTCGATCGGAAGGATGGCAGTTCTCAGCGCTTGCCGCGTGGCACCGTCAGCCGCCCCCGCCAGATCGGCGTACAGTATCGTCTGGACTTCTGACATGCTCACGCATCCGGGCATCTAGTTCCGCCACCTGCAATCACTCCGGGAGAAATTGCTTATGAGGCTGTTCAATTCGTGGAAGCTCGTCCTGGCCATGGGCTTGGCAGCTATTGGTGTGCCCGCCTCCGGCCACCATTCCTTCGCCATGTTCGATCAAAGCAAGGAAATCACGCTCAAAGCCATGATCGTAACACGATTCGAATGGACCAATCCGCATGTATTCGTGATCGGTGAAAAAGATTCCGTAACCTATACGCTGGAATGCAGCAGCCCCAATCTCATGACACATCAGGGTTGGAAGCACAACACGATCACGGCTGGGGCCAAGATCGACATCGTCTATTATCCTCTTCGCAACGGTAAGCCTGGCGGGATGCTGAAAACGGTAGTGCTGCCCAATGGCCAAAAGATAAGCGCATGGTGACGATCGCCGCAGCCCGCTTGCACCGATGGCTGGCATGCATGGCATCGGGTCTCTACAAAAGCAATTCTCGCAAAAGGAGCAGCGCCATGAGCCGGCCGTTTCATTGTCGCGTCGGCGTGCGTTGTGCGATGATGCTAGCCGCGTGCGCTTTGTCTGTCCCGTCGTTTGCGGAGGTGCCGAATATCAGCGGCGTTTGGAACCGTTATCCGCCCATGCCTTCGACCTTCTCAGGTCTCCCGGATCCACCCGAATGGATTGTCCCGGATCCGCCGCTGAAGGAGCCCTACAAAACACAGTGGCACCAGCTTCAGGAAAAGCGAGCTGCCGCAGAAGCCGCAGGCAAACCGCTGCCTGACGATAGCGCCCTTTGTAGGCCAGATGGCACGCCCATGATCATGTGGGCTCACTACGCGCTGCAGATTCTACAAAATCCTGATTTGAAGCAGATCACTGTCCTGTCCGAATTCATGGCGGAGACACGGCGCATCTATCTCGATGAAGACCTCCCGCCGATTGACAGTATCGATCCAGGCTATTTTGGCTATTCGGTGGCCAGGTGGAACGGCCATATACTCGAAGTGACAACAGCTGGCATCAGGGAAGATGTACGCTTCATGGACATCCCCCACTCCAGTGAAATGATAGTTAAGGAACGGATATTTCTAGATAGTGATAATCATTTGGTGGATAAGATAGAAATAGAAGACCCTCAATACCTGACGGGAATTTATGGGTTTAAATTCCTGTATAAAAAGGAGCCTCTTTCATACAAGATCGCTGAGTTTGTCTGCGATAATCAGCGTTCCATTGTGTTGCCTGACGGTAGCCTGGGGATGGAAGTGGAAGCGCCGTAAAATAGAAAATTGCGCCTCGCTGAGCGAGCAGCACTTTTTCCCATTAATGGAACGTTCGTTTGATGCAGCACAGAAGAACTTTTCTTAAAAGCGCCCTGATCGCGGGGATGGGGGCGCGGCTGGTAGGCAGCGACAGGACGTTCGCTTCTGCCGCTATCTCGCACAATGCGGTGCGCGGCTTGAAACGACGCGACGAAACAATCCTGCGCATGCCCAGCATGGGCGACGGCTATAAAATGAGTTGGGGAGCGGACGATCAGCAGTTCATGGTTCTCAATGACGGCACGGGCTGGAGTGATCCGGCGACAAAGTTTTTCAAACGATCGCTCTGGAGTATGAGCGGGTCGCCAGCGGACGCCGTCGTGCATTTGGTGCCGGGCTACCCCAATACCGACCGTACTATGGAATCAGAGGAAGCGCCCCATTACCACGGCCATGGCCTCCTCGCGATGGAGGGCCGGATATACCAGTTTCTGAGTGCGCTTGACCGGGCAGAAGACAGGCCCCGGTCTGATGTGGCGCGATGCACCCAAGGGTTACGGCCCTCGGTATCCCATGTGAAAGCGGGAAAAATGGCTCGATCCTACGCATCTGCGCAACACTCAGCAAAAACGGAACATCCATCGGCAGCGCCTCCTCAACACTGCCATTGAATCAATCCATCAT
>JARROF010000205.1:0-4432 GCA_037384205.1 Novosphingobium sp. | reverse complement strand
GTTCGTCCGCCGCGCGCGTGAAGGAAAGGTGCCGGGCGGCGGCGTCGAAAACACGAAGGGCGTTCAGAGGCAGATGCGTGCGCTTCATGCCGCTTCCCTATGCCGCACGGGCGAGCTGGGCAACGAAGTTCCTGTTGCAGGCAGGAAAAGAGCAATGACCTTCAGGAGAAGAACCTCCCTGCCAACAAGATGCCGGTTTTCCTGCATCTCGGCTACCAGAGCAAATCACTGACATTGCATGGGCACCGTGCCCCCGCCCCGGTCGGGCCAACAGTCGAAAGAGAACCTCCACCACCAGAAGAAACCGCAAAAAACACAATCACGGATTGCCAAAGAAAATTACTGTAATCATGCCGAATCCATTGCATTACAACTTCGATAATTCAACGATTTCATCAGATTGAAGGACTATCGCGAATGATTCGTTCTTCCGCTGCCGCCCCAGGAACCCCGGTTACAGCCATTCTCGGCGCCGATGCACTTGCAGCCTTTGTGGTCGTTGTAAATCCGGAAAAAGACTGGATCGCTTTCGGCCTTCCCGGCCACATAGCTGTTCACGGCAGCTCTCGAACGAGCATCCCAAAAGGTGCCAAAGTCCCGCCACAGCTTCCGATAACAGTGGCTTTCGCCCCCGGTTTTCGCGTGCATGCCGCAATCAATGGCCAACCAGTCACCCTGCTCCTTGATTACGGAAGTACTCTCTATGTCAGCCTCGCCGCCGATCCCTGGAACCGGATCATTCCCGAAGCTGACCGGAAAGGCACAACCCTGACTTCTACAACCGCTGACGAACTTCATACCAAAGAGGCGATCGGAGTCGCAGAACTGGATCTCGGCGGCCTGTTCGCGAAACAGGTTCAGGTCAGCAGTGAGAGCACCCCCCACAACAACTACGACGGTCGGCTTGGACTTGGGATCCTGGCTGCAACTTCAACTGTCCTGGACATGCCCAAGCGGACGCTTGTCATATTCCCCCAAGGGCAGGACATTACGGCTCAAATTGAGAACCCATCCTGAAACCGCCCGCTACCCCGCCGTTGCAGGCGCGGCCAGGGGAAAGAACGGGATCAGCGCCTTGAACTCGGCGCCATCGGTCCGACGGAAGGTGTAGTACCCTTCCATCGAGCCCTGCGGAGTCGAGAGCGGACAGCCCGAAACGTAGTCATGGCTGGCACCGGGGCGCAGCATCGGCTGTTCGCCCACAACGCCTTCCCCATCGACCACGCTGACTTCGCCGTGCCCATCGGTAATGCGCCAGTGCCGGGAGATGAGCTGCATCGTGCGCGGCGTCTCGTTCTCGATACGGATGTGATAGACCCAGAACCACTTCCCCGCCTCAATGCGCGATTGCTCGGGCAGGAAATTGACGGCTACGCGCACCGTTACGCCGTCCGTGATCGCGGTATGCTGGAACAGTTCCTTCATCGTGGGAATCAGACTAACGGCGAATCCGCGAGCCGACAACAGCTTTGCAGGCCCTTGCCGCACAAGCCCTCACAAAGGCGCCGCCACGGCTCGTTCACCTGCGTTCAGAGCCCTGCTTTAGCCAGCGCCTGATCGAGATCCTCGATCAGATCATCAGCGTCTTCCAGGCCCACGTTGATACGGATCATCCCTTCTGAAATGCCCATAGCCTCGCGCCCTTCCGGCCCCATGTTGTGGTGCGTGGTCGAAGCCGGGTGGCACATCAGCGAGCGCGAATCGCCGATATTGTTCGAGATATCGATCAGTTCCAGCCCATCGAGCAGCGTATGCGCCTGCTCGCGCCCCCCGTCGAGCACGAAGCTGAAGATCGGGCCGCAGGAATCCATCTGCTTCCGCGCCAGCGCCTGCTGCGGGTGGCTGTCCAGCCAGGGATGCAGGATCACCGGCACGCGGCCTTCGAGGAACTGGCCGACCCTGAGCGCGTTCTCGCTCTGCTTCTTGGCGCGCAGGTCCAGCGTTTCCAGCCCCTTGAGCACGACCCAGGCATTAAACGGCGACAGGTTCGGCCCGGTGTTGCGCTGGAACGGCAGCAGCTTCTCGTTGATGAATTCCTCGCTGCCACAGACGGCCCCGGCCAGCACGCGCCCCTGCCCCTCCATCAGCTTGGTGGCCGAATAGGCGACCACATCGATGCCGAACTCCAGCGGGCGCTGCAGCGCCGGCGTGCAGAAGGCGTTATCGACCACGGTGGTGATGCCGTGCGCCTTGGCGATCTGCGCGATGGCTTCCAGATCGGCCACGTCCATTGTCGGGTTGGCCGGAGTCTCGAAGAAGAAGACCTTGGTATTGGGGCGGATCGCCGTTTCCCACGCCGCCGTGTCACGCGCGTCGACCACCGTGACGTCGATGCCGAAGCGCGGCAGCAGGCTGTCGCCCAGCCAACGGCACGAACCGAAGGCGGCGCGGGCCGAGACCATATGGTCGCCCGCCGAAAGCTGGCACAGCAGCGCCGCCGTCATTGCCGCCATGCCCGTGGACTGCACCCGGCAAGCCCCGGCGCCTTCCATCAGCGCGATCCGCTCTTCCAGCATCGCCACGGTCGGGTTCTGCAGGCGCGAGTAGGTCATGCCCTCCTGCTCCCCGGCGAAGCGGGCGGCGACTGTCGCGGCATCGTCATAGCAATAGCCGGAAGTGAGGTAGAGCGCCTCGCTCGTCTCGCCCATTTCCGAACGCCAGGTACCCCCGCGAACTGCGCGGGTGGCAGGGCGCCAGTTGCGGGTCTTGCTGCGGTCCTGTCCGGTCGTGCGTTTCATGGCCCCGGCTGTAAGAGCGCGCGCGGATCAACGCAAGCCGCTGCCTTAGATCCGCGCGCTTCAAGCGCTCTTGCAGAGACCGCCGTTCGTGCCTATCCCGCTCGCCCAATGCCGCTATCCCCCCGAAGTACCCGAGATCCCATCGGCTGGTGCCTTTGCATCGCGGCGCTGTTCCTGTTGCTGGCGCTGTGGCGGGTCTCGATACCGTCGAAGTACTATTTCGACGAGGTTCACTACGTCCCGGCCGCGCTCAAGCTGCTGGACCTGATCCCGGCCAACCGCGAACACCCGATGTTCGGCAAGGAAGTGATCGCGGCCTGCATCCATTTTCTGGGGGACCGGCCGCTGGCCTGGCGGCTCGGCCCGGTGCTGTCTGGCACGCTGGGCCTGTTCGGCTTTTCGCGGCTGATCTGGCACCTCTCGCGCCGCCGCGCGGCCACGCTGGCGGCCACCGCCCTGCTGGCGACCAACTGCATGTGGTTCATCCAGAGCCGCATCGCCATGCTCGACATGATGGAAGCAGGCATGTGCATGGTGGGCCTGTGGCAGTTCGCCGCTGCCCTGCGCGCCCGCTCGACCGGCGGCGCGCGCGTGCATCTGGTGCTGAGCGGCATTGCGCTGGGCCTCTCGCTGGGGGCCAAATGGAGCAGCGCGCCCGCGTTGATGATGCCGGGCCTTGCCTTCCTGATCCTGCGCATTCGCGACCGGGGTGTCTTCATCGTCGGCCGCAAGGACGCAGGGCCGATCAAGGGCGTGTCGCTGGCGGAGGCCACGCTGTGGCTGGGGCTGTTTCCGCTCGCGGTCTACTGGCTCACGTTCCTGCCCGCGATGTTCTACGCCGATCAGCCGATCGCCCCGCTGAACTTCATCGGCCACCACGAATACATGATCCGGCTGCAGGACAGCGTGAAGAAGCCGCACCCTTACCAGAGCCAGTGGTATCAGTGGATCGTGAACTGGCGGGTGATCTGGTATCTGTTCAAGGATATCGACGGTGCCCAGCGCGGGATCGTGATGATCGGCAATCCGTTCTCGATGCTGGCCGGGCTGGTGGCGCTGCTGTGGGGCCTGTGGGCCATGCTGTTCCGCCGCCGCTATGACGCGCTGGCGCTGATCGTGCTCTATGCCGCGTGCCTTGCCATGTGGGCGCTCAACGGCAAGCCGGTTCAGTTCTATTACCACTACCTGCTCTCCGGCGCGTTCCTGATGGGCCTGATGGGCCTGTGGCTCGACGTGCTCTGGCAGCGCCGCGACCGCTGGCGTCTGGTCGCAACCGGATCGATGATCCTCTCCCTGCTGATGTTCGCGGTGTTCTACCCGATCATCTCGGCCGCGCCGCTGCCCTACAAGGATGCCTACAATTTCTGGATGTGGCTGCCGACCTGGCGTTAGCCGCAACGATAGCAGACCTCAGAAATTCAGGCGGCATGATTGTCTGTTATCCGAATACCGATTGAACAGACTCGATGGCCGGTTTGTCGGTGGGGAGCGGACTCTCTTTACTCCTCCCTGTTCCGCCTGCGGAATGGGGAGGTGGCAGTCGCCGCAGGCGGCTGACGGAGGGGTTTCTCCCCCTCCACCACCCGCTCCGCGGGCGGTCCCCCTCCCCATCGCTTCGCGACAGGGAGGATTTGCCAACGTCAGCGTATCCGGAAAATCCGCTTGTCGATAAAAAGCTGTGATAGCCGCCGTGG
>JARROF010000204.1:0-4490 GCA_037384205.1 Novosphingobium sp. | reverse complement strand
TTGTGGCCTTGGCGCGCTTATGGGTCGTTCGAAGGGCTTATTGGTGCTACAGCTGTTCCCTGGGCAGATACTGCGAGCCGAAAGGTGCATGCCTGCATTTGATCGCCAGCCGTGGTAATTCGCTGAACAACCGACGAGCCACCTATGCACGCACACGCAGTTTTTTTAATAACCTACCGCTGAACCAACAGATCATGGGTCATATGACAGCGCGGGCGAACCAGCTGCAACTGGCAAACATTGAAGAAGATTCGCAATGGATGATGGACCCGCAATGGGCCAAAAGCGAAGGCATTCTGTGGTTTCTGGCGATGCCGATCCATTACGGCGACCAGATGCTCGGTTTGCTGGCATTGTTCACCCGCATGCGTCTCAATCAGGAAGACATGTTCCTGCTGCGAATGTTCATCAACCAATCCATATCCGCCGATAACACCGGCTCTTTTGGACTTGTAGACCGGCAGATCGAACAATTGGAAGCAGAGAACCAATACCTGCGTGAAGAACTCGATGATACCGGCGATTTTGGCCGGATGATCGGCAAAAGTGCAGCCCACCAACGCTTGATGCAGCAAATTGATATTGTGGCCCAAACCAATGCCTCGGTTCTGATCATGGGAGAATCGGGAACCGGCAAAGAACTGCTGGCCCGGGAAATACACAGGCGCAGCCTGCGTTGCAATGGCCCGCTGATCAAAATTAACTGTGCTTCCATTCCCGCAGATCTTTTTGAGAGCGAATTTTTCGGCCACGCCAAGGGCGCGTTCACCGGAGCACTATCCGATCGCAAAGGCAGATACGAGGCCGCCCATGGCGGGACGTTGTTTTTGGACGAAGTCGGTGAGATCCCATTGGCATTGCAAGTCAAACTTTTGCGGTTGCTCCAAGAGGGCGAGTTTGAACGCGTCGGCGAGAACACCACCCGCCGGGCAGATGTGCGGATTGTTGCTGCAACCAATCAGGATCTGAAATGCCTTGTCGCTGAAAAGCGATTCCGTCATGACCTCTACTACCGGATCAACGTTTTCCCCATCGAAGTTTCTCCCCTTCGCAGCAGAACGGGGGATATTAGCATACTTGCACGGTATTTTTTAAATATGTCGGCCAAACGGCTCAACTGTCCAACGCCGAAATTGACCCGCACCGATATAAGCGCGATGGAACAATATTCATGGCCGGGCAACATCCGTGAACTGCAAAACCTTATTGAAAGGGCGGTTATTGTTTCCCGCTCCCGGTTCGGTTTTCATTTGCCGGATCTGTTGGCACGCGAGATGTTCACATCCACACTGGCTCCCGCCGCATCGGCGGGTGAACCCGCCATTTTCACCGAGGCCCAAATGAAGCAAAGGGAGCGCGATAACATCCTTGCGGCTCTTGAACGCTGTCACTGGAAGGTATATGGGCCGGGGGGCGCCGCCGAACTGCTTGAGATGAAACCAACGACCCTTTCCTCAAAAATAAAAGCCATGCGTCTTGCCCGATCAGGTCAGCAATGCTCTCGCTGACGCATTGACGGGGTGAAACCAGTTCGGTGGGCATCGCCCACCACAATTGAAACAAGGGCCTCCCGCACGTCCATCAACAATCCCTGGTGCCCTGATAGCGCCCAAGCGAATTATTTACAAAAATCAATGGTGGGCGATGCCCACCATTAAAACCGTAGGAAAATTTTTGCAATGGACATCCCACGAATATTCAATATCACTGAAAGTGCTCACCGCATCCATAACCCGATCACCCCCGAAAAGCTCGCCACTCTCGGCGCAGCGCTGCGTCTGGAAACGGGAGTCCGAGTGCTCGACCTCGGCTGCGGTTCGGGGGAGATGCTATGCACCTGGGCACGCGATCACGGCGTCATCGGCACCGGTATCGATATGAGCCAGCTGTACATCGAGCAGGCGAAACTACGTGCTGAAGAACTCGGCGTCGCCAATCAAGTCAAATTCATCCATGGCGATGCTGCGGGCTACGTTTCTGACGAGAAGATCGGTGTAGCAGCCTGTGTCGGTGCCACCTGGATTGCTGGGGGCGTCAGCGGCACTATCGAACTGCTGGCGCAGAGCATTCACAACGGAGGGCTCCTTCTCATTGGCGAGCCCTACTGGCGGCAGTTTCCGCCAACGGAAGATGTTGCCAAGGGGTGTCTTGCCAATTCAATCTCCGACTTTCTCATGCTTCCAGAACTTCTCGCGTCTTTCGGCCACCTTGGCTACGACGTCGTTGAAATGGTTCTGGCTGACCAAGACGGCTGGGACAGATACGAGGCGGCCAAATGGCTCACCATGCGCCGATGGCTTGAAGCTAATCCTGATGACGAGTTCGCGAAAGAAGTTCGAGCCAAATTGACCTCGGAACCCGAGCGCTACGCTGCTTACACGCGTGAATACATAGGCTGGGGTGTATTCGCGCTGATGCCGCGGTGATACGTTGGCGCATCCGGCTGATCGTCAATCGCTGTGCCGCGCAACAGCTGGTGGCTCGCCGAAATGTCATTGCGCCTGAATTCATTTCATTTTTATGGCAGGTACTACATGTTGTGGCGTTTTTGCTTTGACAACCTTTTGTGATTCTGGGATATACTTGCTACCAAAAAACAAGTTCCTATCGTTCAATAGGTTCCTATCGTTCCAAAAGATATGCACGAGTGCAACCGATGCCTGCTGGATAACCGCTCCTGACTGATGGTGCTGGTATCGATCTGGGTAGCAACCATCCAAGACAGGCATTACAATATTCACTGAATTTCAAAAGGTGCAAGATATGAAGATTGCGGTAGCCGGAGTCGGATACGTCGGTTTGTCCATTGCCACCCTCTTGGCCCAGGATAACGAAGTCCATGCCGTCAGCACCACCGAGGCAAAGGTCGACCTCATCAATAACGGCAAGTCGCCCATTGTCGACAAGGAAATTTCGAAATACCTGGCAACCAGGGACTTGAACCTCACCGCCACATTGGACAAGGAATTCGCCTACGCCAAAGCGGAATGTGTCGTCGTTGCCACGCCAACGAACTATGATCCCAACACCAACTATTTCGATACCAGTGCGGTGGAAGACGTTATAGACATCGCTTTGCGGGTCAACCCCGGCGTACCGCTGGTCATCAAATCCACGGTACCTGTGGGATACACGGACTCACTCATAGAAAAATACGGCTGCCGGAATTTTATCTTCAGTCCGGAATTCCTGCGCGAGGGAAGGGCGCTCTACGATAATCTCTATCCCAGTCGCATCATCGTCGGTACGTACGATGACATGGCAGAGCAAGCAAAAGTGTTTGCCGAACTGCTGGCCAGGGGCGCCGTTAATAAAGACGCCGCCATCCTCCACACAACACCGACGGAAGCCGAAGCCATCAAGCTGTTCGCCAACACCTACCTGGCACTGCGCGTTAGTTATTTCAACGAGCTGGATACCTATGCTGAAAGCAAGGGGCTGAACACCCGGCAGATTATAGAAGGTGTCTGCCTCGATCCGCGTATTGGCGGACACTACAACAATCCTTCCTTCGGCTATGGTGGCTACTGCCTGCCGAAGGATACCAAACAGCTCTTGGCCAACTACAAGGATGTGCCGAGCAACCTCATTGAGGCCATCGTCAAGTCCAACAGCACCCGCAAGGACTTCATTGCTGACAATGCCCTGGCCAAAGCGGGCTACTTCGGTGCGGGGGATATCGGACATGACGGCGTTCCGGGCAACCCCTGCACTGTTGGCGTGTATCGCCTGATTATGAAGAACGGCTCGGACAACTTCCGGGAGAGCAGCATTCAGGGGGTCATGAAGCGCATCAAGGCCAAAGGCGCCCGGATCATCATCTATGAACCGACGCTGGCGGACGGAAAAGATTTTTTCGGCAGCAAGGTCGTTGGCAATCTGGCTGAGTTCAAACGCCAGTCCGACATCATTTTAGCCAACCGTTATGATTCTGTGCTAGATGACGTTGAAAATAAGGTCTATACACGGGATCTCTTCTGCATGGATTGATCACATCAGCCAAACTGGATTTCCATTCGAACCCAAGTGCACATTAACGCGGAAACAGTGGTCCCATCTTCACCGTGGTCCTGCCGGTGACCACGTTCCGGCGGCGGTAGCGGATTTTGAAGTGAACCTTCGACGTTATGATCTGAAGTGAATGCGATAGCGGGAGGGCGTGATGCCAAGTTGACGCATGAACACGCGCCTGAGCCTTTCTTCGCGCACGAAGCCACACGCCTCGGCAATGGCCTCCATGGACATGTCGCTGGATTCCAGCAATTCCCTGGCCCGGGAAAGTCGCACGGACTCAACGTACCTGCCGGGTGTCGATCCTGTTTTTCTTGTAAATATTCTGCTGAAATTCCGGGGGCTCATCGCGACATGGTCCGCCAAGGATTCAACGGTTATGTGCTGTTCCATGTTCTCTGAAATCCAGTCGTACAGGTCGCGGAAGCGTTTTTCCGCTTTTGCCCGCAGCTCTATGGGCGCACTGAACTGGGACTGCC
>JARROF010000203.1:0-4509 GCA_037384205.1 Novosphingobium sp. | reverse complement strand
GTCCGCGCTGGCTCCACCCGAATTGAGATCGATCCCTCCGGTCGGCTCTGCCACCTCGAAGAGATAGCCGAACGACCACGTTGTCTCGTCAGCAAAACTGACACCTGCTATGGACCGGCTGCTTTCCCCTTGCATGATGCCGGGAATCTGCACGACGTCCCCCGTGCTCCGCACACGCAGGAACAAACTGTAGTCATCGGACCAGCCATTTTGCGGACGCTGGATCACGCCGCGTTCAATCGCTACGTCGTCGGGCAGGATCGTGTTGTCGAACTGGATCCAGTCGAGACCGTTGTCGTCCACATTGACGATGTCGTGCCCGAAGCCGGCCGAAAACCGATAGACGTCGGCCCCGGCGCCGCCGCGCAATACATCGTTGCCGGTTCCCCCCTCCAGCTGATCGGCGCCATCGCCGCCTTCGATGTAGTCATTCCCGGCATGGCCCAGGAGCGTATCATTACCGGTATCACCATAGATGGAATCATCGCCCGCGCCGCCGGCGAGGATGTCTGGCTGGGGAACAGCCGCATAATCGATGACGTTCTGGCCGCTGGACAAACGAACGGACAGCGACGCCATAGCCTGCCGATCGAGAGCCGTGCCGTCAGCGAAACGAATCTCTGCGATAGTATCAAAATCGGCGATCCGGATGCGGTCCTCGGTTCCGGCAAACAGGATTTCCGCCGCGCCGAAGTCATAAACGCCATCACCGAGATCGGTATAATCGGCGCGAATGACCAGATCGTCCGGTGAAAGCCCTTCCGCGAATTCAATGGCATTGAGCCCGCCGTTCGACGTCAACTCATCGATTTGATCCTGGCCGAAACCCGCCGCAAAGCGGTAGATATCGTTCCCCACGCCGCCGCTCAGCCGGTCGTTGCCCGCACCGCCGATCAGAACGTCGTCATAAGCACTTCCGGTCAGTTCGTCGTAACCGCCCCTGCCGTCAAGCGTAGTCCCGGCATTGAACCCGGTAGCTGTCAGACGCTCCGCCGCGTCCGTCCCGATGATCCCCTCGCCGACATCAACGCCCACGGCCACGACACCGGCGAGCGAGGACGTGTCGAGCGCGGCCAGGACATCGTCGAACGTCTTGACCGTTCCGTCGGCGAAACGGAATTCCTCGACCCGGTAATTCGTATTGTCGATTTCCCGGTAGATCCGCAGACCGTCTTCGGTCCCTGTGATCTGGACCAGAAGGTCGCTACCCGATCGGGTGAAGATCAGATCGTCCCAGGCGATCCCCTCACCGAACTCAACGGCGTCATTGCCCCCGGAATAGAAGTCGTAATCGTCGCGCCGGTCGGAAATATAGTCCTGACCGTCGCCGCGGCTGAAGACATAGACGTCGTCATCGCCCCCGCCGTAGAGCGTATCGTTCCCGCGACCGCCGACGATCCGGTCCGCGCCCCAGTAGGCAGAGACAGTATCGTTGCCGTCGCCCGCGACGATCGTGCTGGCACCGCTGTCGTCGGCCAGAGTGTCATCACCGTCCCCTCCGGTATGGAGCCGGGCAGTGATATCGTCATAACTCCTGACCGTTCCGTCGGCGAAACGGAATTCCTCAATACGGTAGTTGGCATTGCGGAAGCCGTTGACGATGCGGATCCGGTCCTCGGTGCCTGCAATCGCGACATAGAGATCGTTCCCCGAGCGCCTGAGCCGGAGGTCGTCCCAGGCGATGCCTTCGCCGAATTCGATGGCGTCGCTGCCGCCCGAATAGAAATCGTAGTCGTCGCGCCGGTCGGAAATCGTGTCCCGCCCGTCGCCGCGGTTGAACACATAGACATCGTTGTCACCGCCGCCGTGGAGCGTGTCGTCGCCGGTCCCGCCGATGATCCGGTCATTGCCCCAATAGGCCGAGACAGTATCGTTTCCCGCACCCGCGACGATCTCGGTCGAACCGCTGTCGTCGACCAGCGTATTGTCGCCGGCATCGCCCGTCGAAAGAACCGCAGTGATATCTGCATAGGTCTTCACCGTTCCGTCGGCGAAGCGGAATTCCTCGACCCGGTAATTGGTGTTGCGGAAGCCGTTGACGATGCGGATCCGGTCCTCGGTTCCCGCAATCGCGATGATGAGATCTTTGCCCGAAGTCGAGAACGCAAGATCTTCCCAGGCGACATCCTCGCCGAACAGAACAGCATCGTAACCACCGGAATAAAAATCATAATCGACACGGCGATCGGTAATCGTATCCTGCCCGCTGCCACGCCCGAACAGGTAGACGTCGTTGTCTCCACCGCCTTGCAGGTTGTCGTTGCCCGGCCCGCCCGAGAGGGTGTCGGCCCCCCAGGTAGTCGCAATGGTGTCATTGCCCCAGCCACCAGTGGCGACGTCGGCATCGCCGGTACCGTTTATGGTCTCATCAACGATCCGCTCGAACGGCCCGCCCGCGAAATTGACCCCGGTGAGCGTATCGGGAGTGACGTTTTTGAGCCGCAGCAGAACGCGCGCGTCCTCAAGCCGCAAGGTGCCAGCCTCAGCGAAATAGATCAGTGTGTCCGCACCGTCCGCTCCGGCGAGAACGTCACCGTCAAGCCCCTCGGCCACGGCGATCGAAAGACGATCCCCCGCATCGCCCGGCGTGAAATGGACGATCGTATCGACATGATCGCCCCAACTCTCGACCGGCACGAAAACATCGTAGGTATTCCGGGCCGCCGCGCCCGCCAGTTTGCGCTCATAGAGTCCGGAGCCGATCTGCCCCACCTTGCCGATGCTGGCGGGATCGGCGCCAAGGTTTTGGACGGTCTCGATCGAAACGATCTGGACCTCCTGATCGTTTGCAGATCCCCCTGTCGCCCCTCCGAAGCCGTACCAGACCTCGCTCTTGCCCCCGAACAGCTCGTTGACAACATCGGCTGTCTTGCTGCCGATTTCCACGCCATCGACGCTGTAGGAAAAGCGGGAACTTGCCGCATCCCAAGTAATGACGACATCGTGCCATGCCGCGTCCTCAAGATTGGCGTAGTCATGTCGCGGGTCGTAAGTGTTGTCGCCCAGCTTCGCGTTGTAGACGAATTGCGAGAAGTCAGCGCTCTGCCCCCAAGTGTCGAAAACGATCCCGAAGGAACCGCTTACCAGCGTGCCCATGCCGCCGCCGCCCGCACCGGTCAAAGCCGTACCGCTGACGTTCTGAACAGCGAACGACATACCGTCGGCCCCGGAGTCACTGGCCCCGAAGTACATGCGCGTGGTCCACACGACATTGGAGCTGAGATCGACGCGTCCCCAGACCGCACCGACCTTGTTACTCGAATTGGGCGTGAGCTGGTACGTGCCATTGCCGAGAGTGCTGGCAGAACCGGCCAGTCCGAGGCCCTCGACATATTCCTGAGTGACGGCCGTCTGTTCGAGCAGGCCGATGGTAGAAGAACCCGCACTACCGGCTCCACCACCGCCCGGCGCATGGGCGAAAATGTCACCCCCAAACGGGTCCGCATCGGGATCGGAAGGATGGAGAAGTGCTTCAGCCGCCTCTGGTGTTACTGCGGCGGCCTGCAATTGGGACGATGTCCAGTTCGTCCCGTCGGCGAAGACCACATGGTCGACCGGCGGCCTGGAGGCTGCCGCCTGGCCGAGAATGGTCAGCCTGTCATCGCTGCCCTTGAGCCGCAGAACAAGGTCATTCCCCTCGGTCACGACCACAAGGTCGGCAGCGGCAATGCCACTGCCCAGCACCAGCGTGTCGTCGGACCCCGTCCAGGTGCCGGCTTCGCGAATGATGTCGTGACCATAGCCAAGGCCGAACTTGTAAGTGGTATCGCCCGGACCACCGGCCAGCACATCGTCTCCCGCACCGCCATCGAGAGTCGCCGTTACATCCAGCGTCGCGCCGAAATCGCGCACATCGTCGCCGGAAGTGGCCTGGGCCGCTGCGGCCATGATCGCCGCGAAGTCCCAGGTCGTACCATCGGTAAAGACGAACTGCTCGACTCCATAGTCGACCTTCGACGTACCCGCCCGGAACATGTCCCTGAGCGTCAGGCGATCCCCGGTTCCGGCGATCCCGATAACGATATCGTCAGGGCCGACCGTGAGGAATTCGATATCCGAGGGCAGAATGCCCGGGCCAAAGCGCAGTGTATCGAGCCTGGAGGCATCGCGCGCCTCGACATCGACGATCGTATCCTGCCCGTCACCACGTGCGAAATAGTACGTGTCCGCACCGCTGCCGCCCTCGAGCAGATCGTTGCCGAATCCTCCGGTAATGACGTCCGCCCCTGTCCCGCCTTCGATGCGGTCGTTGCCCAGCCCGCCGTAAATTTCCGCCCCGGTATCGGGATGCGCCGGATCTGACGGAACGATGATGTGATCGTCCCCGTCGGTCGGCATAATCCCCGCCGCGAGCGCCTGATACGTGACGCTGCCGCCGTCGGCGAAAGCGATCGTACCGACTACGGGTGCCTCGTTACCGGCCGGATCGACAAGCGTTACGCGATCGTCACTGCCGACGAGTGCGAGCACCAGATTGCCATCCGCATCGCGTGACACCGCGATATCGGC
>JARROF010000202.1:0-4528 GCA_037384205.1 Novosphingobium sp. | reverse complement strand
GTGGGCATCCGATCGATGCTTCGAGCAAGGTTCTGGTGATGGGCACGGGCGGCGTTTCGCTGTTCGCGCTGCTGTTCGCGCGGGCTGCTGGCGCCGAGGTGATCGCTACATCCGGACAGGACGCCAAGGCAGCCGAAATCAGGAAGCTTGGCGCGAGTGAAGTCATCAACTACCGCGAAACCCCGGAATGGGGCGCCGCAGTTCTTCAACTCACCGGTGGTGTGGACAAGGTTGTCGAACTCGGCGGCATGGGCACTATATCGCAATCGCTGATGGCGGTTGGTTTCGGCGGCGAGATTGCACTGGTGGGGATGCTGGCGGGCCCGGGCGACAGCCTTGATGCCATGATGCTCCATGGCAAGGGTGCGAGTATCCGCGGTGTCGCCGTTGGCAGCTTCGAGATGTATCAGGCCATGAAGGAGGCGATCGAGGCCAACGCTATCCGGCCGCCGATCTGCAAGCGGTTTGGCGTTGATGATATCAAGGCCGCGTTCGCAGCGCTCGACGCGCCGGAACTTTTCGGCAAGATTGTCGTCACGCTGTGACATGGCTGGCCGGGAAGCGTGTTGCGCCGGCCGTCGGGGTTGCTGCCGGGCCATATGCACGCCTTGCGCGAAAGCCTTTGCGTTCGCCCGTTTTTGATCTTTTCAGCCGAATGATCCTGACCGCAGCGCGATTGTTCAAGAGCCCTTCTGCCGGGGTAGCTAACAGCAGGGTGCTAAATAGAGTGCGGTACAGCCGCGACGGATTACACCGTTTTCGACAAGGTTCGGGGGATGTCGGGAAAAATTCCGCAGACTCGAAGTGAAAGTTACGAATACGGGGCCTTCGATAGAAACTGTGGAGATGATATGCCGACGTTATTAAGACTTGATACCAGCCCGCGCGTCCAGGGTTCTCATTCCCGCAATGTCGGTGACTATCTGGAACAGAAATGGCTGGAAAAGTACCCGGACTACACTGTGGTACGCCGTGATCTTGGCGTTAATCCGCCTCCCATTCCGCTCGACGACCTGATCAAGGCGCATTTCGCCGCCGCGAAGGGCGATCTTACGCCCGAGCAGGAAAAGGTCCTGGAGTTCTCCGAAGAGCTCACGCAGGAATACATCAATTCCGATGTTCTGCTCGTGACGGTCCCGATGTATAACTTTGGTCCGCCGGCAAGCTACAAGGCCTGGATGGACAGCATCGTGCGCAAGGACGTGTTCTTTGGGCAGGACGATCATGCCGAGCTGGTTCCCCTGCTCTCGCCCGAGAAGCGGATCTTCATCACGGCCGCCTATGGCATCCCGTTCACGGGGTCACCGCTGGCTCACCTGGATACCATGAAGACCAACATGACGGCGGTTTTCGAGGTCTGCGGTATTCCGGCTGACCGGATTCACTACATCTCTGCCGAAGGGACATCGTTCCTTGAACTGAAGCAGGCGTGCAAGGACCAGGCGAAGCGCGAAATTGACGAAATACTCGCAAAAATCGACTGACCACGCGGCATGCACGGCCGCCGGTGATCCGGCGGCCGTGAAAGCGCGATAACGGCGGAAAACGCCGGCACTCCAGTATTCGACTTGACCAGACTGCCTGACGACGCGTTCGCCGGGCGGGCTGGGTAGTGTCTCCAAAAGGACCAGACTATGCGACTTGCTGTGCTCAGGGAGCGGGCGAGAGGCGAAACCCGTGTGGCCGCCACGCCGGAGACGGTGAAGAAATTCACCGCGCTCGGAATGAAGGTTGCTGTCGAGGCGGGAGCCGGTGCGGCTGCTGCGATCCCCGATGCGGATTATGCCGCCGCTGGCGCCGATATCGGTGAGCTCGCCGCAACGGTGGCGGGCGCGGACATCGTGCTGGGCGTGCAAGGCCCCGAACCCGGTCTGCTGACCGGAGCGGCAACGGGGGCATGGTTGGTGGGGGCGCTCAATCCGTTCGATCGGCGCGACACGGTGGAAGCTTATGCCGCCGCGGGGCTGGAAGCATTGGCGATGGAGTTCATGCCGCGCATCACCCGCGCTCAGTCCATGGACGTTCTGTCATCGCAATCGAACCTGGCGGGTTACAAGGCGGTGGTCGACGCCGCCAGCGTATATGGCCAGGCTTTTCCAATGATGATGACCGCAGCGGGCACGATCAATGCCACAAAGGCATTTGTCATGGGCGTAGGCGTGGCGGGCTTGCAGGCGATCGCCACCGCGAAGCGGCTCGGCGCCCAGGTTTCGGCGACCGACGTTCGCAGTGCCACGAAAGAGCAAATCCAGTCGCTTGGCGCCAAGCCGATCTTCGTGGAGAACGTCGCCGGAATCGAGGGTGAGGGCACGGGCGGCTATGCCACGGAAATGAGTGAGGAATACCAGAAGGCCCAGGCCGAACTGGTTTCCAGCCACATTGCCAAGCAGGACGTGGTGATCACCACGGCGTTGATCCCGGGCCGGGCCGCGCCGCGCCTGATCAGCGACGCGCAGATCGCGACGATGAAGCCGGGCAGTGTGATTTTCGATCTGGCGGTGGCGCAGGGCGGCAACGTGGAAGGGGCTGTCGCCGATGAGATCGTGGAAAGGCACGGCGTGAAGATCATGGGCTGGTCGAACACCCCGGCGCGCCTGCCCGCGGATGCTTCGGCTTTCTATGCGCGCAATATCTATAATTTTCTCTCGGCGTTCTGGGACAAGGACGCCGGAAGGCCGGTGCTCGACGCCGAGATCGGCGATGCCGTGCGGCTGACCCAGGGGGGCAAAGTGGTCCATTCGAAGCTTGTCGCCGAGAACGGAGACTAAGGGGAACGATCATGGACAACGCGGAAAACGTGACGAACCTGCTGTTCGTCTTCATGCTGGCGGCCTTTCTGGGTTTCCAGTTGATCAAACGGGTCTCACCCCTGCTGCATTCGCCGCTCATGAGCCTGACCAACGCCATCGCAGCGGTCGTTATCGTCGGTGCGATCATGGTTACGGGCGCGCACGATGCGACGCCGCTGGCGCGAACCCTCGGTTTTATCGCGGTTACTGCCGCAACGATCAATGCCGTGTCGGGCTTCCTGATCACCGACCGAATGCTCAAGATGTTTCGGCGCAAGGGAGAGTGATCATGACGCTCGGGCAATCGTCGGATGTGGCTCTGGTCCAGTCCGCCTATCTTGCTGCTTCCGGCCTTTTCGTGCTGGCGTTGATGTGGATGAGCAGCCCGAAGACGGCCCGGCGCGGGGTGCGCGCCGGGGAACTTGGCATGCTGATCGCGGTTTGCGGCACGCTCATTCATAGCGGGGTCGTGGAGTATGACGGGATCGCTACAGGCATCCTGCTGGGCACCCTGGTCGGCGTTCCGTTGGCTTTTCTGATGCCGATGACGGCGATTCCACAGCGTACCGCGATCAGTCACGCATTCGGTGCCTTGGCCGTCGGCCTGATCGGCGCGGTCGAGTATGCGCGGCTGGCGCCGCTGCAGGCGCCCGGCAGTTTCACCCTCTGGGCCCTGATGTTCGAAATCCTGCTGGGCCTCCTGACATGCACTGCCAGCGTCATCGCTTTCGCCAAGTTGCAGGAACTGATGCCGACGCGGCCGATCATGTTCCGCGGCCAGCAGGCTGTGAACCTTGCGGTATTCGTCAGCGCGCTGGTCTGCGCCGGCTTGCTGATTGCTCACCCGGCAAGCGCTGACCTGTTCCCTGTTTTCGTGGCCCTGGCGCTGGTATTCGGGGTGCTTCTGGTCCTGCCCATCGGCGGTGCGGACATGCCGACGGTGATCGCTCTCCTCAACTCATACGCGGGGCTTGCCGCCAGCGCGATGGGCTTTGCTCTTGGGAACAAGCTGCTGATCATTGTGGGCGCACTCGATGGGACGTCGGGCTTCATCCTCGCGATGGTGATGTGCAAGGCGATGAACCGCAGCTTCACCAACGTGCTGTTCGGCGGGTTCGGACAGGTTGTGAGCACCGGTGGAGAGGCTATCGATCGCCCCCATCGTTCGCTCGTCGCCGAGGAAGCGGCGCCGATGCTGGAGATGGCAAGCTCGGTTGTCATCGTACCCGGTTATGGCATGGCGGTTGCGCAGGCACAGCACCGTGTAGCCGAGCTATACGAGCACCTCGAGGAGCAGGGCGTGGACGTGAAGTTCGCGATCCACCCGGTCGCGGGCCGTATGCCGGGGCACATGAACGTACTGCTCGCTGAGGCCGACGTGCCTTATGACAAGCTGATCGAGCTGGAGGACATCAACCCAGACCTGCCGCAGACCGACGTGGTGCTGGTGATCGGCGCCAACGACACGGTCAATCCGGCGGCGCGCGACGATCCTTCAAGCGCCATTGCCGGCATGCCGATTATCGAGGCCGACAAGGCAAGGCAGGTCATGATCGTCAAGCGCAGTATGAACGCCGGATTCGCGGGAATCGACAATCCGATCTACTATAAGGACAACGCGAACATGCTGTTCGGCGATGCCAAGAAGGTTGCCGAACATCTGGTGAAGGAGCTGCAGGCGCTTTAGGTCTGACTGGTCATGATGGTCGCGCTGCTTGCGGTTTAAACGCCAGCAGCGC
>JARROF010000201.1:0-4552 GCA_037384205.1 Novosphingobium sp. | reverse complement strand
GCGCGCTCAAGAAGACGGCAGGCCGCTATGCGATCTTCCAGCCCGATTGTCTCTCGACGATCCGCGCTGGCATCAACGACGTGATTGCCGACTTTGCCAAGGTGGTGGCCCTGCGCTTCACGCAGGAAACGGAGAACGCCCATGTCCTTCGAGCATAGAAAAACCCCGCGAAATCCTGAGATTTGCGGGGGTTTCTGGAATGGTGGGCGTAGCAAGGATTGAACTTGCGACCCCTACGATGTCAACATAGTGCTCTACCACTGAGCTATACGCCCATTCCATTCGGGCATCCGAGAGGCCATCCTGTAAAGGCTGTCCCGCTCGGAGGACTGGCCCTTTAGCGTCGCGATTCTATCGATGCAAGCGCTTTGGGCAGGAATTTTTTGATCAGAGCTGGGCGTGGGCGCTGAGGCCGAACAGGCGCTGCACTTCCACCACGATGTCGCGCAGGTGAAAGGGCTTGGAGAGCACTTTGGCCTGCGGCGCCTCGCGGGCGGCGCGCAGGGTCACGGCAGCAAAGCCGGTGATGAACATGACTTTGGTCATGGGAGACACTTCGGCGCAACGCTGCGCCAGCTCGATGCCATCCATCTCGGGCATGACGATGTCCGAGAGCAGCAGATCGAACTCCTCGGTTTCGAGGTAGGGCAAGGCCTCGGAGCCGCGGTCCACGGCGACCACATCGTAGCCGGCATTCTCAAGCGCCCGCGCCAGATAGGTGCGCATGGCTTGGTCGTCTTCGGCGAGAAGGATGCGGATCATTGCCTGAATTCCAGATTGTTAGGTACGACTAGGGCTGGGCTAGGACCCCTATATAGCGCTTTGCCGGTTAAGATTCTCGTCCGAATTCAAGAGTGGCCGGGAACGGGACGCTTTGACTCGGCAAGATGAAAGAGTCAGCTTCCGATTATGACTGACGGTTCGATTGGGAATGATTCGGCAAGCAGCGAAGGCGGCAGGATTCCGGGCACTCCGGGGATTCCGGCATTCACTTTGTGCGCCAGCGAGCCCTCTGCGATACCGGTCCTGATTGCAGTGCCTCATGGCGGACGGGCTTACCCGCCTGCTTTGCTGCGCGACATGCGTCATTCCGAATCGGTCGTTCTGCGACTGGAAGACCGCTATGTTGACAGGCTTGCACTGGGTGTTGCCCGGGAGACCGGAGCCGGTCTGCTCATGGCTCATGCCCCGCGGGCGATGATTGATCTCAACAGGGCTCCGGATGACATCGATTGGGAAATGCTTGCCCAGACTGACCGGCCTCGGGGCGTTATGCTTTCGCCGAGCCGCCGTGTCCGCAGTGGTCTGGGCCTCATTCCCCGACGTTTGCCCGGAATGGGCGACCTATGGCGCCGGAGGCTGGACAGCACGGAACTGGCGGGCAGGATTGAGGGGATTCATGCTCCCTACCATGCCGCGCTGGAAGGCGTACTTGGCCATTTGCGCGAGAGGTGGGGGGCCGCCTTGCTGATCGATCTGCATTCGATGCCGCCGCTTCCCGTTCGTGCAGGCGCGGTGCGGACCGAAGTTGTGATCGGCGATCGATTCGGAGCGGCGTGCCATGGGCGCCTGATTGCAGCGGCCTTTTCCCAGATGGCTGATGTACGTCGGGAAGCCGCGCACAACCGGCCCTATGCCGGTGGTTATGTCCTGGAGCGTCACGCCGATCCGCGTGGAGGCATTCATGCCATGCAGATCGAGATCGACCGCAGTTGCTATCTCGATTCGGCGCTGGTCGAACCGGGGGACGGCATGGCATCGGTGATCGGAGATCTGAGTGCGCTGGTGCGCCGGCTTGCTGCGGTCGTGTCGGACCTTGGGCAGGAGATCGGCGGAAAGGGATGGCCGCAAGCGGCAGAGTAGCTCTTTGAGCCTTCGGAAAGCCGCTTTTCAGGAGCTTATGAAAAAACCACCTCGCGCGATACGCGAGGTGGCCAAGGTTCAGGGAGGAGGTGCACGATGTGCACCAACCCGACCGGGCCATGAGGGTAGCGCCGATCAGGCAATGCTAGCATACGCATACCTGAGGCGACTTTCAAGAGATTCTTGATGCAAAATAGACGGCATTTGTCCAGTGCTGCTTTGCCGCCCTTTTCAGATTTGGCGGGAGTGTGACAATTCTGCAATAACTCCCGCCCAATCCCTTGAAATCAGACGCTCATTACCGGCTGGGGCATTTTGCCCTGAGCCATCTGGCGGCCGAAAATGTCCCGGACCAGTTCCAGCGAGAACAAGTGGGCGTAGATCAGCGGGAGCAGGCCGTTCTGATTCCACTGGCGCAGTACGTCGCCGCGCACCTCGCGCAGCTTGTTCTCGTCGATCATTTGGAAGCCGCGATAGTTGAACGGCTTGCCGTCGCCGGTATCGATATTGAGCTCGCCGTCCATCAGCAGGCCATGCTTCTGGAGTTCGGCCATGAAATTGCCGGTCTTGGAACCAGCAATCTCGAAGTTCTCGCAGAACTGGAGCATGTTCTTGGTGGTCTCAGTCGGCTCGGTGCCTTCGAACAGCGGCTGGCCTTCCTCAATCTCGCCGACAAGGTCGCTGGTCGGATCGACACAGAGTGAAAGCTCTTCGCTGTCGGGACGCAGCTTGGCAAGCATGAAAGGATAGCGGCGGGCATAGGCCGGAATGTAAACCGGAGTGTTAAGCGTGCCGTCTTCATCCACGAACACGTTGACGCCTTCGTTCATGCCCATCAGCGCCAGCGGAACCGGATTCTCGCCCGATGTGAAAATGATCGGGAAATTGCGCTGGGCTTGCGGGAACTCTTCCACAGTCAGCGGAATCGAGTTCACGCCGACAAGCCAGGTGGCCTTGTCGGTCCCACGGGTCTTCCAGCTCGTGTGCTGCTGAGAGTTGAGCGGGATGAGGTCTTTGTAGAACAGGGGCAGGGCGGGGTTTTGCGGCGCGGTGGCCATCGCGATATCTCCGAGGATAATGAGGCGTTAAATTTCGTGGCGTCGCTTTAGAGACTGGGCCTTGCGTAGGCAAGCGTGGGCCTCCGCAGGCCGGAGATTGCGGTCGGAGAGAGTTTCAGACCAGCTTGCCGGGATTGAACAGCCCCTGCGGGTCGAGCGCCTGCTTGACCGCACGCAGCATCGAGAGCGCTACCGGATCGCCCAGCCGCACGAGCTCGTCGCGCTTGAGCTGCCCGATACCGTGCTCTGCCGAAATTGAGCCTCCCCATTCGGTGACGAGATCGTGGACGCGGCGGCTGATGGCCTTGCCTTCATTCTTTTGCCAGGTCAGCCCATCGGAGACTTCGGGGGCGATGACGTGGTAATGCACGTTGCCGTCGCCCAGGTGGCCGAAGGCTACGGCTTCGGTGCCGGGCCACTCGGCCTCGATCATCGGGGCAGTGGTCTCTACGAATTCGGGCATCTTCTCGACCGGGACGGAAATGTCGTGCTGGACGGCCGGGCCACGTTCGCGTTCGGCCGGTGCGACCGATTCGCGCAGTAGCCAGAACGCTTCCGCCTGCGCCTCGCTGGAGGACATTACCGCGTCTTCGAGCAGGTTCTTGTCGAAAGCCTCAGCCATCATGGCCTCGCAGCGGTCGCGTAAGCTTGCAGCGGAAGTGCGGTCGGCCACGACTTCTATCAACGCATGCCAGGGATGCTGCCCCGCCAAAGGCGCGCGCGCTGAAGGTAGGTGGTGCAGTACGGCGTCGAGGCAGGCCTGGGGCATGACTTCGAACCCTTCGAGGGCATCGCCTGCGTTATCTTCACAATGAAGCAGCAGCGCGCGCGCTGCGCCGAGCGAGGGCAGACCGGCCCATATCACGACGCGTTCCGCCACGGCCGGCAGCAGTTTGAGCGTGGCGGCGGTGACAATGCCCATCGTGCCTTCGGACCCGATCAGCAGTTGCTTGAGGTCGAAGCCCCGGTTGTCTTTCTTGAGCGGGGTCAGCATCGAGAAGATCCGCCCGTCGGCCAGCACCGCCTCAAGGCCGAGCACGAGCGCGCGCATGGATCCATGGCGCAGCACCTGCGATCCGCCGGCATTGGTCGAGATCAGGCCGCCCACGGTCGCCGAGCCTTTGCCGCCCAGTGTAAGGGGGAAACGCAGGCCCTTGTCCTCGGCCGCTTCATGCAGATTCTGCAGGATGACGCCTGCCTCGCATGTGACGCGCCGGGCTTCGACGTCAATTTCCCGGATCGCGTTCATCCGGCGCAGGGAGAGTAGAAGGGCTTTACCTGATTCGTCGGGCGTGGCGCCTCCGGACATGCCGCTGTTTCCGCCCTGCGGCACGATCGGCACCTTGTGCTCTGCGCAAAGGCGCACGATCTGTGCCAGCTCTTCCGAGCTTGCCGGTGAGGCCATGGCGCAGGCGCGGCCTGTAAACCGGCCGCGCCAGTCCGTCAGCCAGGGGGATACAAGGTCTGTGTCACGGGTGAAGCCGCGTGGGCCGAGGCGGGCGAAGGCTTCTTCGAGGAAGGCAGTGGATGAGGTCATGCCGGTGCTATGGCACAGCCGAACGCATGTTTCATCCTCTCACCGTGCATGGGATAGCCGAGTTAAGCGACGGTTCAAGGTCTTGCGCTAAGGG
>JARROF010000200.1:0-4556 GCA_037384205.1 Novosphingobium sp. | reverse complement strand
TTCGTCTATTCCCTTACCAGCTCGACTTGGTCACACCGGGGATCATGCCCTTGTTGGCAAGATCACGCAGCTCAATGCGGCACAGGCCGAACTTGCGGTAGTAACCGCGCGGACGGCCGGTCGTGGCACAACGGTTGCGAACCCGGGTCGGGTTGCCGTTGCGCGGGATCTCGGCCAGCTTCAGGCGCGCAATGAGGCGCTCGGTTTCGTCGAGCGATTCATCGTCAGCGATCGCCTTGAGGCGCGCATACTTGCCTGCATACTTCTTGACGAGCTTCTTACGACGCTCGTTCTTGTTCACGGAACTCAGTTTCGCCATGGACTTAAGCTCTCTCTCTCAGCGGCTCACGCCGCCTCCTGCTGTTCCGACTCTTCAGCCGGGAACGGGAAACCGAACAGGCGCAGCAGTTCGCGCGCTTCTTCGTCGGTTTTGGCGGTGGTGGTGACGATGATGTCCATGCCACGCACCTTCTCGATCTGATCGTAGCTGATCTCCGGAAAGACGATCTGCTCTTTCAGGCCCATCGCGTAGTTGCCGCGGCCGTCGAATGACTTGGCGTTCAACCCACGGAAGTCGCGGATGCGGGGCATCGCGATCGTGATGAGGCGATCGAGGAATTCGTACATACGTTCACGGCGCAGAGTGACCTTGCAGCCGATCGGCATGCCCTCACGCAGCTTGAACTGCGCGATCGACTTGCGAGCCTTGGTGATCACGGGCTTCTGACCGGCGATGGCTTCCATCTCGGCAGCAGCGGTCGTGACCTTTTTCTTGTCCTGGCTCGCTTCGCCCACGCCCATGTTGAGCGTAATCTTCTCGATCTTGGGCACTTCCATCACGTTCTTGTAACCGAACTTCTCGGTCATCGCCTTTGCGATTTCCGTGTCGTACTTGGAACGCAGACGGGGGGTGTACTTTTCAGCCATCGATGGTCTCCCCGGACTTCACGGCCACACGGACCTTCTTGCCGTCCTTGACTTCGAAGCGAACGCGGGTCGGCTTGCCGTCCTTGTCGGCAACGGCAACCTTGCTGATCGCCATCGGCGCAGGCGTGCGGTCGATGCCGCCCTGCGGGTTCATCTGGGTCGGCTTGCGGTGCTTGGTCGCGACGTTCACGCCCTCGACCACGACCTTGCCATCCTTGGGAAGGACCTGGAGGACAGTGCCGGTGCGGCCCTTGTCCTTGCCGGACAGGACAACGACCGAGTCACCCTTCTTGATCTTCGCGGCAGCCATTACAGCACCTCCGGAGCAAGCGAGATGATCTTCATGAAGCCGCGGCCGCGCAGTTCGCGCACGACGGGGCCGAAGATACGGGTGCCGATCGGCTCCTCGCTCTTGTTGATGAGCACGGCGGCGTTGCTGTCAAAGCGGATCACGCTGCCGTCGGGACGGCGCACGTCCTTCTTGGTGCGCACGATCACCGCACGGTGAACGTCGCCCTTCTTGACGCGAGCGCGGGGCTGCGCCTCCTTCACCGACACCACGATGATGTCGCCGACGCCGGCGAAACGACGCTTGGACCCGCCCAGTACCTTGATGCACTGGACGCGCTTTGCGCCGCTGTTGTCCGCGACGTCGAGATTGGATTGCATCTGGATCATTGATCCGGTTCCTTCTCAACTGGCTTACTGGGACTTTGGCCGAAACCAGCCCAGCAGTTCCAAAAAAACGTCTTAGTTGGCCGCCTCGACGTCGAGGTTGGCCTCCACCGCGGTCCCCTTGCTCGCCTGCAGGCGATCGAGCACCTTCCACGTCTTGGTCTTGGAGAACGGCTTGGTCTCCTCGATACGGACGCGCTCACCGGTACGGTAGGCGTTGTCCTCGTCGTGGGCATGGTAGCGCTTCGAGCGGCGGATGATCTTCCCGTAAAGGGGGTGCTTCACCTTACGCTCGACGAGCACGGTCACGGTCTTGTCGGTCTTGTCGGAAACGACGGTCCCGATCAGAATACGCTTGGGCATCGTGTTTCCTCCTTACGCCTTCGCCGCAGCACGCTCTGCCTGGAGCGTTTTGATGCGGGCGATGTCGCGACGGACTTGCTTGACGCGCGCCGGGCCTTCGAGCTGGCTCGTGGCGGCCTGGAAACGCAGGTTGAACTGCTCGCGCTTGAGGTCGGCGAGATCAGCGGTCAGCTGGTCGTCGGTCTTGGCGCGCAGGTCTTCGATCTTGCTGGCCATGATTAACCCTCCAGGTGCGAGGTGTCGCCGAGACGGGCAACGACCTTGGTCTTGATGGGAAGCTTCATCGCGGCGCGGCTGAACGCTTCCGCTGCGAGCGGGCCGGCAACGCCGTCGAGCTCGAACAGGATGCGGCCGGGCTTGACGCGGGCCGCCCAGTATTCGACCGAACCCTTGCCCTTACCCTGACGGACTTCGGCAGGCTTCTTCGAAACCGGCACGTCCGGGAAGACGCGGATCCAGAGACGGCCCTGGCGCTTGATGTGGCGGGTGATCGCGCGGCGGGCCGCTTCGATCTGGCGCGCGGTGATCCGCTCGGGCTCGAGGGCCTTGAGGCCGTAGGAGCCGAAGTTCAGGTCGGTGCCACCCTTGGCATCGCCCTTAATTCGGCCCTTGAAGGCCTTGCGGAACTTGGTCTTTTTCGGTTGCAGCATGGTGCTTACTCTATCCTATGCCTCAGCGCGCCGGGCGGACACCGGAGGTCTGAGCCTCCATCATCAGCCGGTCCTGTGCCGTCGGGTCATGCCCCAGGATTTCACCCTTGAAGACCCAGACCTTGATGCCGATGATGCCATAGGCGGTCAGCGCCTCGGCTTCGGCATAGTCGATGTTCGCGCGCAGCGTGTGCAGAGGCACGCGGCCTTCGCGGTACTGCTCGACACGGGCGATTTCCGCGCCGCCGAGACGGCCGCCGCACATGATCTTGACGCCTTCGGCGCCCAGACGCATCGCGGACTGCATCGCGCGCTTCATCGCCCGGCGGAAAGCCACACGGCGGATGAGCTGGTCGGCAATACCCTGGGCGACGAGCTTGGCGTCGATTTCCGGCTTGCGGATCTCGACGATGTTCAGCTTCACTTCGCTCGACGTCATCGCGGCCAGCTTCTTGCGAAGCTTCTCGATGTCGGCGCCTTTCTTGCCGATGATGACGCCCGGACGGGCGGCATAGATCGACACGCGGCACAGCTTGGCGGGACGCTCGATCACCACCTTCGAAATCGCCGCCTGCGGCACGCTCTCGATGATGAACTTGCGGATCTTGAGGTCTTCCTCAAGCAGCTTGCCGTAGTCCCGGCCTTCCGCGAACCAGCGGCTGTCCCAGGTACGGTTGATCTGCAGACGCAGACCGATCGGATTGCTCTTGTGACCCATGGATCAGGCCTCCTCGACTTCGCGAACGACGATCCGCAGCCGCGAGAAGGGCTTCAGGATCCGGGTGGACTTGCCGCGGCCACGGGCGTGGAAACGCTTCATGGTGATCGACTTGCCCACCGATGCCTCGGCGACGACAAGTGCGTCGACGTCGAGGTTGTGGTTGTTTTCCGCATTGGCGATCGCCGAAGCGAGAATCTTGCGGGCTTCCACAGCCATGGCCTTCTTCGAGAAGGCGAGGATGTTCATCGCTTCCTCGGCCCGCTTGCCGCGGATCAGACCGGCGACGAGATTGAGCTTCTGGGCGGAGCCACGAATGGTGGTGCCGACCGCGAGCGCCTCGTTCTCGCCGACGCGGCGGGGTGCCTTGTCCTTGCTCATCAGCGCTTGCCCTTCTTGTCGGCGGCGTGGCCGGGGAACGAGCGCGTGGGCGCGAATTCACCGAGCTTGTGGCCGACCATGTCCTCGTTGACCGAGACCGGGATGAACTTGTGCCCGTTGTAGACGCTGAACGTCAGACCAACGAACTGCGGAAGGATGGTGGAGCGACGCGACCAGGTTTTGATCGGACCGGCGCGGGTACCGGCATCCTGCGCGACCTCGGCCTTCTTGAGAAGGTACAGGTCGACGAAGGGGCCTTTCCAGACGGAACGTGCCATCGTGTCTTACCTCTTCTTCTTGGCGTGGCGCGAACGGATGATCATCTTGTCCGTCTGCTTGTTGTTGCGAGTACGGGCCCCCTTGGTCGGCTTGCCCCATGGGGTAACCGGGTGACGACCGCCCGAAGTGCGGCCTTCACCACCACCGTGCGGGTGATCGACCGGGTTCTTGGCGACACCGCGGGTCAGCGGGCGGCGGCCCATCCAACGCTTGCGGCCAGCCTTTGCGAGAGTCTGGTTCTGGTTGTCGGGGTTCGAAACCGCGCCAACCGTGCCCATGCAATCGCCGCGCAGGTAACGCTGCTCGCCCGAGTTGAGGCGAACAATGACCATGCCGCGGTCACGGCCGACGACCTGCACGTAGGCGCCTGCCGAGCGGGCGATCTGGCCACCCTTGCCCGGCTTCATCTCCACGTTGTGGCAGATCGTACCAACCGGCATCTGCGACAGAAGCATCGCGTTGCCCGGCTTCGTGTCGGTCTTTTCGCCAGCGACGACAACGTCACCAACGGCCAGACGCTGCGGCGCAATGATGTAAGCCTGTTCGCCGTCCGTGTACTTCAC
>JARROF010000199.1:0-4595 GCA_037384205.1 Novosphingobium sp. | reverse complement strand
CACCCCCCCTATGATCGCGCGTGCCTGCGCAGATCGAGCCGACTCGAAAATGTGTGCCTGATACGAAAAGGAAATGCCCGAATGTTGAGTACTCGCCCGCTCGAAGGGATCACGGTCGTGGAATTCGGCCACAGCGTTGCGGCACCGTATGCCGGACTCATCCTGGGCGAGCTTGGCGCTGATGTGATCAAGGTCGAAAACGCGGACGGCGGCGATTATGCGCGCGGATGGGGCCCCCCCTTCTGGGCCGGAAAGTCGGTCATGTTCCAGGTGCTCAACCGTAGCAAGAGCAGCGTTGCGCTCGATCTCAAGGACACGGTGAACGCTGACAAGCTGCGCGACTTCATTGTCGAAAAGGCCGATGTTGTGGTTCACAACATGAAGTTTGGGGCGATGGAGCGTCTGGGCTTCGGTGCCGAAGCCTTTGCGGAGAAACGCCCCGATCTCATTTATTGCAACTGCGGTGCTTTCGGCAACGTGGGCCCCTTGAGGGATCGCCCGGGATACGATCCGCTGCTGCAGGCATTCAGCGGCCTCATGAGCATGATGGGCGAGGAAGGCAGGCCGCCGGTACGCGTGGCTGTATCGATCGTCGACATGGGTATGGGTCTGTGGGCCGCGATCGGAATTCTTGCGGCGCTTTACGAACGCAAACGCACGGGGCAGGGCGGGCGCATCGATACCTCGCTGCTGGAAACCGCGCTCGGATGGCTTACCGTTCCGTTCGGCAACTACCTTGCATCGGACGAGTTGCCGCGAAAGGAAGGTTCGGGCGCCGTGCAGATCGTGCCTTACCAGGCATTCGAGGCGCGTGATGGCGAGATCATGGTCCTGGCGGGTAATGACGGGCTATTTCGCAAGCTTGCGCAGGCCATCGGCAAGCCCGGCCTCGCCGCAGATCCGCGCTTCTCCACAAATGCGGATCGCGTGCATAACCGGGCTGTTCTTCTGCCCATTCTGCAAGAGATTCTTCAGGCACAAGATGTTGCCTACTGGGAGCAGCAACTGTTCGAAGCTGGTGTACCGCATTCTGCGATACAGACGCTCGATCAGGTGCTGGCCCACCCCCAGATCGCGGCGCTTTCCATGCTCCAGACGTCACCCGACGAGAAGCTGCGCATCATGGGGCTGCCGCTGAGCTTCGAAGGCGTACGGCCGGAATTCACGGTGCCCGCCCCGTCAATCGGCGAGCACAACGGATTGATTGAAGTGCCGCCGCTCGGCGCTGAAAAAATCGAGGCGGATATTGAATAATCAGCGCGACATAATCGCGAAAAGACTGGAATGATGACATGGGTGAGGCAAAGACAAAATATCTGAGAAATGTGTGGTATGCTGCTGCGTGGTCCGAGGAGATCGACGGGACGCCGCTGGCCCGCACGTTCCTGGATGAACCGGTTGTGCTGTTTCGCGACACGCACGATACGCCTGTCGCATTGACCGACCGTTGCCCCCACCGATTTGCGCCCCTGTCGAGGGGAAAGCTTGTCGGCGCTACCATCGAATGCCCCTATCACGGGTTGCGGTTCGGCAGCGATGGTCTCTGTGTCTACAATTACCACGGGCCGGTGCCGAAGGCGGCATCGGTTCATCGCTATCCCATGATGGAGCGGTATGGGATCGCATGGATCTGGATGGGCGACGCAGAACAGGCGCATGAGGACAAGTTGCCCGATTTCGGCACCTTCTGCACCGATGACGGCTTTGCCGTCGCGCGCGGCTACTTGCACGTAGCAGGCAATTATCAACTCGCGGTCGATAATCTGCTGGACCTGACTCACGCCCAGTTCCTGCATCCGGCCCTGGGCAATCCCAATTCCAACGAGCATGCCACTTTCAAAATGAAGAGCGAAGGCTCGACTGTCTGGGCCAATTATTTTTTCGACGGAGAGCCGGTCACACCCTTTAAAAGGATGGTTTGGGACAGTCCGTCGGAGACCTGCGACCGGTGGGCGGACATGCGTTGGGAGGCCCCCGGCAACCTGTATCTCGAGGTTGCCACGACCGAGTGCGGACACCCCCGTGAGGAAGGAGCCCTGTTGATTCCCTCCACCCATTTTCTGACTCCCGAGACAGGTAAGACTTCCCATTATTTCTGGATGAACGCGCGCAATTGCCGGATTGACGATGAAGAGCTCACCGAAATGTTCCGGAAGGGCACGGACAAGGCGTTTCGGACTGAGGACGAGCCGATGATCGCCCTGGTTCAGGACAGGATGGGCGACAGCGACCTTGACGATCTGAAGCCCGTCTTTCTCACAACCGATCGGGCAGCGGGCAAAGCCCGGCAGATCTTGGCCGGGCTTATCGATGCCGAGCGTTCCACGGCCGCATCCGGGCCGGAGTTGTCAGTGTAATGCGTTGTTGTAGAGGATCATGAAATGGTGCTGACGTTCCCGCAGGACGAGCCGTTCGAGAGCTACTCGGAACGCCTCTCTCCCTTTTTCAAGATGAAGCGTGAAGATGGCATCATCGAAGTGCGCATGCACACGAAGGGCAGTGAGGCGCTGTTCAGCTTCGAACTGCATCGCGCCTACGGCCAGATGTTTCGCGCTGTCGGCGCCGATCGCCAGAACGAGGTCATGATCCTTACCGGCACGGGCGATCACTGGGCCTTGCCGATGAAGCCCCCCACCAGCGCCAACCAGAACCGAAACGGCGAGGACAAGCCGCCTCCCGTCAAATCGGCGTACGATCCGTCGTACGGTCCCTATGACCGGACATATATCGACGGGATCAAGATCATGGAAGAAATGATCTGGAGCGTAAACATTCCCGTGATTGGCGCAGTGAACGGGCCGGGTTTCCACACCGAAACCGCTTTCATGGCCGACCTTACGCTGTGCACGCCCGACACACGCTTCATCGAACCGCATTTCACGCTGGGCATCGTTCCTGGCGACGGAAATTTCCTGGTCCTGCAGGAACTGATGGGAATAAAGCGCGCGAACAAGGCAATGTATCTCGGGCATCCCGTCACTGCGCAACAGGCGCTGGATTGGGGGCTTGTGAACGACATTGTGCCCAGAAGCGACCTGTCTGCGCATAGTTGGGCAATGGCCCGACACCTGATGGAGCGGCCGCGAGAAGTGCGGGCGTTGACAACAGCGGTCGCGCGGCAACGTTGGAGGAATGTTGTGAGCCGGGATTTGCCCATGCATCTGACGCATCAGATCACCGGATCGCTTATTCGCCCCATGTCGATGCAAGCTCAGGATGACGTCATTACCGGCAAGTCTGGCTATTTCGTGATGAAGTGACGTGGCCCTGGCGCGGCTCGATCGCCGCCGCGTCGCAGTTCGGCGTCCGGACAGCGGTTGATAACTCGGCAGCCGGAACACATCGCCAGTCTATTCAAGCCGGCGCTTTGGTGACTGGCGCCCGATCCAATCCCTGGAGAGCGATGAAATGAAGATCCTGGTAACCGCAGCCTAGAGGCTGTTATGAACCTGCGACAAGGGTTTCGACCTGTTTTGTCATGAGCGTTGCGAAGGCGACGAGGTGAAGGCCAGCGAGGGTTTTGGCATATCGCTCGTAATCCTTGACGAGGCTTCGGAAGCGAGTGGCCCATGCGAAGGATCGTTCGACGACCCATCGGCGCGGCAGCAGGACGAAACCGGGCGTGGCCTCGGGCAATTTGACGACCTTGAGATCGATGCCGTGCCTGGCCGCGGCCTGTTCGGTACGGTCACCGGTAAGCGCCCCAGAATTGGTCATTCCAGCAACGGCGAACAACCGCCCAAAGCAGTCGATTGAGCTTTCAACAAGGTAAGGATCGAAGCCGTGGTTCACTCAGAACCTCCATCCGAGGCTGACGCTTCCGGCGAGGTCGGAGTTGCCGGAGGCGATCAGTGCGCGGGTTTCGGCGGACAGCGTCCAGCTCCCGCCCAGATCGATCCGGCCCGACGCGGCCAGGAGCGCGCCGTCGGCGTCGACCACCGGTGAGCGCACCGGGCGCAGCGTGCCTGGCGCACCATCGAGGGCAAACGAAGCCTCGCCGTATTCGGTGTTGCCGGCGACATATTGCGCCGAGACGTCCACGGCGCCGCGCGCACCCTGCCAGCCGGCGAAGAGCCCACCGCCATAGCGCGTGAGCTTGTGACTCGCGCCGTTGCCCGACAGGTTCAGCGCGCCAGCGCCTGTCTCCGCTACGCTGCCCATGTCCGTGCTCGCGAAGTCGATCGAGACCAGTGGGCCGTAGGCCCAGCCGTCGCCGTCCTGTCCCAGGCCGTAGCGCGCCTCGCCAGCAAGCGAGAAGGTGCGATAGTCAGCATGACCCTGCGCCGTGCGAGCGAGCGAACCGATCGCGATGGCGCGGGTCACGTCGGTCTTCGCCTCGCCATAGGATAGCGTGGCCGAGACGGTGGGACCGGCGCGCCCAGTTCCGTAGCGGGAATAGCCGCCAACTTCCCAGCCATCGTAGTTCGCGCGGCTCGCGCGGCCATTGACGTCGAGCTGACCATGGAATGTCCAGCCGACCTGGACGCCGAGTGCCCAGGCGTTGCCGGGCGCGCGGTAATCGATGCCGAGTTCGGAACCGTAGTCCCCGCGATCGACGTCGGCGGCGTTGCCATCGCCGTCGATCGAGCCGGTGC
>JARROF010000198.1:0-4649 GCA_037384205.1 Novosphingobium sp. | reverse complement strand
AAATCGAAAGCCATCATCGCTTCGGCACGGGCGCAGGCGCGACGAGAGGGGCATTTCAGCAACTTCTGAAACCGGCCGGCAGTCATGTCGTAAACACGACAAAACCGCGCAGGCATTTGTCAGCGCGGGCCGACACCGCGCGCGAATTGTGCCTGCAGATTGGCCAGGGCACGGCGCGATATGGCAGGCAGCTTGCGTGCGGTATCCCCCTTGCGCAGCGCCTTGCGGTCCTTTTCCGAAGGCTCGACCACGCGCACCCGCACGGCCGCCTTGCCCTTGACCCGCACGCCTAGCAGTTCGGCCGCGCCTTTCGACAAGTCGATGATCCGCCTGTCGTCACCGAAGGGGCCGCGATCGTTCACCCGCACCAGAATGCGCTGCCCGGTATCGAGCGAAGTGACTTCGACATAAGTCGGCAGGGGCAGCGTGCGGTGCGCGGCGGTGATCCAGCTTGGCCGGAACCGCTCGCCATTGGCGGTCTGGTTCCCGCTCTCGTTGCCATACCAGGTGGCATAGCCGAGCATGTCATAGCCGGGCTCGGCGCGTGGCGTATACGTCTCGCCGCGGATCGTATAGGGGCGACCGATCCGCACCGGCGTGTCGCTGACCGGCCGAAACCGCACACCGCCCCCGCAGGCGGAGAGGCTGAGGGCGAGCCCTGCGGCGATCAGGGCTTGGGCGCGTATTCCCGGTGTTGACAGCATGACATATCAATAGCCCGCCGCAGCGGGGCAGACGAGGCGGAAAATCGGAATGTCCCCCGATTCTCCGCCGGCATGTGTGTTTGCAGGGACTGGGAAAAGCAGATCACGCTTAACGCGCGCAATGCTCGTAATAGCCCGCGCGGCAGGCCGCGACGTCGCGGCGCCATTCGGCCATCGCCGCTTCGTATTCGCTATGCGCATCGCTGTAGGCGCGCTGGTCCGCCGCCGGGCGGTTGTCCGCCTTGGCCGCGCGGTAGGCTTCCCAGTCTTGCGCATATTCCGCATCGCGCCGGCGGACATAGGCGAGCTGGTCTTCGTTGAGCTGCTTGATAATCGCCCGGTCGCGCGCGCGGGCCTCGGCCGTGCGCATGGCCGGGTCTCTGGGGTCGTCGGCCCGTGCTGGAGCCAAGCCCAGTCCCGTGACGCCCAGACCTGAAGCGAAAGCCAGCGCGTAGAGCGCCGGTGCGAAGTGCGATACCCTCATGATGTCCCGGTCCCTTTTGTCCCTTGTGCGGACCTGATCCTATCCGGAAAGTCTTTGCAAAGGTCTTGCGACGAAGCGTTAAAACGCCGGTAGGAATGGTGGGAGGGCGCCGCGCGGCCGTTCAGCCATTGCGATGGGGGCGTGCGCGCATATCTAGAGGGAAACGTCCCGGCGCCTGCTTGATTGGCGCGAACAAATCTGGAACATACGCTCCCCATGAGTCTCACCCACATCACCGTGCGCGGCGCGCGCGAGCATAATCTCAAAGGCTTTGACATCGAGCTTCCGCGCGAGAAGCTGATTGTCATCACCGGGCTTTCGGGCTCGGGCAAGTCGAGCCTGGCGTTCGATACGATCTATGCCGAAGGGCAGCGGCGCTATGTGGAATCGCTCTCCGCCTATGCGCGCCAGTTCCTGGAGATGATGCAGAAGCCCGATGTCGAGCATATCGACGGGCTGTCTCCCGCGATCTCGATCGAGCAGAAGACCACCAGCCGCAACCCGCGCTCGACCGTCGCCACCGTGACCGAGATCTGGGACTACATGCGCCTGCTGTGGGCGCGGGTGGGCATTCCCTATTCGCCGGCCACCGGGCTGCCGATCGAGGCGCAGACGGTGTCCAACATGGTCGACCGGGTCATGGCCCTGCCCGAGAGCACGCGCCTCTACCTGCTCGCGCCGGTGGTGCGCGGGCGCAAGGGGGAATACCGCAAGGAACTCGCCGAATGGCAGAAGGCGGGCTATACCCGCGTGCGCATCGACGGCGAGATGTACGCGATCGAGGATGCCCCCGCGCTCGACAAGAAGTACAAGCACGACATCGAGGTGGTGGTGGACCGCATCGCCGTGAAGGAGGGCATCCAGACGCGCCTCGCCGACAGCTTCGAGCAGGCGCTCAAGCTGGCCGAGGGGCTGGCCTATGCCGATCTCGCGGACGGGACGGTGCCCGGGCGCGAGGATGAGGGGCAGGGCAAGAACCTCAAGGGCGCGGGGCTGCCGGCCAACCGCATCGTGTTCAGCGAGAAGTTCGCCTGCCCGGTCTCCGGCTTCACGATCGAGGAGATCGAGCCGCGCCTGTTCAGCTTCAACGCGCCGCAGGGCGCGTGCCCGGCCTGCGACAGGCTGGGGGAGAAGCTGCTGTTCGATCCGCAGCTGGTGGTGCCGAACGAGGCGCTGACGCTGAAGCAGGGGGCGATCGTGCCCTGGGCCAAGTCCAACCCGCCCAGCCCCTACTACATGCAGGTGCTCTCTAGCCTTGCGGCGCATTTCGGGTTCGATCTCACCACCCCCTGGCAGGACCTGCCGGGCGAGGTGAAAGTGGTGATCCTCTATGGCACCGCGGGCAAGCCGGTGCCGCTCACGTTCAAGGACGGGCGTAAGGAATACACCGTCACCAAGCCGTTCGAGGGGGTGATCGGCAATCTCAACCGCCGCATGCTCCAGACCGACAGCGCCTGGATGCGCGAGGAGCTGTCCAAGTTCCAGACCGCGCAGCCGTGCGAGACGTGCGAGGGCAAGCGTCTCAAGCCCGAGGCGCTCAGCGTCAAGATCGCGGGCAGCGACATTGCCGATGCGGCGCGGCTGTCGGTCGCCGATGCCTTCGCGTGGTTCGGCGCGCTGGAAGGCAAGCTGACCAGCCAGCAGCAGCAGATCGCCAAGGCCATCCTGAAAGAGATCAACGAGCGGCTGGGCTTCCTCAACAACGTCGGGCTCGACTACCTCAACCTCGATCGCACCAGCGGCACGCTTTCGGGCGGGGAGAGCCAGCGCATCCGGCTGGCCAGCCAGATCGGCTCGGGCCTGTCGGGCGTGCTCTACGTGCTCGACGAGCCGAGCATCGGCCTGCACCAGCGCGACAACGACCGGCTGCTGGAGACGCTCAAGCGCCTGCGCGATCTGGGTAACACGGTGATCGTCGTCGAGCATGACGAGGACGCGATCCGCGCCGCCGACCATGTGGTGGACCTTGGCCCCGGCGCGGGCGTCCACGGGGGCGAGGTGGTGGCCGAAGGCACGCTGAAGCAAGTGCTCAAATGCAAGGACAGCCTCACCGCGCAATACCTCAACGGCACCCGCCGGATCGAGGTGCCGGAGACGCGCCGCAAGGGCAACGGCCACTTCGTCACCGTGGAGAATGCGCGGGCGAACAACCTCACCGGCGTTACCGCGAAGTTCCCGCTGGGCACCTTCTGCTGCGTCACCGGGGTGTCCGGCTCGGGCAAGTCCAGCCTCACGCTCGACACGCTCCATGCCGCCGCCGCGCGCACGCTGAACGGGGCGCGGGTGATCGCCGGGCCGCACGACCGCGTGACCGGGCTGGAGATGTGCGACAAGGTGATCGAGATCGACCAGTCGCCGATCGGCCGCACCCCGCGCAGCAACCCGGCCACGTACACCGGCGCCTTCACCCAGATCCGCGACTGGTTCGCCGGCCTGCCGGAAAGCGAGGCGCGCGGCTACAAGCCGGGGCGCTTCAGCTTCAACGTCAAGGGCGGCCGGTGCGAGGCATGCCAGGGCGACGGCCTCATCAAGATCGAGATGCACTTCCTGCCCGACGTCTATGTGACGTGCGAGGAATGCGGCGGCAAGCGTTACAACCGCGAGACGCTGGAAGTGAAGTTCAAGGGCATGTCGATCGCCGACGTGCTCGACATGACGATCGAGGATGCGGAAGAATTCTTCAAGGCGGTGCCGCCGATCCGCGACAAGATGCACATGCTGAACGAAGTGGGCCTCGGCTACGTCAAGGTGGGCCAGCAGGCGACGACGCTATCCGGCGGCGAGGCGCAGCGCGTGAAGCTCGCCAAGGAACTCGCCCGCCGCTCGACCGGGCAGACGCTCTACATCCTCGACGAGCCGACCACCGGCCTCCATTTCGAGGACGTGCGCAAACTGCTCGAAGTGCTGCACCGCCTCGTCGACCAGGGCAATTCGGTGGTGGTGATCGAACACAACCTCGACGTGATCAAGACCGCCGACTGGATCATCGACCTCGGCCCCGAAGGCGGCGTGCGGGGCGGGGAGATCGTCGCGGAAGGGACTCCGGAAGAGGTGGTGCAGAACCCGCGCTCGTTCACGGGGCATTATCTGAAACCGCTGCTGGAGAAGTAGACCGGCGATCCTCCCTTCCATCGTCATTGCGAGGCCCGCAGGGCGGCGGCAATCTCCGCCCTGGATTGCTTCGCTACGCTCGCAATGACGAAGCAGGTGATAAAAATCCCCGGAGAAGGTGCGCGCGATGAACGCCATTTCACTGGACATCGCCCGCCGCCATTGCTGAAACTATGACAATGTCATACACTCCCGCCATGACCACACGCAGCGCGAAGCCCGTCACCGTCACGCTCGGCCCGCTCACCGAAATGGCGCAGGAGCGGGTGGCTTCGGGGCGTTACGCTTCGGTGAGCGAAGTGGTGCGCGCCGGGCTGCGCGCGCTGGAGCGGGAGGAGGCGGCGCTCGAT
>JARROF010000197.1:0-5631 GCA_037384205.1 Novosphingobium sp. | reverse complement strand
GCCGTGCGATCTTCAAGGGACCTTGAAGGTAGTGGACTGTCAACATGGAGCGGCCAGATGTGTATCCGCGCTTTAGGCGCGCTACTTCGATGCCGACCGTGAGGCGTCATCGATGATGTATCGCCAACCGCCATCGGCCTGCTTGCGCATCACTTCTATCCCGCCCCCCGTCAGTTCCTGCATAACCCCGTCGGCGTTGGTGAAATCCATCCGCCAGTGGTTGGTCGTCAATGCAACGTCCTGGTAAACGACATGCCGGCGATTGCCGAGAACGATCTTCGGCTTGAGGCTCAGCAATCCTTCAAAGTCTTCCCAGACCTTGGATTTGCCGATCATCGTTATGCCGTCTGGATTCACGTACGTAACGTCTTCGACATAGAGGTCGACAAGCCCTTCCAGGTCGCCAGCGTTGAACCGCTCCTGCCAGGCATCGTAGAGCTTGTCGAGATCGGTGACAGGAGCGATGGCGCGCGCCGCCGCCGCTCTTGCCGCCTGCGGGACCGCACCCAGCCCGGCTGCAACCGTCCCGACGGCCACCGCCCGCAGAAAGTCCGCGCGGGTCAGTCCGAAAGCCGACCCCTCCAATGGCGACGCTTCACCTTTGTCAGCGTTTTCCCAGGCGTGGCGAATGGATCCGATCACAGCGCGTTCCTCCGGCGATCATGCGCGACGGGTCGTGGCGGAGCCCGTCCAGCAATAGAATTATTGGTGAGTGTGTCAGCCAGATCCACGCTCGTCCATTTCATCTTCGGCCGAAAACTGACCTGTTTCGGCCTTCGAGGCCGTTTGAAAAATCGGGGAGGGGAGCAGGGGAAATATCGGTCTGCGCATCCCGAGCGACCAACACACGCGATACACAACGGGAATCCTTCAATCCATTGGCGCGACAAGGCCAGCGAGACGGTGACGTAACGCTGCCAGCCCGCCACCGAACCGTCCGTAACTTGTTTGCAGTTCCGCCCAGGACGTGTTCGTCAGGACAAGGGGATCAAACGAAAGGGAGAGCGAGTGTGAGTGGTTTCTGGAGACTGACCCTGACCACGGTTTGCATGGCAGCAGCAGCCGGTCGTGCGAATGCCGACGAACCGAAAGGGCCGGAAGCCGCATCTGCCGCGCTTCAACCCAATACCATCATCGTCACCGCCTCAACCACCGATTTGCTCGGCAAAGCACAGACATCGAGCCAGGGTTCGATCACGCGCCTGGAAGTCGAACAACGGCCTATCTATCGCACCGGTCAGCTTCTCGAAACGGTGCCCGGTCTTACCGTCACGGCGCATTCGGGCGAGGGCAAGGCCAACCAGTATCTGCTGCGCGGCTTCAACCTCGATCATGGCACGGACCTTGCCACCTATGTCGATGGCATGCCGGTCAATCAGCGCACGCATGCGCACGGACAGGGCTATACCGACCTCAACTTCCTGTTGCCGGAACTGATCGGCGGGATCGATTTCGGCAAGGGCCCCTATTTCGCCAGCGAGGGTGATTTCGCAGCGGTCGGTAACGATCACATGCATCTGGTGAACAGGCTGCGCCCGATGATGTCGGTCGGGATCGGAACGGTACATGACCAGCGCGTCTTCGCCGGAGGTTCGGTGCCGTTGGGTGGGCAAAGCGATCTGCTTGCCGCCGGGGAGTTTTTCCATCTCGACGGGCCGTGGGACAACCCTGACAATTATCGCCGCTACAATGGAGCCCTGCGCTGGAGCAGCGGAAGCGACGAAGATGGCACATCCATCACCGCGATGGGGTATAGCGGTCACTGGAACGCGACGACCGACCAGCCCCTTCGCGCCATCCGTCAGGGGCTGATCGGGCGTTTCGGTTCCCTTGATCCCAGCGACGGCGGTCGGTCGTTCCGTTACTCCCTTTCCGCGCGGCTGGCGCGGCAAACCGGCGATTGGGGGCTTCATGCCAACGCCTACACCATTCGCCAGATCATGACCTTGTGGAACAACTTCACCCATTATCTGGATGATCCGGTGCATGGCGACCAGCAAGCCCAGAACGACCATCGCTGGATCCTGGGAGGATCGGTATCGGCGCAGCGGCCGGTCCGATTGGCGGGGATAGACAATACCGTCAGGTTCGGGGTGCAGGGGCGCTATGACACGATCCGCGTCGACCTGAGCCACACCGAGCGGCGGCAATTGCTTGATGTCGTCCGCGACGACCAGGTCGACGAGGGCAGCGTCGCAGCCTATCTTGCCGTAGAGACGCACTGGACATCGTACCTGCGCACGACCGTCGGCGTGCGGGACGACTATTTCCACGTCAGCAACGACAATCATGTCGGCGGCCTGACAGGCAATGAACACGCCAACTTGTTTCAGCCGAAGATCAATATCGCTCTGAGGCCGTGGGCGAAAACGGAATTCTACGTTTCGGCCGGGCGCGGGTTCCATTCCAATGACGGACGCGCCGGCCTTGTGACCGCCAATGACGGAACGACCAGCTACCGTCGTCCCCCGCTACTGGTCAGCGCCGACAGCTACGAAGTCGGCGTGCGGACCAACGTGGTGCCCCACCTTACCGCCGCCGTCACCGGCTTTCTGATCGATTTCCAGTCCGAACTGACCTATAATGCCGATGCCGGGCAAACAGAGGCCGGCCGTCCAAGCCGGCGCTATGGCATCGAATTCACCGGCCAGTACCGCCCCGTCCACTGGCTGGAAATCAACGCCAATCTCGCAACCAGTCATGCCCGCTACCGTGATCGCAGCACGGAAGGCTCCTATATCGAAGACGCGCCCATATTCGTGGGCTCCGCCGGGATATTGGTCAACAATCTCGGCCACTGGTCGGGGGCCGCGGTCTGGCGCAAGCTTGGGCCGCACCCGCTGGTGAGCGACAATAGCCAGCGTTCCGCGGGCTACAGCGAGATCAACGCCAATATCGGCTATCGGATCACGCCGCACCTCAAGGTTCAGGTCGATGTGTACAATCTCACCAACAGCCATCAGCACGCCGCCGATTATTACTACACGACCCGCCTGCCCGGCGAGCCGGCCGAGGGTGTCAACGACATGCAGATTCATCCTCTCGAACCGCGCTCGGCGCGCGTCACGCTGACCGCGGCATTGTGAGCACGATGTTCTTTCTAGTCCTGGGTTCCAACGGTTGCAGCTTTGGCCTGTCGCCGCGAGATGCCGGTGATCATCCCATGGCTTTTGCCGACGGCTGACACCCCGGTGCCGAATGCTCTCTCGATCATCAGGCGCGCCTCGAAGATGACAACCGCGCCAGAGATCAGGGCGAGGGTTAGCGCGTGAGCGATCTTGATCCGGGGAAACGCGCTCCCGCATTTCGGAGACATCCAAAGCACTGTTGAATCCGGCAACCGTGATGCCGTGTATCCGGGAACATTCCCGGCATTTTCCGGAAAAGGTGCGCTTGGCCCGCCGGGATGCATACAAGCGTCCGCATTGGGCATTGGCAGTGGATTGACACAGGCCCCTGTTTGGATAGGCATGCACGAAAGGAGCGGCCACCATTTGAAAAGTCCTGCTGTATTGAATCCAGCCGAAGGAGAAGACGCCAAACGGCTGATGGTCGAGCAGGCTATGCAGTTCCGAGCACTTCTGGCGGCCCAGGGCCGTTCTGCGAAACTGACTGAATTGTTCGATTATCTCCTGGAACGGTCAACTGAACCGCGAGCACCGAAGGAGATCGAAATAGCTATGGCCGTTTTCGGCAAAAGCGCGGAATTCGACACTTCGCAGGACTCCAAGGTACGCGCGCATATTTATCGACTTCGCCAGCGGCTTGAAACCTTCAATGCCGGAAAGACGGGAATGCGGCTGCAGATCCCCAAAGGGGAATACCGGCTCCTGCTATCCGAAGAATCGGAAAGCGAGCAGAGTGCCGATCCTGCCGTCGATGAGCGGCAAACACGCTCCCGGCAAACACGCGCATGGGTGATCATCGGACTATGCTTCGGGACGAGCGCCATGATCTGGGGGCTGTTATGGACGCTGGCATGGTCGACCGAGGTCAACGCGCAGCAGCCCCTCTCCTCCCTCAGGCAAACCTCTTTCTGGGCGCCCATTGCCACTCACGCGAAAGTGCCCATCATCGCGGCCAGCGATTTCTACATGCTCGCCGAAGGCGGACCTGATGGCCGAATTGCACGGCTTTCCATGCGCCCCTCGATCCGCTCGGAACGCGATCTCAGCGACTATCTCCGGCTCCATCCCGACGAATACAGCAAGTTGCATGATCGCGACATCCATCGCGTTCCATCAAGCGTGGCGATAGCAGCCGATACCGTCCTGTCACTGGCCGCATCGGTGCGGCCAGACCGTCGCTCGGGGGAAATCATCCCGGTCTCGCAGATTTCCCAGAATATGATTGATACCAGAAGTGTGATCTACATTGCGCACTTTTCGCAACTGGGCATGTTGCGCTCTCCAATTCTTCATCTTTCAAAGTTCGAACCAGGGGCCGATTTCGACGAACTGAAAGATAGCGCTTCAGGCGAAACGTTCCGGGCCTTGACCAAGGACACCAGCCCCAAGAACGCAAACGGCTATGACTACGGCTATATCGCGAGCTTTCCCGGACCCTCCGGCAATCAGGTTCTTGTGATATCAGGGATAGAGGACCCGGCTTTGAACCAAATGATCCGGCTCATATCCAACAAACGGCAATTGGATGCACTGTCCGCAAGAGTGGGCGGTGCAAAGGCGTTCGAGGCCCTTTACCGGATCGGTGTCACCGGGGGGCTGGTATTCGACACGAAGCTTTTGATCGCGCGCCCATTGCCTGACGACGAGAACAGGGAAGTGCAACCTCGTTGAGGCGCGTGTGCGCCCATCACGGGTCGCGTCTGGTCTTGTCCCATATATGATCGGACTTGATGGTCCGCGCGATCAACAGCCTGCTGCCGTAGCTTTGGTCGAACATGGTACGGACCTGATAGAGCGCTTCAAAGGATCTCATCCCTCCGCCAATCCGCCGATGAAGCTGAGCGACCATTTTCGGATCGGTGACGACGCTGACCATTTGCCTGACGCCGGCATCGCCGGTCCCTGACAGGATCACGATCTGATTGCCGGAGGGGCCTGGAAAGCTCGCGATATAGCCATAATCGCGGCGCGGCACGATCCTGTCGCCAAGCTGATAGGGACTGTCGGAGCGGAAACGTCGCCCCGACGTTTTGTCGAAGATGTCATAGCATCGAGTCCCGCAGCGGAACCCGGATGCCTGAAACAAGGGACCGCTCAGCCAGGGAGCAAGCGCGTCGAGAGCCCCCACATAGATTATGCGGGAAGACTTCATCATATCCGGTTTCTGCTCGAGCTCAGAGGACGTGGCCGGTTTGAGCGCGACCGGCCCCAGATAGGATGAAAGGCGGCTTATAGGGCCGAGTATGCCGGCGCTTACCGCATAGATATCCTGGTTGCGCAGTGTTGCCTGCATCCCGGGATGCATCGTAACATACTCATAGAAGGCATCGGCCGAATTGATGGACATGTCCTGAATGACCATCGCGGCGGAACTTTCATTTTGTTTGCTCGAAAACATGAAATAATCCCCCATGACGACAGTTGTCGGAACTTTGCTGCCGACGAAGGGGGATTATTTCATGTTTTCGAGCAAACAAAATGAAAGTTCCGCCGCGATGGTCAT
>JARROF010000196.1:0-4704 GCA_037384205.1 Novosphingobium sp. | reverse complement strand
GTCCCCAGCGTATCACTGAGCACCTGGACGACAGCGCCGCGCAACTGCCTGGCCCGGAGCACCGGAAGCAGGTGCTGAACGACCATCTCGATATTCGCCCGCCAGCTTTGCTCCCCGGCAGAAGCCTGCGCGGATGAAGCCTGCGCGGAGGCCGCCTGCGTGGAGGCGGGGCTCTGCCCACTGGCCACCTCCGCTTCTTCACGGGGCCTGGCGGCTGCAGTGGCGGCCCTCACGTTCGTTGCAGGCGACGAAGCGGCAAATAGAAACTGCGCGGCCTGCCCGGCATCGGGAAATATGCGGACGAGATGACGATTGAAGAATTGGCGGCGTTTTTCGCCCGCAAGTCGTGTCCGCGGGTCCAACACTTCCATCGCCGGATCGACCAGGGCGGCATCGAGATACATGCCCAGCTTCTGCCGCAGGAATTCCCCAGTGAGTTCCGCCGGCCGCTCCGTCGCGCTGAAGGCCTCTACCAGACCGCGACGGATTCCTGAAAGCACCGATTGCACCTGGGCAACCGTGGGACCCGGGTCAGGGCGCGGCGATTCCATCGGGTGGAACAGATAGACGAGTTTCTCCGGCGAAAACCCCGACGCTTGCACCTGTTCCACGATCTCCACGAATCGGCGGGTCGCGGCCGGATCCGCGGCGCGAAACGGATTGGCCTCCGGAGGCACCAACCGCAGCAGTCCGTCGAGTTGATTGATCCTTATCTTGAGGGCACGCGCGAGAAAGGCCACGCGATAGACGGCGGAGAGTCCGGCCAGATCCAGGCGGGGCGGCGAACCCGCGAGGCGCGCATGGAGCGTGCGCGCCAGCGACAGCTCATCGCTGGTCATCCGGAATGCGGCGAGCAACGCCGGCGCCACCGGATCAAGACTGTCGGAAGTGTGCGCCAACTCGCTTCGGTTTTCCTGCAGCTTGAACGTGTCGGCATCCTTGGTGCGCCACGCGACCGCTCGAGTTCTCAGCAGTCGCTCGAACTGGTTGTCCTTGCCGAAGGTGTCGAGCGTTGCCCAGAGGCCCAGCATCTGCGCAATCGGCCGGTCGAGCTTCTTGCTCAGGTCGCGCGCCTCGACCAGCTTTTTCAGAACCGGCGGATCGAGTTCGGTCGCACCCAGAGCGAAAAGCGTCCTGTCCAGATCGACCAGGCTGAAGCCGAGATGTTTCCGCAGGCGCAAGACCCGCACCATTCGCGACAGCCGACTTTCATCGAGCCCGGTGATGCGCACCTTTTCCGGATCACAGTCGGGAGACGTCGACTCCAGCTTGATCTCGTCTTTGCCGTTGATGAAACGGGTACTGACCAGATCGATCAGCTCCTGGAATCCGATACCCGTCGCGCTCAGAAAGGTGGGCGCGTGCGCGAGGGCTTCGGTGTACCGCACCCCGCCAACCTGCTCGGAGTCGAACCCGAAGTATCTCCACAGCTGACCGGGGGGGCGGGAGACGCCGGCAAACTCTTCGGGCGACATTCCCAGGGACTCGGTCAAGAGTGCATCGTCACGGCCCTGGCCGCGCGCCAGGGTCTTGAGCAGATCCCGGCGTTGCACGCGCAGGTGCCCGAGGTAGGCCCGTGCGACGGCCAACGGCTCGTGGAAGGGCAGTGCAGCCGGATAAACGGTCTGACGCAGACGCTCGTAAGCGTCACGATCCAGGTACTGCGGCACCGCCTTAAGCACATCGGCCGGTGTGCTCCCTGTATCGTGCGCCGCGCTGCGCCCCGTGACGCGCGCCTCGAGCAACTCGTTGACGAGATCGATATAGGGCAACGGGGTCAGGGTGTTCTCGCAGGTGAGCGGGATGTCCGCCAGGTCGGGCCGCCTGGCCAACAATACATCCAGCGGTTTGTAACGGCTCAGGTTGCGGATGACCCGAACCGGATAACGGCGCTCGCGCAGCTTTTGCTGCAACGCCTTGAGGCGCTCGGGATCCCGTATATCCAGGTAGCGCAGCAGGTCCACCAGATACGCGGCCGGGCTGTAGACGGAGCGGCAGTGCTCGCAGCCGCACAGGCCGATGCTGCCGAACAGGGTTCGGGCGTCGGGGATGTCCTTTAGGGCGCGGTCACGGGTGGCCTGAGCGGGTGCAACGCCGCCGCCCAGCACGAGCGGCGTGTGCTGGAGCGCTTGAAGCAGGTTCACAATGGCGAGCGTACTGGCGCCAGCCGCCTGTTGGGCCTGTGCATGTACGCGGGAGGCTTGTGCGCGACCGCCAAGCGCCTCACCATAGGCGTCGATGAAATGCCGGCGCGGTTGAGCGGCGATTGCGTGCGCCGAGTGCATTCCCGTTCCAAAAAGGACGGCGACCTCCTCGGCGCGGTGCGTCACGCGGCTCACCCGCTCGATGGCTTCGATCTCTTCGATGGCGGCTTCGGCCTCGGTGAACGCGTAGCCTTCGAGCAAATCAGAATCTTGCGAGGCGCGCTCGCGAATCGACCCGCTGAGAAAATCGTGGCGCTCTACACGCTCGAGCAGTCGATTCGCACCTTCGCTAAGTGCCTCAGCCTGATGCAGCTCGTTGAGGATGAACTTGCTGGGGAATGCTTCTTCCAGGGTATCGAGTATCGCCTCGGCACGGACTTCGGCCCAATCCGGTTCCTGTTCTTCGGCATCACCGAGATCATCATCTTCGCCTGCGACATAGCCGAATGCATCGTACGCTTCCGGCGCGTCTTCATCAAATTGGTCATCGTCATCATATTCGTCATCATCGTCGTATTCGTCATCTAGGTACTGATCACCCGAATCGCTGTCGAACGCCGTCGCATCAAGGTATCCCCCCTCGTCATAGCTGAGCACCAGGCCGGCATCATGTTCCTCGAAGTTTTCCAGATCTGCATCTGTGTCGGTGTCCTCCCCGGCCCATTCGGGTGCATTTTCGACGACACGCCCGGCTGTCTCCATGATACCCGACGGATCCGGCGCATCCAGCGACTCGATCATCTCGCACCAGTCATCGAAATCGAAGTCTGCAAGGTCTTCGAGCGATCGCCAGCGGCCTTCCCTGCGCAGCGACAGCATTCTACGGACCAGCGTCGACTCCGCGCCGAGCAGCCCGCCGATGTCGATGGCCAGTTCCAGTTCTGACCTCACGCCTTCATCGACCGCTTCCTGCTCACCATCTCCCGCGAGCAGGCTCTCCCAGAATTCTGTCACCCCGGCGGTGCGCGCCTGGTAGCGCCCGAGAATCCCACGAACCACTTCCCGCGGCAGATCGGCGCATGCGAGTATATCGCCAAAGCCGGTGCCCATGGAAGGCGGATCGGCTTCGAGCACACGGTCCAGCACGCGATCGGAAAGCTGCGCCAGCAGGGCATCGATGCCTTGGACCACCGTTTCATTGACGATCTCATCGTCAATGGCTGCGATAATCGCGGCGCGAAGCTCGGACAGTGGCGCATCGATCAGGTCCTCCAGTTCGATCGACATCCCGTTGCTGCCCAACGCGTAAAACATGGGAGCCGGCAGTCCCGTTTCCGCCTCGAGCCCGCGCGCCCGTTGCAGTAGAACAAGCCTTTGCGGTTCGACATCGATTTCGTCGGCGAGGTCGAACAGTGCATCTGCAGGCAACCCGTCGAGGACCGGAGGTCCCGACTCGATCTGGCTGTAAACGAGGTCTTCGAGCAGCTCGTATTCGGAAGGGCCTCCCTTGCCGCCAGGCACTCGCAGATCCACGCGCGCACGCCGGCGGGTGTCGTCGACGGGCGCCGACTCGACGATCAGCTCATCGTCGGGTCCGCGCAGTTGGAGCACCAGACTCGTTTCGGGCGCCCTCGATGGGTGGTCTGATGGATGATATTGCAATTTGAACTGGCCGGACGCGTCAACCGGCGTTTCACCGGCGAACGACTGCTCGATCCCGTGCTCAGAGCCATCGCTCCTGAGGGCATAGCGAACGCCTCGGACATTAGCGCCCGCAATGGTCGCCCCCCAGACGCGTCCGTGGACTTCATGATGCTCGCCACGTCCGTCGGCCGCTTCGCCCACTCGATAATGATGCGGCGTCGCGTTGGGAAGGAAGAACTGAATCGGCTGAGGCCCCTGGTCGATGACCAACTCCCGGACCTCTGCCAGGATCAGCTCGCCGTGATCGAAAATTCGAAACTCGAGTCGGACAATACCATCTTCGCCATCGGCCCCGGGTTGGAGCGGCAGGTCCAAGGCGAACCGGCCCTGTGCATCGCTGTGGCCCTCGGCTATCGGCCCGACGTCATTCTCGCCGAGCGACCAGACCTCGATTCTGCGATCGGCGAGACCGCTGCCGGCCGCGCTGCCGATGATAAGTCCTTCAAGAAAGACCGATTGCGGTATCATGGCTTGCAATTCCTATCTGGCATATCCTGGTTGCAATGTGTCATCAGCAACTCACGTGCCATTTGCCTTGAATGGTTGCAATGCACTGAATTTTCACTAATTGCAACAATGGACAGTTATCAGCCGGGTTAAAAATGACCCAAAGAGAACATGGCCGGTCCCTGCTAACTGCTTCATACGCCACGCATTATCAGCCGGCACCCGGCAATTGGATTCCGGGTCGGAAATTACCCGGCGGGCATCATCGGTGTACTTCCGGCGAGGAATGGATTTATATCGGTTTTGAAAAAGACGACCGCGCCTTTTATGGCGCCGGTTATAACCGCTGGCAGGCCCGGTCAGCAATCGGCGCATGACGGTTGCCACCGGATAAGCGCCTGTTCTGAGC
>JARROF010000195.1:0-4789 GCA_037384205.1 Novosphingobium sp. | reverse complement strand
AAACCAGTCCAGCGGACCTCGCCGAACTGATTGACACCGACGCCAAAGCCTCCGGCGACATAATCGGTTGGCTTGGCGGAAATAACGTTGACGGAGCCGCCGGTTGCGTTTTGACCGAACAGCGTTCCCTGAGGCCCCTTGAGAACTTCAATGTGATCGACGTCCAGCAGAAGCCCCTGAGTCATCGCTGAATAAGGCAGGGCGGCCTCGTCGACATAAGTCGATACGGTTGGAGACGCTGAGATTTGGGTGGAATTGAAATTGATGCCCCGGATCGAGAAAATCTCATAGCCCGAGATGGTTCGCGCCGCCGTGAAACCGGGAGCGATCTTGGCTATCGAACTGACATCCGTGACACCCACATTGGCGAGCTGCTGAGCGGTTGCCGCCACGATCGAGATGCCGACGTCATTAAGGCGCTGTGCGCGCTTCTGCGCGGTCACGACGATCTCGGCTGGGTTGGCAGCCGCGGCAGCGGCCTGGTCCGGTTCTGTCTGGGCCATGGCGCGGCCTCCACTCACCACGCAAAGTGCGATGGCGGTCGTTTCCGCCAAGCGCAAGGCCAGCGCCCCGTTTTTCTTTTTCATTTTCCCCTCTCCTTATTGATCAGGCCATCGCCATTTTGTGGTAAGGGCCTTTTTATTATAAATTTATCATTTTTATTCATTATGGTCGTGCTGTGAAGGCATTAGAGCGCATGCAGACCAATGTTCACTCACCAACCACTGTAAAAATGGAAAAAACTTAACAGGAATTTGTTCGCGGCACGGCACACCGGACGCCCGTTTTCATATGTCTTGAAGATCATCGGATAGCCGTAACGGTCAATACAATATCCTGCCGATACGTTCATTTTCTGCGCCATAGTCGAATCCAGGTTTGAAAATGATCGTTTGGACGTTGCGTCGGGCTTGGAGCCGCGCATAATCGCAGGGCAAGCAGCGGCGGATAGGGCCGTGCTATCCGCCAAGAAAATAACGAGTATCGCGGGAGAGATCATATGACGAGCAGACGTCTGGACGGTAAGGTCGCCGTCATCACCGGCTCAACCAAAGGTATCGGTAGCGTCGTTGCCGAGGTGTTCGCCAAAGAGGGTGCGCGCGTGGTGGTGTCCGGCCGAACGGTATCGGCCGGAGAAGCCTTGGTCGAACGCATAAGGACAGCGGGCGGCGATGCCATGTTCCTTCCGGCCGATGTGTCCGATGAGAAACAAGTGCAGGGTCTGCTCACCGGCGCGTTCGATCATTGGGGCCGGCTCGACATATTGATCAACAATGCAGCGCCCACCGAATTTATCGCGCGGGGCGATGAACAGTCTGTTGCCGACCTGACGTTGGAAAACTGGGAATATATGCTGCGCGCTTGCGCAACCGGGCCCTTTCTGGCCTCCAAGTACGCTATCCCGCTGATGCGACGTGGCGACGGTGGATCGATCCTGAATATATCATCGATGGCGGCAAAGGTCGGCGTTCCCGGCATGCCCTCCTACTCGGCTGCGAAGGCGGCCATGGATGGATTGAGCCGACAGATGGCGGTCGATTATGGGCCGCTGGGCATTCGGGTCAACACGCTTACAATCGGTTTCGTTCTCTGCGGCGAGACCACCCAGATGATCTTCGCCGATCCGGTGAGTGGACCGGGCGTACGCGCGATGAGCCTGACCCGGGTCGGGAAACCCGAAGATGTCGCCTATGCGGCGGTCTATCTTTCCTCGGACGAGGCGGAGTTCATCATCGGTACCGACCTGATGGTCGATGGCGGAGTCATGGTACGATCCTACGCGCCCGCCGTGGTCGCCGATGGCTGACAGGACGGCGGTGATTACAGCAGGCGAGACAGGATTCCAGCGTCTCGCGCACTGATATGGAGTGCCGCCAAGGCGGGCTGCGCCAGTATCACAAGGCTTCTGACGCCGCGACATGGGCGAGCTCGGTGATCGGGCGCTCTTCCAAAGACGTAGGCCTCCCCCTTGTGCCCAACGCCTTGCAACAAGGAAAGACGGAATGATTCCCGGTGTGACGGGCCTGTTAGATGGGCTCAACCAATTGATCGATGGCATCGATGTTACCGGCGCCCCTGCCTTGGGCGGCAACCTACGGATCGCCGGCCTCATGTCCGACTGGATACGGCATTCGCAGCGGAGCGATTATCTTCGGAATGCTAATGCGCGAGGACTCGCGCTTTGCGACCGATTGAGCATATCCACCGGAAAGCCTCCGGAACACGGCGAGGACGTACCGCTGGGCCACCCTTTCGAACAGGCGGAGGGCCAACTGCGGGCACTGTTTGCTGAGCTGGAAGCCGGTATCACGAAACTGCTCGCCCGGGATGCCAGCGGTCACGAGGCGCGCGTTTTAATGAGCGACATCATGGCGTGGGAACATGACTATTACGCAGTCCGCTCGGCCTCGCCGCGTGAGGCTCGCGGCAATATCGCGGAGAAGCCCGCTGCCGGGGACATCGAGCTCTGGTCCTCTGCACTGGCCGGGCGCGGGACCATCGTCGACAAGCGGGATCGCGTGCTCACACCCGACGTTTGCCGATTGATCATCGCTCTCGACAGGAGCCTGCATGAAGCGACGGTGGCTGACAAATCCGTCGCAACCGATCTCTCCACCGCTCGCGCCATCGCGCATCTCATTGGTCCCGCCGCCGGCTATGCGATCCAGGACGCGGCATTCACAGTCGGCGCGGAGCACATAATACGGCTGGATAGGGATACGCTGCAGAGCTATTTCCGCCGCACGATACCGAACGGCGAGACAATCACGGTCAAAGAGGCTCGTCGCCTGTCGGGCGGTTACGGGCGGGCCACAGTGCTCGTCGAGTTCGATCAGCCGGTGCTGGGTGACACCGCGCTCGTCATCCGCGCCCAACTGCCCGACACTGTCGTATCGTTCGAAAGGATCGACATTCAGTCCGAATACCAGGTCTTCCGCCTGGCCCATGCCGCCGGCATCGCGGCGCCGGAACCGCTGGTTCTCGAAGATGGCGATAACGAAACGGGCACGAAGTTCCTGATCGTGCGCAAACTGCCAGGCGTGAACTACGGCAGTGTTTTTTCGGCCAGCCGCGAATTGTCGGACGCGCTGATCCACGATCTGATCCGCGTGCTCGCTCAGATCCATAGCGTGGACATCGGCCAGCATGCCGGGATCGTAGGCGCGAGCCACCTTGCCGAATGGGCCGGAGATGGCACTGCATCGGCCTCCGTCAAGCGTTGGCTCGATACCTGGAAGATGTTTTGGGACGAGCAGGATTACCCCTCGCCCATTCTCGCGCGCGGCTTCAACTGGCTGTATGACAATATTCCGGAAAATGAGAGCGCGCCGCGTTTGCTGCATTCGGACTATGCGCTCGGCAATGTGCTGATCGAGAACGACAAGATTTCAGGCGTGCTGGATTGGGAGCAGACGCATCTCGGCGATCCGGCTGAAGAAGTGGCGTGGCTGGTCACCAATCTTCGGTCGATCGCACCTGAGGAACAAATCGTTCGGATTTATGCAGAATTGACTGGAGACCACATATCCACCGAACGCCTGCGTTTCTTTGACGTGTTCACCGCCGTAAAGATCATGTTGTGCGGCGTGGGTGCACTGACGAAATTCCAGAAAAAGGATTCGATCGACGGATTATTCTGTGAACTCGCGAACTTCACGCTGGCGCCTTATGCCAAGATGATCGTCGAGGCCATATCCATTGCGGAGGTCGGCGGCGCATCAACCGACTGACGATGACATCCCCTTTGCCAGAAAGGTTGGAAGCGCTTACGGCACCGGCTGTTGCCGTGCTTTCCGACCTGGAATTTCATGACCAGTCCCGTCGCAGTGAGCTTCTGCCGATGTTCAAGCACAGGCAATCGACCGTGGCCCCGCTCTTGTCGATCGCGCGGGAGAGACATCCAAAAGAGCCAAAAAGCCTCACAAACCAAAGTTTGCGACAGAGCCGCCGCTTTTCTGTTCGACGTACTTGATCATGCAGTGCGTGGCGAAGGAGCGGCCGGCTACGGCGGAGACGTCCATAATGCGGCCCTGCGCTCCGTCCGAGCTCAGATACATGTCTCGGTGTTCGGTGATCCAGCCCTTACGCGTATCGCGGATGGTCGTCTTGCGGTCCGTGTTTTGTGGATAGGTGTCGGGCCGGAGCTGTAGGGGAAAGGGCGCCTCGCGGCGGACAGGTAGCGGCGCTACGGGGGGAACGGGGGGTATGTGCGCCACTACCTGCCACTGCGAGGGATACTACAGTGATGGTTACATATAGAGAAAAAGAGTTTACGAAAGTTTACCTACATAAAAGTCAATGCAATCGTTTTCAGGACGATAAAGACGATTGCATCGGATTAAATTGCGGCAAACTTTCCTGCCGCGCGGTCTTTTTTCACTTTGAGCCCATCGAATACTGAACCGTTCATCGTGATCCATACGCCCGGCTGAGCGGCCTGACAGCAGGAGAAGGCCATACCGAGGTTGAATGGCGCGTCGCTCTCTGCAAAGCGCGCCGGGGCCAGCGCGCCGGTGAGGACGATGGTCTTGCCTGCGATATCCGCCAGAACCCTGGCGGTTTCCGTCATGGTATCGGTGCCGTGGGTGACGACCACGTGCGTTTCGGGCGCGGCGGCGATCGTGGCCTTGATCAGCGCGCGGTCCTCGTCCGTGAGTTCGAGGCTGTCCTTGCGCATCAGTTCGGTCACCCGGAACGGATGCGTGACGCGGGAGACTTTGAGCATGTCCTCGATCACGCTTTCGGCGATCTGATATTCGCTGAGCGCGTCGAAGTACTGCTTGTCGAT
>JARROF010000194.1:0-7438 GCA_037384205.1 Novosphingobium sp. | reverse complement strand
GTAAGCGGTGCGGCGAGCCGTTCTTTCATCCAGATATTCAAGGCCTTCAACTGGCCTGGGGGAATACCCCCGCGGGCGATGACCGGCTTGGTCGCTATGCCTCGTCTCGTAGCCAGCGCCCACACGAAGCTGCGCTGGACTTGGCACGCGAGTTGACGTGACGCGTCATTCTGCTCGTCGAAAAGTGCAGCGATGAGCGCATGCATCAGGCCTGCGAGAACGGGGTCTTGGAAGTCCGCGCTATCCGACAACTCATAATGAGTAAGCTCAAACTGATCGAAGGTTCGCCGATCGATCCAGCATTTGCAGAAAAAGGCCTTTTCTTCATGATGGACGGAAAAGCGCTTGCCTGCGGACTTGTGCCAAAATCCCAGCGACGGCAGCGAAACGGGTGTCCAGTCGTTGCCATGCTGACGGATATCCAGCTGGATTGGCATGTTGGCCAAGTTTATCAGCAGATAATGGCTGTCGGCCTTGATGTCATCGACTGTCCCGCCGTCGCTGACACCAAGCTCAAGTTCGAATCCGTCCCAAGCGAGCCCTCGCGAAGACCAAAGCGTTTTGCCCCCCCGGCGAACCGGAGATCCGTCCGCCGTCATATAGCACGCGCCATCCCATATTACCCCCCGGTTTTGCAGAAAGGGGACCGGCATGGGGTAGTCATTCATCGCTATTTGGCCCTCCAATGTCAGACGCCTCCCCTCTGGACAGCCTGGCAGTCGCTGAGCAGCGATACCGGGACATCGGCGAAACCCCGAAAATCATTGGCAGCAACAAGGTCCCTGCCCCCCGCCTAGTGCCGTAAGGACAAGGGTATGCCGAAATGCCTTTCGTGCGTCCGGCGAAGGTGCGCCACATCCGAAAAGCCCGACCGGATGGCGGCTTCAGCGATTGGACAACCATCGCTCATGTGATCCAACGCCGCGTCCAGCCTCAGCTTGGTGACAAAGGTCCATGGTGCAACACCAACCTCGCGCTTGAATTCGCGCGAGAAATGGGAGTTGGACTGGCCGAGCAGACTGGCCAGATCGTCTACCGTGATGTGTTTGGACAAGTTGACCTTTAACCAGTCGACAAGCATATCGAGCTCGGCCCTGGTAATCGCCCCCCGCCTCGACGGAGTGACAGGTACGCCATGCCGCGTCGAAAGCCCCTCGAGAAATTTGCGGAGCAAATCATCCAGAAACGGCTTCGTATTACTGTTCCGCTTGTCAAACAGGCAGGCGGCTATCGCCCTCATGATCCCCGCGAGGACGTCGTCCGACAGGTCGAAGTTCGCCGGCAATTCATAATCACCGCCGCAGATATTGTTCATCGTCAGGTCGTCGATCATGCAGCTGGCGAAACACACCGAGGCAGAATGCCGCACCGAGAAAGGTCGATCTCTCGGATTGATGCAGAACGACCAGGGAGCCTGTTCCCTGGCGTTCCAAAGTTCGGCCCCGCATTGGGCTTCGAAACTGACGGGACTATTGCCGAGGTTAATAGTCAGCCAATGCCCGTCCACGACCAGTTCATCGACCGCCCACCCGCGATTGAGCATGCCGACATGCACCTGCACGCCTTTCCAGCCCAGTCCCTCTGATGACGCGAGGAGCTTAGCGCCGCTAAGCACGTCCAATTTGCGACCGCTTGCCAAGGTTCGGCATACCACTTCGCCAGTCACTTTCCCCATCCCAATAGGCGTCGTCTCTACTTTCCATGAAGAGTACGACTGGCGGCCGTATTCAGCTCACCTTTTCTTGTCCTAGCACAACCCCCAGCGCCCTGCCACTATTGAAAAGGGCCGATCGAGCACGGTTGCCGGGGCCAGTCCCTTTACGCGAATCGTTGCGACCGTCTGTTCAGCTCGCCCGCAAGGCGTGCTGCTGATCATCTATCGCGCGCGCCACCTTCAAGACCTTCAAGGCAAGCCAGGTACAACCTGCCGACAGGGCGATGGTCAGGAACGTGGCGGGAACGGTCAGCACCAGTCCGCTAGGCGTCAAATTGCGGTTGACGTTGAGGGCGAGGAAAACTGGCCAACTCGTCGCCAGACAACCCGCGGCGCAGCCTGACGACAGGACCAGACTGAGGACGGGAGTCATCGCGACGGGAATAATCTTGCGCACACAATGGACTATGCTGAAGGCAAGGATCGCGCTCCCTGCCGTAGCAGGCGCCAGCCACAGCGGGTAATAGCCAATCATGAATGGCGTATCGCCATAATAAGACCACAGGCCGAGCATCAGCAGCGGCGTTTCGAAGATGATCTCTCCAGGCGTCCACAGCAGGAAGGCGCACCATACCCATTTGTCTGTAACGCCCGCCTGGAACTTGCGGTCAAAATAATACGCCAGCATGCCCCAATAGACCACGTAGAGCAGCATAAGGTGCAACGGGAAATTGCGGCCAAGAGTATTGAGCGCCACCACCTGGCCGATTTCCGGATGATAGACAAAGCCGAGCACGTCATAAAAAGGCTCAATTGCCAGATAGACGAGAAGTCCGCCGAAAAGCAGGGTAAGAGGCAGCATATCGCGTTGACGGATCAGCCGGGTGAGCGCCCATATTCCGGCAATCGCAATCATGGCGCAACTGCTCCAGATGATGACGGTCTGAAGCGTTTGCGGCATGGATGCACCGATGAACGAGCCTCTATCGACATGGCCATGGATCTTTCGATCGCGCCGCGTGCCACGAGTATCAGCCCCCCATTTGAACAGTTTATGCATCAGCTCTTGTCCGCTCCACTCCCTGTGTTTGTGGCACAGAAAACAACGCCTCAACTATGACAAAGCGCCATTCCCACTGCTCTTGCAGGCAGTATTTGCAAGGAATTGCTCGTTATGAATGGATTTGACTCTCGTTTTGTCTTTGCCTCACTTTGTTGTGGTTTTTCTATCATTTAAGGCATGTTCGCGACCAAGCACCGGGACAGCGTGGCGCCAGGTGAAGCGCGTTCGCCTGCAACTGAAGGACAAGCGATGCCCGATAGATCGCCGCCATCAGGCGATCGTATCCGTGAGCATCCCGTATGCAGCTTGGATGACAGACAAAAAGGACAAGTGGGATGGGTGATCGGTATAGAGTCGTCGTCTGGGGCACTGGCGGTATTGGCAAGCCATGCCTGAAGGAGGCAATGCGTCTTCCGGAAATCGAGGTCGTAGGCGTCTTCGTGTACAGCGAGGCGAAAACCAGGGGCGATATCGGGGATATTGTCGGCCTGCCTCCTTATGGCCTCAAGGCTACGATGGACCGCGAGGCCATCTTTGCGCTCAGGCCCGATGTCATCCTCTACACGCCGATGGATCATGGCGATTTTCGCCAGGATGACGAAATCATGGACATCCTGCGCCGCGGTATCAACGTCGTCACCTCGATGCCCTATCAGAATGTCAGCGTGCGCGGGGCCGAGATCGAAGCAAAGATACAGCAGGCAGCGCTGGACGGGGGCGCCACGCTGTTTGCCACGGGTGTGAACCCTGGGTTCATCGTGGAACGGATCGCGCTGGCGGCAACTGGCGGCACCAATGCCATAACCGAAATTTGCGCCGAAGAGTTTGTCCGTATCGGCACGGAGCCGCAGGAGACGCTAAACGCCTTCGGTTTCGGCTTGCCGGCGGACGTCAGCGGGCGGAAGTCAGCAGCGGCCACGATTGCCGAGCAATACGAACGGCAATTCATCTATTATCTGGGAGAGGCGTTCGGCACCCCCGTGAAGGAACTTCGTTACTCAGCCGATTGGAAGGTAGCGAGCGAAGCTACGCAAGCGCCAACGATGGTCATCGAGAAGGACACGGTTGCCTATGTGTCGCATCGCTGGGAAGGCATTACCGATGGCCCAAAGATCGTTTTCATCGTCTATTGGTACATGACGGACGAGTTCAAGCCGGCTGACGTTCCTTGCGAGGATTACTATCGCATCACGATCGAAGGCCGCCCTTCGATGCGCCTGGGAATCGAACTTCGCGCATCGATCGCTGACGACATGCGAACCTATCCGGGCGACCCGGCGATCCCGGCCTTTTACGTTACCGCCGTCAATCTTGTGCAGGCGATTCCCAAAGTCATCGCCGCGGCTCCGGGAATCAAGCGGATCGAATATGCCGCGAACAGCTATTTCAAGGCGGACATGCGGAAATAGCCTGCGGGTCTGCCCCAAGTGGTCAAGCACAATTCATTGCGAGAGGTATCCAAGGATGAGCAACAAAACCGCCGACAGCCCGGAAACTATCGTTCGCCAGCTATTTCTCGGCCTGGAAAATGAAGGGGCGATACCAACGTTCGAAAAGTGGCTTCACCCAGAGGCCATCTGGCAGAATACCGGTTTTCCCGACGCTGTAGGTAAACCGGCAATCCTCGATCTCGCCAGGAGGTTCCTGGAAGCTGTCCCCGCACCGTTCGCGAGGATCGAGATCCTGCACATCTCTTCCGACGGCGATGTCGTCCTCACCGAACGGGTGGACCATGTGCTTAACGACGATAAGTCGCTCTGTCACAGCTCGAAGATCATGGGCGCGTTCGAGGTTAAGGACGGACTGATCAAGAGATGGTCGGATTATTTCAATCCCAGCGACTTCCCGATCGCCGACTGACGGACCAAAATCTTCTTGGAAATTGCGATTCCTGTTCCGCCAATCCGCTCGCCAAGAGCATTGGCGGTTTTCGGCGCATTCAATTGGGACGCGGAAACCGCCGGTACATGGCATTGACCATATCGGTCCACTGAAGGTCCTGAAAGTCGCACCGCCCGCGCTGGCCGTTCACTTCCATTTCCGCAAGGCACATATAAGCGTTGAGATTGAGATAGAAGTTATAGGGGACGGCTGCCACGATCTTCATCTTCACGGCATAACTGCGGCCTTTCATGTCGATGAGATCGAACTCGCAGCCGGTCGGCACCCAGCTCCTGTGGTCGTATCTTGTGATCTTCCGGATCGACTTCAGGCCCACAACCTCACCGTCACGATACATCCAGCCGCCCAGCAGCGTCTTGTCTCCATCGATATCGAAATCGTTCTTCCAAACCGGATCGAGATCGGGATGATCCATCGCGTTGACGAGAAAGCTGAAATTCTCGTCGACGGTGCAGGCCATCCAGCTGGTAGCGGGGATCGCCGCGTGATTTTCGTCGCGCACTTCACCCCATGTCCTGTTGCGGATCGTCAGGCTGTCGACATCGAACCGCTTGCCGCGGAGGAACAATTCGCCCTGAACCCGCATCGTCTGCTCCAGATGACCGGTTCGCTTCATGCCGATCGGCGGTGCCACAGCCGTGTAGTGCAGATCGAAAGAATTCTGGCGCTGCGGATCGCTATAAGCGGCCCGGAAACGCTTCAGGGGCTCGATGACCTCGGTTTCATAGCTGTTGATCATCTTCATATGCCTGAGCCCGTTCCTGAGCGGCTCATCGGTGTTGAAGATGCGATAATCGGCAAGCTCGGCCGCGCAAAAATGCTCCTTCATGCCCTGAAAGACCAGGGCTCCTCCCAGCATGTGCCCCATGTTGGGATGATGGCGGAAGTAATTGATCGAGTGGATGTTCTCTTCAGGGATACTGAACCCGAAGAACTGGGTCTCAACACAATTATGCGCACCGATCGAGCGGCATAATTCGCTATGGAGTTCATCATCCTCGGGTCCGGGGGTTGCGAGCTCAAGCCCCCATTGGTTCGTGATGTAGGATCCGTCGGACATGGCATGCTCCGTGAGTATGAAATTTATCTTTTGCCTCCCGACCAGAAGGCGCTGTCATGGATCATGAAGCCCCGTCGGGATCGTCCATCGTATAGACTGGCGGAATTCCCGCTCCCCGATCCGGTCCAGCGATATCCATCGCCCTTTGATAGGCGGGGCGCGCTTCTACCCGGCGGATATAGTCGGAGATGTTCTTATGGCCCGAGAGATCGGTTCCATTATACCGGGCCCATGTCGTGATCGGATACATGATCATGATCTCTGCAGCGGTAAACTCCTCGCCAGCGAGAAACGGCACTTCGCCGAGGCGCTTGTCCATGATTTCGAACGAGAGATCCATCTGACGCAGCCAGTGCCGCACGATGTGATCCAGATTCTCGTAATTATGGCGATGGGCGATCATCTTGAACGACGCCATGTTGCTGAGCGACGATGGGCCGAAGTGGTACCAGAAGAGGAAATCGGCGTAATTATCGGCGTCGGGCGAAACCCACAGCTGCCCCTTCGCCAGTCGTGTACAAATATATTCCACGATGGCGCTGGATTCCGCGAGTACCTTATCACCGTCACGGATGACCGGCGCCCGGCCCAGCGGATGAATGTCGAACAATTCCTGGGGGGCATAGCCGGATTCGTGACGGACAAAGACTTCCATTTTATACGGAAGCCCAAGTTCCTCCATAAGCCAGACCACGCGATCTGACTGCGATAGGCCCAGATGATAGATCGTGATCAATTTTCAATTCCTTCCAATTCTTCAAATGTGCTGAGCAACGAGCATCCGGCGTCCAGCATGCGCAGTCGAAACCGCACATGCTGTGCATGATGTCAGAAACGATAGTCGAAGGAAGCACCGACTGTTCTGGGGCGCCCCGTGAAGCGATTAATCGTGTCCGAACCGAGCGCGACGTTCGTCCAATAGTATTTATCGGTCAGGTTGCGTACGAACAGGGAAGCAGTCCAGCCCTTGTCCGAGCTTACGCCCACACGTGCATCGAATATCGCATAACCATTTATGCGCGAGTTAGCCGAGTTGGCGAGGTCGGAGAATGTGTGGCTGTTGAATAAGGCATTGGCGCCGACATTCATCTGGAGGTCCGGCGAAATCGGAAATTCGTAGCTGATGTCGGCGGTACCCGAGAGAGGCGGCGCGAAATTGAAGCGTTTCCCGGTGAAGTTCACCGGAGCTCCGTTGATGTCGATACCGCTATACGTCCCGATACGTGTCTTGATGTAAGTCACGCCGCCTCGCAGGACCAGACCGGGTACCGGACGCGCCGTGACGGCGAAGTCGGCACCCTTAACCGTCGATCTTGGAATATTGAGAGACGTCGGTGCCGCACCGATAAACGGCACGACGATGTAGGAGAAGAACTGCTTGTCATTATATTTGTAATAGAAGCCCGACCCTTCGACGCTGAGGGTGCCGTCTGCCAAATCCGCCTTGAACCCTCCTTCGAAGTCCGTCAGTTGTTCCTGCCTGACATGTTTGATCTGGCTTAGGACAACCGTGTTCTGGAACGGATAGCCTCCAGACTTATACCCCCGGCTGACCAGCGCGTAGAGCAGTGTATCGGCAGTCGGCTTGTAGTTTATCCCCGCACGCCAGGACACATTGTTTTCCTTGACTGCGCCCTGATATTCAGTCGGCAAATAGGATGCGATGCCGTTGACCAATGTATCGTCGAGCGTCGCGCAGCGATTGCCCGCAAAGGCGTTTGTCGGCGGAAGCCCCTCAAGCGATCGCAGGAAGTTGGCG
>JARROF010000193.1:0-18428 GCA_037384205.1 Novosphingobium sp. | reverse complement strand
GCCGGACGCATCGTTTCTCCCACATACCAAAACACTTCGGTGGTATAGAACGGCTGGCCATCGACATAGCCGGTCCAGGCGAAGGAGACGAGGCCGACGGTGCCTGCCGGGATCGTCATCGCCGGGGTCACGATTTCCTGATCGGTGACCTTGTGCTGGCTGCGGCGTTCGATCCGGTCGATGGTGAAGCCCATCTTCTCCGCCGCGAAATGGATTGGCTGGATCAGGTAATTTTCGGCGAGCATGGCAACCGCCATATTCTCGTTCGCGGCCTCCAGCGATCCGCCGAAGCCGAAGAGCTGCAACAGTTCCAGGCTTTCGCCCAGATCGGCGGCGTTGAAAAATTCCTGCATGCCGATGTGGGTCACGTCATTGCTGAGCCCGGTCATCAGCATGGCGAGCCGTTCGTTGAAGAAGCCGGGTGTGATACCGGTGCCCAACAGCGTTGCCCCACCCTTCTTTGCTGCGGCCTCCAGTCGGTCTGCCGCATCGCCGCCGCGCGCCTTGGGAAAGGCATAAGGCAACGGAGTGATGACATTCTTGCCCGCTTCCAGCAGGCGGATAATCGTGTCGTCAGCCGCGAAATCACCATAATCGCGCCCGGTATAAATCACCGTGGTCGCGTCCGTTTGCATGAATTCGTCCAGGCTCGTAGTCGCCGTCACGCCCAGCGGCGCGGCACCGACAAGTTCGCCAGCATCCCGGCCATTCTTGTCGGGGGAGAATGCAAGCAGCGCCGCCAGCTCTATTCCCTCCAGCCGACCGATCTCCCTGACGCTCGCACCGCCAAGACCGCCCGGCCCGATGACGCCGACGCGAAAATTCTGGCCCGTCATGCAACTCTCCTGTTTGGATATCTTATTTTGATTGCTAGCTTATCATAAATAAGCGATCAATATACTTTGGAGGGGATGTGCCAAGAGTCATTATCGTCGGCGCCGGCTTGTCGGGTCTCAGCGCAGCCCATCGTCTGCGCGACAAGGGATGGGACGTGTACCTGTTCGAAAGCGCCCGGATCCCCGGGGGTCGGGCACGAACCGAGCGGCGCGATGGCTTCGTCATCGACACCGGCCCGGATGCGCTCACTACCGCCTACACCGAATATCTTGCTCTGTGTGACAAGATGAAGCTGACCGACGCGATCGTCTCGTCGAGTCCGACGGTGGGGGTGGTGCGGTCCGGCAGGCTGATCGACATCGACACGGCCAAGCTACACAAAGCGGCCCTGACGCCGGCGCTTTCGTTCGCGGCGAAGCTGAAGCTGGCGCGCGGAGCCTGGTCGATCCGCAAGGAAGTTGCCCGAACCGATGCTTTCTCTCTGGTCGACCGGGCCGACGACGATGATCCAGCAGACAATGCCCATGACTATGCCGTGCGCCATTTCGGACAGGAAGCAGCGGATTATCTGATCAACCCGCTGGTCCGTCTTTTAACCGGCACCCATGCGCATCTGGTCACGACGCTGATGGCGCCGTCCGTCCTGTCGTCCTGGGCATCGCCGATGATCAATGTCGCTGGCGGACTGGACACCCTGCCCCATGCGCTGGCCGAATCGCTCAACATCAGCTTCAGCGCGACTTGCGAGCGGATCGAAAGGACTGCGCAAGGCGTTAGCGCGCGGATTCTCATCGATGGCGGCGTGCGTGAGATTGAAGCCGATGCCGCGGTCGTCGCTACCCAGTCCGATGCGGCGATGCGCATCTCACCGGAGATTGACGGTACGCTCGGCCCCTTGATCAGGCGGGTCGAACCGCTGTCGCTCTATACAGTGACGATGGCGTTCGACCGGCCAACAAAAAGCAAGGCCTATGCCGTGCCGCTCTCGACAACGGAACGGAAAGACGAATTGGGGTTCTTTCTTCAGCATAACAAGGCACCCGACCGGGCACCGCCGGGCAAGAGCCTGATCACCTTTTACATCGATCACAGTGAGATCCCCCGCTATATCGACTTGTCGGACGATGAGATCATCCAGCGCGGTCTCGCGCTGACCACCGGACTGATGCCCGAGCTGCAATCCTCGTTCCTGTTCGGATCGGTCAGCCGATGGAACCGGGCCGGCTCGCTCGCAACGCCAGGCTATTATCGCAACATCCGCGATATGATAGCGGCGATCGATGTAGACAGCCCGATCCAGCTGGGCGGCGATGTTTTCGGGGCCGGATCGATGGAAGCGGCTATTCGGGGCGGCCAGGGCGCGGCGGACCGGCTGCTGACCCGCCAAAGCCGGCATAACAGCCTGCCATGACCGCCAGGCGATCATCGATAAAGTCAGGCTCTGTGCTGCGCAAGTTGCCCCGGCACGCAACAATTACAGCGCGGCAATATCGGCCTCGGCAAAGCCCGGAGCGCAAGGACACCGCTTCTGCTGGACCACAGTCATGGACACCTGCGTGCCAGTTGACGCCGTTTTGCGCGTAACGTAAAAAATCATTAAAAAATAGGCACATGCTGAATGGTCCGCCGTCGGGCTGACCAACAGGTAAGAGGATCTCATCATGAACCATCCGACGATTGCTGACCCGATACTAAAGCGGAACCCGCTCGACGATATCGATGCTGAGGTGATTGGGGAGGCAATCCGCCATGAGGTAAGCCAGATGGAGACGGGCGAAGGCATCGCCGCTTTGCCCGAAATCCCTGGCGAGCGGTATATTAGCGCAGAGATGGAAGCGCTGGAACAAGAGCGGCTGTGGCGCCGAACCTGGCTTTGCGCAGGCCGCGAGTCGATGATCCCGGAGCCGGGCGATTATTTCATGTTTCGCAAGGCTGGCGCGTCCATTCTGGTCATCCGAGGCAAGGACGGGCAAATTCGTGCATTCCATAATGCCTGCCGACATCGCGGCGCGTCGATCGTGCGCGAAGAATGCGGCCATACCGGGTTGCTGCGCTGCCAGTTCCACAGTTGGGCATACAATCTGGAAGGGCGGCTAATCGGCGTACCGGAGGAGAAAGGCTTTGGCGACCTCGACCGCAGTGCGCGCAGCCTTCTGCCGGCACGGTGTGAGACCTTCGAAGGCTGGATCTTCCTGAATCAGGACATGGATGCGGTGCCGCTGGAAAAGTTTTTAGGAGAAACCGGCATCCAGTTGCGAACCGCGGCGATGCAAGGGCTGCGCATTATCGAGCGGCGCAGCTATCACGCAAAGGCCAACTGGAAAGTGACGCTCGACGCATTCCTCGAATCCTACCATCTAAACACCATCCATCCGCAGACCGCCGCGATCATGAACGACGCGAAAAATTCAGCCATCCGCCTCTATGAAAACGGCCATGCCTGGCTAGCGTCGCTGCGGCGCCAGGATCTGGCGCAGGATATGGGGCAAGAGGCGAAGCCCGACATTGCCGAGATGCATGAAACGTTCCGCGAATATGCGATCACCTATAATCTTTATCCCAATTTTGTCAGCCCGCTCGACCCGGTCGGCTTCCCTGTCCTGCTGATGTGGCCGGACGGCCGCGACGGTTGTGAGATCGAGATTTATTTCATGGGTCCTGATTGGGGGGATGGCGATCGCCCCTCCTTCTATGACGCCTATTTTGGCTTCTTCGACCAGTTGGTTGCCGAGGATCTGGAGAATCTGGAATCGATGCAGAAATCGCTCGACGGCGGCTTCTTCACTGGCGCCCTGCTGAACTGGAACGAGCGCAAAATATATTGGCAGCATCAGGCGATAGATGCGCAGATCGGAATCGATCGCGTGCCACCGGCGCTTCGCGTGCAGCCCGTTCTCGACATACAGATGGATGGAGGCTGACTGCGGCCAGACTGGAAAACGATCATTGATCAACCGGGGGTGGAATGCGTTTCCCCCCTCCTTGCCTGCGATTCAATGCTACCTGCTCCGGTAGACGCCATGGGTGAAGTCGGTCCATTGCGCGTCCTGCGTATCGCCATAACCGGTGCGCCCGCGATATTCCCATCGCGTCAGGCAGACCGGAACCACAGCATTGGGCCAAAGGCTGAAAGACAGCGACGCCTGCACATGACCCGTGATGACATGGACTTCCCCGGTCTCGTCCTCGAGTTCCACTTCCAGTCGGCGGGGGTGGAGAAACACCGGGTCACGCTCAATCAGCGTGCTGACCCTGAAGAAGCGCAGCCATGCGCCGTTCCGATAGAGCCACCCGCCCTTGAGCGCGCCTTCCGAGGTCGCTTCGGGATAAATGTCACGCCAGATGACGTCGCGCTCCGGATCTTCATGACAAACGCAATTGAACGCCAGATCCTCCCCGAAGGTCCCGGTTAGCCAGGCGACCGGCGGCGACGGCATCGGCAATTCCTGCCGCGCTTCGGCCCAGCTCCGGTCCCGGATGTTGAAGCCGTCGATCTCGTAAGACTTGCCGCGCAAGGTGAGCTGCCCTTTGGTCCGCATGATCTGCTCGAAATGCTTGCGGTTGGGCAACATCGATGGCGGTGCGAGTGCCGTATAGGTGATATCGAAGGCATTCTGGCGATCGGGATCGTTATAGCTTGTTCGGATCGTCTTGAACGGTTCAACCACCTTGACCGAATAGCTGTTGTCCAGTCGATAGTCGTCAATTCCGTCCTTAATCGCCGCGTTATTCATGAACGCACGCATATCGTAAAGCTCGGCGCTGGTCTGTACGCCCTTCACTCCCTGCCACACCGCCGCGCCGCCGGTCACCACACCCAGATTGGGATGACACCAGAGATAGGTCAGGCCGTGGATGTCATGTTCGGGAATGCTGAAACCAAAATACTGGGTCTCCGTGAGCGCATAGCTGCTGACGGCGGCGTTCATCTCGGGATGCAGCAGTACACCTCTTACCTCCATCCGTATTCAGCCAGACGCTGGCCACGCGCTGTCATTCAGGCAACGCCCCCCCTGGCCATATTTAATCCTAGCATACTATATGCGTGCTAACTATTTAGGGAAAAGCTTTTTTCTGGAAAGTCTGCGACAGACCGACATCTTCTTCCGACAAAATAAGTGTTGCGGCGACCTCTCCGTGACAGTTTCAATAAGTAACTATACGATATGCTAGCATACGATTAATGTATGCTTTACGCACTGCAGGGCGACAGTCCCGACACGATAGGGAGAATGAGATGAAGGCCGTCGTTATCGGAGCAGGACATGCGGGCCTGTCCGCTGCGCACCATCTGAAAAAAGCTGGTTGGCAAGTCATCGTCCTGGAAGCCGCCGGCAAGGTTGGTGGACGGGCATCAAGCTTCCGTAAAGGGCACTATCAGCTTGAGGCCGGGGCAACGCAGATGTCCACCGGCTACAAGGAGTATCTCGCGCTCGCCGAGGATGTTGGCGTCACCGACCAGCTGGTCCCGGGCAGCAACAAGGTGGGGGTAATGCGAGACGGTCGCGTCTATGTCATCGACGGGGCGAAACCGTGGACGGCAATTTTTTCCGGCGCACTGACGCTGAAGAGCAAGCTGCGAATGGTCCGCACTATCCGTGACTATCTTGCGCTCGATCCGGCGATGGACGTGCTGGATGTCAGCGGGTCGCACGCAATCGATACCGAATCCGCGAAGGAATATGCCGACCGGCGGCTCAACCGGGAAATCTACAATGTCCTGATTGATCCCATGCTGCGCACCTACGTCATCAACCGCGGCGACAAGGTATCGGTGGTCGAGTGGTTTTCCACGATTCAGAATCTGGCAGGACAAAAATTTTTGGCGATCAAAGGCGGCGTACAATCCTTGCCCGACAAAATCGCCTCCACGCTTGATGTCCGGCTGAACAGTCCAGCGACGCGGGTGGAACGGGTGCCGGGCGGAGTGGAAGTGCACTATCGCAACGACAAGGATGCCGACGCGGCACTGACTGCCGACGCCTGCGTCGTTGCGACGACGCTGAACCTGACCACGCAAATCGCACCAGACCTGGAGCCGGCGATGGGCGATCTGGCCGCACAGTTTGGCTATAATCGTGCGGTTCTGGTTCATCTGGGCTATGCCCGGCCGACCGCAACGGACTGCGTCGGCGTCATCGTGCCCACGGTAGAGCATCCCCAGATTGGCCTTGTCTGGCTGGAGCATAACAAGATCGAGGATGCCGCGCCGAAGGGCCATTCGCTGATCACGCTCTATTTCGAGGAATCGGGCATCGATGATCTTCAGCCAGGCGACGATGCGCAGTTCATCTCCGTCGCACGCGCCTTTGCGGAAAAACTCTACCCCGAACTGGCCGGCCATCTCGACATGGAGGCCGTGACCCGGTGGGACCGGGCAATCCCGCACCCCGCCCCTGGCATCTATTCCGCTATCCACGACATGCAGCAACGGCTGGACCTGGGCAGCCCGATCCAGCCTGCCGGCGACTATTTCACCTGCACGGGGCAGAATTCCGCCATCTACTGGGGGCGCCGCGCTGCAGAAAATCTGATCCGCCATATCGGCCGCAGCAACAGTCCGGTCTGAACGCTGTTTCTCTATGGGAGTACTACAATGTCAAACAAAGATCTGGACTATCTAAAATCGTCAGTCGTTGGTTTCGGCGAGATTGACGAGACCGCGGACGCCTTTCACGGAAAGCCCGAAGACCCCCACTATTCGGTGACCGAAACTATCTGGTTCGAGGTTCTCATCCCGAACTCCAACATGGTCGCGCATTTCTATATCTACATGCGCCCCAACCTGGGAATCTGTGCCGCGGGTGCCTGGATGTTCAGAGGCTTTGCCGCGACCCCATTCCAGATGGACCATTTCAACTATCAGGCTGCCCTGCCCTTCCCGCAGTTTGAGGGCGACGTCGTCACTGTGCCGCAGATCGGTCTGCGCGTGAAGGTCATAGAGCCGCTTAAGAAGGTAGAGTTCAGCTATAATCCGCCAAATCACGACGTCTCGGCAGAAATTACCGCAACCGCCGCGATGCCGCCGGTGATGCGAGCGAATGAAAAGCATTTCAATCAGTTCATGCGCTATCAGGGCGAGATCAAGCTGAATGGCGAGACCATTGCTGTCGACTCCCTGTCGATGCGCGACCGGTCCTGGCACGAACAGCGGGTCGAGGATACGATGCTGGCGCCGATTACCGGCTGGATCAGCGGCATCACTCTCGACGCCTCTGCCGCTTTCAACTTGGTCGGTCATGACGACCCGAGCAAGGGCGTCGAGTGGGAAGGCGTTTATCCGATTACGCCGGAAAAAGCGCTCTACGACGGGTGGTATTACAAGGATGGCGAGTTGATGAAAGTGGTCAGCATGTCAAAGCAGAGCCAGCGCGACCCGGCCAATCATATGGCACCAAGCGAAGTCCATGCCGAATTCACCGATGCCGGCGGCGGCAAGCATGAACTGCATGGCAAGACCGTGGCCGCAAGCTGGATGTCGAACTGGCCCAATATTCATGTCTGGCTGCCGCTGATGGAATGGGAACTGGACGGACAGAAGGCGCAGGGTGACTGCCAGGAATATTGTTGGCCCGACTATGCACGGCGCTATTTCCGTTGAAGTCGGCCCGTGCACCAGAACAGCAGCCGCAGGCACGATGACGCATAGTCAAAAGGCCGCAGTCTGAAACAACCACGGGGTCGACCATTTACGCAAAGCCGATACGCTGGGCGAAGAAGACCGGCAGGCCGCGGTCGAATGGCGCCCCGTCGGTTTTCACGTTATACCGAGGCGCGCTGAGGCTGACTCATGCCGGGGATTCCCAGACTGGTAATTTTCTGAATCACCGTGGCAGGCACATGGAGGCTTGCGATGGCGGCAGCGATTGGGGTTCGATCTGACTACACATCGGCGGATTTAGCCAGTTTGCGCGACGAAGTGGCGATGCCGATCAGGTCCGACGCCTGTTGGCGGTTGCGCTGATCCTGGACGGCGTCAGCCGCAGCGAAGCGGCGAAGATTGCCGGCGTGACACTGCAGATCGTGCGCGACTGGGTTCTGCGCTTCAACGAGCGAGGTCCCGACGGTCTGGCAACGCGCAAGGTTCCGGGGCGGGGCTTCGATCCTGAACGACGAGCAGCGCGCCCGGCTTGCCGAGATCGTCGAGGCGGGACCAATTCCTGCAGCGCATGGGGTAGTGCGCTGGCGGCTGTGCGATCTGTCCCGCCGAAGGCAAGGCCGCCGGTATCGGCATGCCCCGTTGCAACAGTGAGGCGATGAGCATGCATCTCGAGGAAATCGCTTTCCACGTCGCGCCGGGCACGCATGCGGTTCTCCTGCTCGATCAGGCCGGATGGCACGGATCGGCCGAACTGGTCGTGCCGCCCAACATCCCCCTGATGCCGCTGCCGCCGAGATGCCCGGAGCTCAACCCTGTCGAGAACGTCTGGCAGTTCATGCGCGACAACTGGCTGTCGAACCGCATCTTCTCCTCATACGACGACATCGTCGACCACTGCTGTTTCGCCTGGAACAAGCTCGTCGATCAGCCGTGGCGCGTCATGTCCATCGGCATGCGCCAATGGGCCCATGGGTTCTGATCAATGCGCCTTGGTATTAGACGACAGCGCATCGCGGCGGACTAGGTCATGCTCACCGCGCTGCGGGCAGATGGCTGATCGTTACCAATTTGAGAGACTGAAGAAGGGCTGAGCCTTGCCCGCCCTTCTTCCACGTCAGATCAGATCTTCCAGCTGAAGCCGGAACATGCGATCATATTTGAAAAACGCTTCCTGCGCCGCATCAGGTTCCGGCCCGCCATTGTCGCGATAGGTCCGGATAAAATCCTCCCACGGCATGATCCGGTCGATAAACAGGCGGCTATAGACCAGGTCCGCCATCGGATCGCCTAGCGTCGCGAACTCCCAGTCCAGCATCGCGGTTACGACGCCATCCTGCATCATGAGATTATGCGGCCCCGCATCGCCATGGACGAGACAGGGCGGTAGCGGGCTGTCGGGCACATTGGCGCGCAGCCAGCGGAAACCGCGCGTCAGGATCGGCGAATAATCGCTGCGATAGCGACGCCAGCAATCCTCCCAATAGTCGATCTGGGCCAGGATATGCGCCGACCTTTCGCCAATGTCAGGCCGTAAAAAGTCCGGCAAGCCAACCGCCTTGACATCCAGTGCATGCAGTTGGCCCAGCACGCGCGCGAGGCCGTGGCCGGCCTGTGCATGTTCATTCCCCTCCAGCAGGCCAGTCGTGTGCGGGATGGACCGCCCCACGACCTTGCGGCTGAGCATGAAAGGTTGACCGAAAATCTCCTCGTCCGGCTCTACCAGTACCGGTTCCGCCACCGGCAGGCCATTGTCGTACAGGCAGCGGAGCAACGGATATTCCTCCACCACGGTCGAATCGATCGGCCCGTAGGGATTGTCCCGGCGCATCACCAGCGCGCCGCCAGCATCACCTTCCGGCTCGATGAAAAGGGTTTCCTTGGAAAAGCCGCCTGCAACCGGGACTATCCGGTCGACGCTGGATGTCTCCGCAATCATGCCCTTTGCGTGGAGATAGTCTGTCATCAGCGCGGGATCGAAGCGATTTTGATCCTGCTCGAATTCACTGCCCAGGATCGGCAATGCCTGTTCCGCGCGATCATAATCCTTGATCATCGCTGCTTCCAGTTGGGCAAACGGTTTTTCGCGGTCCTGCCCGTCCGATGCGTCGGCTTGCGCTTCCAACCCGGCACCATGCGCAAGATGCGCTGCCCAGTCGAGCGGCCCGCCTTCCGCTTCATTCAAAAGATCGCGGGCACCAGCGACCTGACGTGCAAGGAAATAATCACCCTGCCCGATCCGTACGATCAGATGCCGTAAAGCGCTATCCATCGATGCCGCCACAGTACGACCGCGGTCCGACGTCAGTTCCGGCAGCAAGATCGCGCCAATGTCTCGCCGAATGGCCGACAAGGCGCGCAGGATGTCCGGCTGCTGCCGGTTCATCAACAGGTTGCCGTCCGCCGTTTCGGCACCGAAAGATGCCTCCGCTCCGCTTGCCGTCGAGTTTTTGTCCTTGCGGCCGCGCGCCTCTGCTGCCTCGGTCATTCGTGCATCTCTCCATCTACGGAACAAGCCGGCGCAAAGCCGGAAAAACGATCATTTGGTCAGAGTAAACCTGGCTACTTTGTTCAAGCAATCTAGTAGCGATTTGAAAGGCCTGCACGACTTGCAGGGCCAGAATAGGTATCAAAAACATGACGGATATGAGCGGACATAAGTGACGCATATTAAGTGATCATCTGGTGGTCAGGATAGGGACGTCTCGTGTCGGCCGGACAGGCGTGAGCCCAGAAAGGAACGACCGCCAATACCCGTTTCGAAGTGCACTCATTGTCCCGCCACGATTAAACTCATCGCCCATTGCCGGAGCGCATGGTCGCCTGCCGGAAATCTACGTCGGATTCCGGGCGATGAACGATCGCACATAATCGGTCCATTGCGCTTCCTGGCTGTCACCGCAGCCTGTTCGGCCTCGGCATTTCCACCGGATCAGACCAAGCATCGCGTCGATATTGAACCAGTATGTGAAGGGCGCGGTCGCATGGATGTCGCCTTCCAGCTCGAATACTTCGCCGCTGTCATCCCACAGAGTCATATCATGTGCCATCGGCTGGCGCGTCACGGGGTCACGCCGCGTCAGCCGCGACGCGCGCACGATGCTGCGCATCCGTCCCTCATACCATATCCATCCGCCCTTCAGCGCGGACTCTGGCGGCATCTCGAAATCCTCTGCCCAGTCCACGGGTCGGCTAGAATCCTCAAAGGACATGCAGCCGAAGCTGAAATCATCGCCGAAGATACCGGAAATCCAGGCCAGCGGGGGCAGCGGCATCGGCTCTTCAGACCGCGCCTCCCCCCAGGACCGGTCGCGCACCGTATAGCTGTCGATCGGATAGGTCTTGCCACGCAGGGTAATTTCCCCCTCGATCTTCAGCCCCTGCTCAAAATGGTGGTTCCCGACGCGCATCGCCGGTGGCGAAGCCGCGCGATAAGTGAGATCGAGCGCGTTGCCGCGCGCATCGTCGCGATAGCGAGTCCGCATACGCTGGAGCGGTTCGTCGATTATATGTTCGACGCCGCTGTCCATAACGACATGGTGCAGGTCATTGACGAAGATATCTTCACCCATGAAACCGCGATAGTCATATATCTCGCATGCGAGCTGGCTGGTTTTGTGCCCTTGCCAGGCGATGATCCCGCCAGACGCAGCGCCGATGGCGGGATGAGCCCACAGGATCGTAAAGCCGTGAATATCGTACTCGGGCGAATTGAATCCAAAATACTGGGTTTCCGTCGCCGCAGCGCTGGTTATCAGCGCGTTGTCGGCCACATGCCGCTTCTCGTCGCTGCCATCGTAGGTGCCGAAACCAGAATGTGTGCTCTCGAGAATCCAGCTTCCACGATCCGACATCATGGCCTCTTTCGCTAAATTTATTTGAAGAAAAGGCGGCCCCGACACAACGCCAGGGCCGCCCTGCGATCAAAAGCGCCCGGAAAGCGTCACGCCATAAGTACGGGGCGCGCCATAGACGGCCGTGTCCCCAATGTTGCCGCCCGACACGCCCTGCGTAAGGTAGGCCTCGTTGGTCAGATTCTCGCCCCAGACGCGGACAGTGACGGCTCCCGACAGATCGGTCCAGCTTACACCCGCACCCAGCAGGTCATAGCTCGGTGCACGGAAACGGTTGTCGACGTCCCAGTAAAAACCCGAGTTATGATAATAGCTGCCCGAAAGACCCAATTTGCCGACCGGCGTATCGACCGTGTAGGACGCGCCAAGATTCGCCGTGAACTTGGGCGTACGCGACGTCTGGTTGCCCGTCACGTCCAGCGGCGATCCGTCTGGGTCGAAGACCTGGGCGCCCGCTGCGTTGTAAACCACGGCATCCGGAAACTTGTCGAACTTGCCATGAGTATAGCCGACACCACCGCTCAGCCGCAGGCCCGTCGTTACCGCAAGTTCGAAGTCGGCGTCGACGCCCTTGATTGTCGCCTTGGGGCCGTTGGTCGTGACGATGACGCCATTCGGGTTGGCAGCTACCTGAATGTCCTTATACTTGTACAAGAAGGTGGAGATGTTCAGGCGTAAGCGCCGTTCGAAAAGTTCCGACTTCAGACCGATCTCATAGGCGTCCAGTATCTCGGGCCTATATGGCGCGCCGCCGGGATTGAGCAGGTCGAACCCGCCGCTCTTGATACCCCGGTTATACGATACATAGGCATGGATATTGTCGACAAACTCATAGTCGATCGCTGTCCGCCAGGTCGGCTTGTTGAATTTCGACCTGGCTGACCCCACGGGCGCGACCACAATCGGGGCAGCGGTAGTTCCGGTGCCCACGCCCCAATCAACGTCGGTCTTCTCATGCGTGTAGCGCAGGCCGCCCGTCAGATTTACGCGCGGAACGATTTCATAGGTCGCCTGGCCATAAATGGAGAAGGACTTGGTCTTCTGCACCCCGCTGATGTCGGTTTCCGCCGTCGGAGCGCCAAAGGCCAGCCCGATCAGCCGCGCAGGAACATAGCCAGCCTCATTGTCTGCGTGAACGTCTTGACGCTCTGCGGCGAATTGAACTCCAGCAACGGCAACGGCGTGGAGTCGCGGTCGAAACGATTGAGCCCCTTGGCCGTCTGATGGCTGGTCAGGCTGACAAGGGTGGCGAAGCCCACATCCTGTTTCACCGTCAGCGATCCGCCATAAACCTTGCTCTTCGCTCTTGCAGCCACGTCCGTCGACGTATTGTAACGCCCCGCATAGGTCGTCACACCATCGGGGCCGATCACGCCGGGTGTGAATACGTAATTGATGAAATCATTGCTCAACCGCGCATAATTGCCCGCGATCGTAACGCTGGTTCCGGCGGTCGGTTCCCAGAGAACCTTCGAACGAACGCTGCCTTCCCACCCCAAATAGGTGTCGCCGCCACGCGTCAAATCATGCCCATATCCGTTGCCCTGATTCTTGTACTGGACAGCCAAGTCTGCCGCGATCGTATTGGTGATGCCGCCGGTTACATAGGCGCCTGCGGTAACCGTGTCATAATTGGCATAGCCAATACTGAAATTCATGGCCGGATCATGCTGGGGCGTGCGCGTGATGATCTGGATGACACCGCCGGTCGCATTGCGGCCAAACAGCGTGCCTTGCGGCCCTTTCAGCACTTCGATCCGATCGATATTGTTGAAGGACAGGGCATTGGCATAGGGCGCCGCTATATAGAAACCGTCGATATAGGTTGCGACCGACGCCTCGTTATTCGGGTTGGCCGCGTTCGACCCGATGCCACGCAGATAAGGCGTGGTGGTCGTGCCGGTTTGCGTGACCTGAAGGCCGGGCACCGCATTGCCCAACGAGTAGGCATTGGTGATGCCCCGACTTTCCAGGCCGGCTGCAGTCACGGCGCTGACCGCGATCGGAACATCCTGAAGCCGCTGTTTGGTGCGCTGGGCGGTAACTATGATTTCTTCGAGCTGCGGCCCACCAGTTGCCGGCGTATCCTGATCCGGTGTCGGCGACTGCGCCATGGCCGACCCTGTCGGGAAGGCCGCGACAATAGCCGAAAGCATAAGATAAATTCTGAAAGACATTTCCACTCCCTAAACATCGGGCCGTTGACCGGCCTGCTACTGGACTATGTTTACATAGTTCACATGCATACAATATTGTTGCGTACGTCGTATGTCTAGCGGAAACGAAAATATCTTGCAGACCGTAATGCAGTGGCTCAGGTCGGGCCGGGACAACAAAACACCGTCGAGGTCGGACAACCGAGCGCTCAGCATCCCGCAGGATTGCAAAGGCTTGAATGGAATGCTCAGGTAGTGCAGCCGCACCTCACGGGCTGCACACCGCCGATATTCCCATCACGATATAGTATGCTACCATACGGTTATATGAAAGAGAATCAGAGGGATGAACGCAAAAGGGAATGATAGAATTCCGACACGACGTGGAATTTTCCGCGTTGCAATAGCGGTTCCGCTGTTCCCGCGCATCGGGTGAACAAACTGGCACGTCGCCACGCTGGAGGTTCCGCCACATGTGGGACCGGTTCAAACTTGGGGGTCTTTCCGAAGGCTGTTCGCGGGTAGAGACACCCGTGTGCATCCAATCGAAGGAGACACGGTATGACCTGGCAGCTTGAGATGGTTCGTGTCGATGACGGCGGTCGGCTTGAGCGAATGCCCGTAATTGAGCTTGGCATGATTGGTGCGCCTTCGGGCGTAGACGGTGTGGGGATGCATCTGACAACCGCGCAGTACGTGTTGTCCGCGCTGCAAAGTGCAGTGGTTACCATCCAGGAGCAGGCGCTGAAGGCCAGGGCTGCGGAAATTCGCCGTGCCGATCCGACGCTGTTTCTCAAGGACTATCGCTCGCGCTCGGTACAGTCCTTGTTCGGAACACTGGTCATTCACGTCCCCAGGCTGGTGCGACGCGGATCGCGGCTCGCGCCGCCTTGCTTTTTTCAAAGCTCGGCACGTTCGAGCACCGAATACAACCTGCTCCGCAGCCGTTTGGGTGCATTCATGAGCTTCCGGATGGCCGAGGGCCTGATTGGCGATCTTTTCCCCTGCGCTACCGGGCAGGCGCGCAGCACCGCGCGGCGCCATGTGCTGCGCCAAGCCGCACAGATCGAAAGCGTGGCAACGCGCACGGGCCAGACCAGCCCGCAGCCTTGTGCGGCGATCAATCTTGGCATCGATACGACATTTGTCAGAAGCGCGGCAGCGGACGGGGCTCGGCATCATGAGGTGCTGATCGGTGTGGGTAGCAACGATCGCGCCGAAACGGTCAAGCTCGGCGCCGTGATTGCCGTTACCGACAAGCCGCATCGGATCATCGAGCACACGCTTCACGCCTTGAGCCACACCGGCGAGACGCAGATCATCAGCTTTACCGACGGCGACAAAATGCTCAGAGGCTATCTCAAGCTGGCCGGTCTCAGCGCACCACTGCTGGACTGGGCGCATTTGGCACGCCGGGTACAAATTGCCAAGATCACCGCCAAGGGCCTGCGTAACGTGACCATTGCCGAGCGCCGCACGCGTCCAAAGATATTGAAGGCGATGGACAGCATCCATTGGCGGCTCTGGCACGGCCGCATCGAGCGCGCGCGCAAGGCCATGCGACAGGTTATCACCATGCTTCGCCACTTCGAGTGCGACCGGCCTCGTGCCCAGCCTGTACCATCGGCGAGGAAGCTGCGCGCCGCTATCGGCAAGCTTGAAGACTATGTCGCAGGGCAAAGTGCTTACCTGACCAATTATGGTAAGCGTCAACGCCATGGGAAGCCTGTCGGCACGGCAACCACCGAGGGCCTAGCCAACTCTCTGGTCAACCAGCGGATGAACAAGCGCCAGCAGATGCGCTGGTCCGCGCAAGGTGCACATGCCGTCGTGACCGTTCGCGCTCACCACTTCAACTCCGCCAATGCCACTCGTCTGGCGCTGGGCCATGCCGCTTGACCCCCAAGTTTGAACCGGTCCCGAACGGTTCTGCTCGGGACGGTGACCACGCCCCCGGTTTCCAGCATCAATCGGCAGCAAGTCCTTCGGAACGCGCCATTCTGCTTCGCTCAGATCGCCTCGGCTCAAGCCCGCCTCCAAAAGGCAGCCTTGGATCAACCCTCACGCGCGGCGTCAACCAATTCGCCCACGCCGCCAAGGAGCGCGTAGATCAGATCGGCCTGTGCTTGAGAATCATTGGGCACGGTTAATCTCCGTAGAGAAATCAGCTTTGTTCAAGACTGCGGCAAGTGGTGGATTGGTTGGGTCTGGGACAGACAATCGCCTAACAAACGAACCATGTTGGCTTGGCAGCCACCCCAACCGCTTCTCGATTCCGGTGGTGACGGGATCGCTGGTGGTCTCCAGCACGATGCGCCTGACGCCGATCGACGCGGGATCGACCCGCTCGACGCTCTTGGGATCAGCAAGATTTGCGAAGCGCACCATCATCGGCCAGTCCTCGCGCGGCAGGTCCAACACGATGCGCTTCACGCCGATCACGGCGGGATCGACGCGCTCGACGGTCCGGGGATCGTCGATGTTCGCGAAGCGCACCATCATCGGCCAGTCCGCGCGCGGCAGGTCCGCCTTCACCGGGCCGCCGAACCAGCTTCCCAGGCGGCGCACCGCGGCCATGTAGGCATCGCCGCCCTGTGCTGCTTCGGGATCGAGCGCGACCGTCACCTTGGCATCGAGGCTGCCGCGCGCATCGGGCAGCTTGAGCAGCACGAACAGCGGACCGCCCGGCAGGTCGACCATCACCGCCTCGCCCTTCAGCCCGCCGCTGTGCGCAGTTTCCTCAGAAGTCAGCTTCAGCGTGCGATGCGCGCTCGCCCGCATCACGCCCGAACCGGTCCTGAGCCCCTGCGGCGTCTCCACCTCGACAGTCAGGCGAAAGCGGTAGCTGCCACCGCCCGGCCCGCACCCCGACAGCACCGCCAACGCGCCGCCCACGAACGCGCACAGCACCGCACGACGCGCCATCATGCCGCGCGCCTTTCATGCCCATACCCGCAGCCGGCTCCCGGCCGCGCCGACGCGAAACAGTCCCTGCCCTGCGTGTTGCCGAGCGCGAGGCCATAGGCGTTCACCGGATCGCTTCCGCCGATCTGGTCGTTGCCGAAGAGCTTGGCGTCCGTCCCCCGGTACGAAATCACCACCTCGCCCGTGTCGAGGTTCTTGTAGGCTATCGCGTAGAAGCCGGCGTCCTTCCACCCCGTCTGATCCGTGTTGCTACCAACGGTGAAGGAGCCGATCTGCCCTTCCTCTGGAAGCCCGCCAATACCAGTACAATACCCGCGATTGTACGAATCCAGCGCAAGGATGGCATAAATCAAATCTGACTTTGCTTGGGCCTTGGGATCGTTGCTCATTTCCAATTCCCTGATTTGAAATCTCGCTGCCGGACTTGCTTTGCGAAAGGCGGATTACCCGAGAAATCAACACCACCTCCTGGACTTAAAGTCTGTCCTTCGCGTGTTAGCCACCCGAGCCGCGTCTCGATACCGGTGGTGTCGGGATCGCTGGTGCCAACACGATGCGCTTCACGCCGATCACGGCGGGATCGACGCGCTCGACGGTCCGGGGATCGTCGATGTTCGCGAAGCGCACCATCATCGGCCAGTCCGCGCGCGGCAGGTCCGCCTTCGCCGGGCCGCCGAACCAACCGCCCAGGCGGCGCACCGCGGCCATGTAGGCGTCGCCGCCCTGTGCTGCTTCGGGATCGAGCGCGACCGTAACTTTAGCATCGAGGCTGCCGCGCGCATCGGGCAGCTTGAGCAGCACGAACAGCGGACCGCCCGGCAGGTCCACCACCACCGCCTCGCCTTTCAGCCCGCCGCTGTGCGCGCTTTCCTCGGACGTCAGCTTCAGCGTGCGATGCGCGCTCGCCCGCATGACCCCCGAACCGGTCCTGAGCCCCTGCGGCGTCTCGACCTCGACCGTCAGGCGAAAGCGATAACTACCGCCGCCGCCCAGTCCGCAACCCGCCAGCGCCGCCAACGCGCCGCCCACGAACGCGCACAGCACCGCACGACGCGCCATTATACCGCTTGTCTGCAACGCATTTTCCTACGTTTGCTCAGGCTGCTATCCTTGGCACGCCTCCATTAGGCAGCCTTGAATCAACCCTCACGCGCGGTGTCAACTAATTCGTCCAAACTGCCTAACTTCAGTTAAGCCCCCGGCTGAATTCCAGGGGTAATGCAATCAAAGGGGTGAAGTGCATAACGGTAACCTCATTGATCTGATCGTTTTTTGGAAACGGAATTCCGCAATTGGTACGAGCCAATTGCGCGTGAGAGGTGGGTGGAGAATCGCAAGCGTGACCGAAGCGATCCGCTCTTTCCGCGCGGGATAGGGAAAACATGGGGTTTTGGGGCAGGTATTCCGTTTCCAGTCCCCGAAGTGACGCCGATAATAAGAATTAAGAAGCTGCCTGGCAATATCCTCCCCGATTTTCTTGGTCCTCTCTACGTAAGTGATCGGGTCAGACGGAAAGTGGAGGAAATGGAGCCGGGGGTGCATCAATTTCTGCCACTGGAAGTAGAAATGCCTGACGGATCGACGGTTGGGGAGAAGTACTGGATTTGGTGCAACATGAATGTTCTGGATGCTCTTGTGCTAGAGCGTTCGGAGAACATTCAAGAGATTTGGCCAAATAAAGAGCGGTTTCCGGAATACTCCCGCTATGGAGAAACTGCTAATGGCCCTCCAGTGCTTGCATTGCGCAAGTCATTGATTGCGGGGAAGGCGAAATGGTCGGACTACAAACTGGGGATAATCTTTTTTTCAGACGAATTTTCGGCGTGGCTGGATATGGAAAATATCAAAGGCTGGGAGGCTAATGATAGTTTTACTCGACGTGCGACCGTTATTGAAGTCTGAATTTGGGGGGCTAAATGGTAGGGGTACCGCTTCGTCCGCTGGACAATAATCCCGCGTTCAAGATCAAAGACGACAAGGGGAACTGGTTTTTCAGTCCGGCATCGGATGAAGGCCGCAACCTTCTGTTCCAGCATCATCATCTTATTCCAAACGAGT
>JARROF010000192.1:0-4852 GCA_037384205.1 Novosphingobium sp. | reverse complement strand
AAAATCCCGCGCGCAAGGCGCTGCTTATGATGACGAGGAGTAAGGCAGCGTCATGAACAACGTCACAGTGGCCGTGTCCACCGTAAATTGTGGCAGCGTCGCGTCAGAGCTTGATGAATGGATGACAGCTATTACGTGGTCTGGACGAAGGCTTGAACGGCAGGTCTTCAGGCGGCAGCGCGCATACGACCCTCAATCTGGTCAAGATCGGGTAGCTGGTGTTGCGCGTCCGTCGAGGCCCCAATTAGAAGGCCCGCCGGCCTTCCGCGATGTTGAGCAGTTCAGAGAAAACGAAGGTGGCCGGTGCCCGGCCCGCTGCCGGCACGAGCTCGCGAAGCATGCCGTGGTCCCGAAGGTCTCGGATTATCTTCCTGGCTGTAGGGGCTGGAATTTGAGCGGACGCGACGAAGTCTGGCGTCTTGAAGAGCGGGCGCTGGAAAATCCAATCTAGTGCACGGACCGCATATTGCGAATGGGTGATCTCTACGACCCAGTCTCGCTTGTCCTGATGGAGCGCAAGGATCGCCTGTGCCTTCTTCGTGTTGGCATCGGCCTGGGCGATGATTCCGCGCAAGAAGAAGGCGACCCAAGCACTCCAGTCATCGTCACGGGAGACGGCGAGCATGCGGTCATAGTATTCGTCCCGGTTCGCCTCGAGGTATTCGGAGAGATAGAAGTTGGGCCGAGACAGCAGCCCGTGGGCGTAAAGGAACAGCGGGATGATGAGCCGTCCGATGCGCCCGTTTCCATCGAGGAAGGGATGGATCGATTCGAATTCGGCATGGACAATGGCCAGTTGAACCAGGCGATCGGGCGCATCGGCATGGATGTAGGCTTCCCAACCCGTCATGGCCGCATCGATGCGGTCAGCACCGGGCGGGACAAATCGTGCCTGCTCGATGGCGCATCCGTCCGGCCCGATCCAGTTCGGGATACGCCGGTATTCGCCTGGGTCTTTGTGGCGTCCCCGAACACCGTCCATTAGTACGCGATGCGTGGCCTTAATGAGCCGCTGGGAGAGCGGAAGCTGCGCCATGAGATTCGTGGCCTCATGCAAGGCAGCGCGATAGTTGAGCACTTCGCGTGCATCAGCTTTCTTGGGCGTGCTTTCGTCGAACAGGTGGCCTTGAGCTTCGAATTCGAGCACTTCGCCCAGTGTGACCTGCGTCCCTTCGATCTTGCTGGATAGCACAGCCTCGCGCGATGTCAGGGGAGAGAGCAGAACGTCTGGATTGGGAATGCCCGCCAGGACGCCTTCATAGCGTGCGATGGCAGCGTTGGCCGGTCCCACCAGGGGGAAAAGCGTATTGAGGTCGAGCGTTGCCGGCGGAAACCGCCCTTCGTGATAAAAAACAGGCAATGCTATCTCCGTTTGGCCCGGTAATGCGGTCGAGGCGCCGCCGTTGATGATCGTCTGCCACACGCTACATCATTTGATGATCGTGAAATAGGGCTTTGCCAACAGCAAAGCATGTTGTTGTCAGTTGGCAATCATCTACGAATTTGGACCCAGCTGCAGGGGCATGGATGAAGGTCGGCTTTCAGGATCTCGATCAAAGCCCGGGAACGACCGGTTTGGCGGCGCTTGATGTCGTGATGCCCCGATCGCTCCCTGCGGCAGTTTCCGTCAGCGCCGGCTTGATGTCCTGCCCGGTTTCATTAAGCCCGGCCTCGGCCAAGAAATTGTCCACTTGGCTTCGTCCTCCTGCCATTCCTGCTGCGCCTCCATGCGGCCCAGATTGGCCTGCACCTGGGCCTCCTCGCGCAACGGGCAAGTTCCGTCTTCAGATTGTCCAAAGCGCTCTTCGTCATTCTCCTTGGTTGATTATAACTGGCCCAAGTTCCAGCTTACCGCAGCTGCTCGATCACGCGCGCGAGCTTTTCCCGGACCACCTCGGCTGCCTTCACCAGTTCAGGATTGCGGATCGCCTGCATGGACGCAACCGGGTCAATCGCTGCGACTTCAACCTCGCCAGCATCAGACTGCTGCACGATGACATTGCAGGGCAGCATCAACCCAACCTTGTCTTCCTGCTGCAACGCCTCATAAGCCAATGTCGGATTGCAGGCGCCGAGAATCGTATAAGGGCGAAAGTCGACGTCGATCTTCGATTTGAGGGTCTGCTGGATGTCGATCCGGCTGATTACGCCAAACCCTTCGGTCTTCAGCCCAGCCTCCGTACGCTCGATGGCATCCTCGAAGGACGCCTGCAACCTGGCGGAAACGTAGTAGCTCACTGTCTGTCTCCTTCTGACTGGAAGCTGGTCGAGGGCCTTTAGTCCTCCCGCTCGCGACCTTCGCGTTCACCTCCCACCTCACCATGCGCGCTGCGATGGCAGCGGACGCAGTTCTGGATGTCGGCGATTCCTTCCTCGCGGTGTTCGGCAACGATCCGGGCCTGCTGATGCTCATGGCAACCATAGCAGGTGTACTGTGTGTAATTGCCACCCAGATGACATGCCGTGCAGGCTGTATTGTGATCGCGATCGAGCAGGAAATAGCGGCTGTGGTCGAATGTCGCGGGTTTCCAGTGGACCGGCTGATGGCATGTCGCGCAGACCAGCGGCTGACCACGATGCAGATTATCACGCGGAGCGGTATGACACGACTGACAGTTGGCGCGCGCGTCGGCCTTGAGCAGAGCGTGGTTGAATGTCACCGCGCTGGCCTTGGTCAGTCGCGACTGCGGGTGATCGCTGTGGCAGGCCATGCAGTCGGGCTCGGTGAGCGCCTGGTGGAATGCAGGGCGACGATCCGATTGCGCAATGGCCACCCCTTTGGTGGTGCGCAGGCCGATATCCGCGACGACATGGCAGGTGGTGCAGCGCTCCGCTGACGCCCCCCGGAACGGCGCGTGGCACGCGAAGCAGTTGCTCTCCAGCGCCGCATGCGCAGGTATCAGGTTGCCGGGACTAACCATTTCGTGCGGACGCGTGAAGCTGAGGGTGATGATCACCGCCAGCACCAGCGAGATTCCGATCCAGACGGAGCGCTTCACTTCCACCCCCAGAACAGGAAAGTGGAGAGGATGTGGGCCATGGCAAGCACAGCGAAGGCGAACGCGATTGGCAGGTGAATGGTTCGCCAGTTGCGCACCAACCCGGCGGCAAGGCTATCCCAGAAGAGCCGCTGCTCGATTTCGGCGTCGGTGAAGCCCGCATCGCGAAAATTGGCTTTTTCCTGCTTCATCCAGCGCTGCGAACGCTGCACAAGATATTTGCCCGTGAGGCCGCTGGTGATGTTCACGGCCATGGCGCCGACAGCGAGCCAGGCGAGAACGGCATTGAAGTGAATGCCGGCGTGGACCAGGACGAGCGTGGAGCCGATCCACGCCAGCCATTCGTGCAGGCGCAGTAGGCGGATCGGGTTGTTGCTCCTGATCATGCCGCGCTTGCGCAGGGAATGCCCGAACGACAGCAGGATCAGGATCACGCCCGGAATTCCGAGGTAGCGACCGATCCAGACCAGATCCGCCAAGTGAAGTATGAGGTCGATTAGCAGGGTGACGGCAGCAAGCATCACCAGCCTGAAATAGAATGGCAGGATCTCGCGGATGAGAAGCCCGATCCTCATCTTAAGGGAACCTGAGCCTAGTCGGAATCGGGGAAGAGCGTCGCATCCCGGACGAGTGCCAGAATGACGGGATCCGGGCCATGATCCGGATCAAACCGGTGCTTAAGCCGGGCGTCACACCACCGTCCCGAATATCGAGCCATTGCCAGCAGTCAGCGCCATGGCAAGCGTCCCCCAGAAGGTCACCCGGACGGTTGCCCGGACTATGTTCGCGCCATCCGCCCGCGCGCCAATGGCGCCCAGCAAAGCGAGGAAAATCAACGAGGCTATGGATACACCCGCAACCAGAAGCGTCTTCGGCAAAAGAAAGACCATGGCGAGTGGCAGCGCTGCCCCCACGGAGAAGGTTGCGGCCGAAGTCAAGGCCGCCTGTATTGGCCGTGCCGTGGTGACTTCCGAGATCCCGAGTTCATCGCGTGCATGGGCGGTGAGCGCATCTTTTGCCATCAGCTGGTCGGCGACCTGCAGCGCCAGGTCGGCATCGACGCCGCGATCCGCGTAGATGCGCGCCAGTTCCTCTCGTTCGAATTCCGGCTGACTGGCAAGCTCGGCCCGCTCGCGCGCAAGATCTGCCTGCTCCGTATCGGACTGCGAACTGACCGAGACATATTCCCCGCCGCCATCGACATGGCGCCCGCGACAAGGCCCGCCACCCCGGCAACAAGCACTTCGGACGTCGCCGCCGATGCCGCAGCCACGCCAACGATCAGGCTGGCCGTCGAGACGATCCCGTCATTTGCTCCGAGAACGACCGCGCGAAGCCAGCCGATGCGCGCGACAAGTGGCTTTCCGGGTGCAGATAGTGTCGGGACACCGACGTTTCTCCTCATGAGGCATTCGTAACAAATGCATACCGCAAATCAGACCGTAAGACGCTGCAGGACCGCAGTCGCCGGCGCGCTCAGACCAGAAGCCAGCGCCTGAGATCGTCTTCCTTTGGCAGGCCACCCGAGTGGACGACCTTCCCATCGATCACGATGCCCGGCGTGGAGACGATACCGTACTTCGCCATTTCGGCGTAATCGGTGACCTTCTCGATGCTTATCTCCAGGCCGACGTCGCGGGCAGCGGCTTCGACCATATCCTGCGTTGCCTGACACCGCTTGCAGCCGGGGCCGAGCACCTTGATATCCTTCATTGTGTGTCCTTTCTAGGAATAGAGCGCGTTGAACAGGAAGCCGACGGCGAGAATGCCGGTGCCGACGACCGCGATGAACACGGCAATCAGCTTGAGGCTGAGCACCTTGCGCAGGATAATCATTTCGGGAAGCGACAGCG
>JARROF010000191.1:0-8947 GCA_037384205.1 Novosphingobium sp. | reverse complement strand
GTCCCGCCATTGACCGATCTGCCCGCGCATATGTCGCGTTTCATGGTGCAGATGGACGCGGGACGCTCGGCCGACATCGCGCGCTGGTACAGCTTCCGGTGGAACCTCATCCCCAATCTCGGCACGGACTTGCTGGCCTGGCTGCTGGAACCCCGGCTGGGCCTCGAGCCGACGATGAAGGCCATCGCGATCCTCATCATCGCGCTGCAGACGGCGGGCTACCTGCTGCTCTCGCGCGCCGCGCACGGCCGGGTGCAGGCGACCGCGCTGTTTGCGCTGCCGCTCGCCTACGGCAATCCGTTTCAGTACGGCTTCCTCAACTTTACCTTCACGATTGCGCTTTCGACTCTGGCGCTGGCGCTGTGGATCAGCCCGCGCATGGCGGCGCGTCCGGTGCTGCGCTGGCTGGCGTTCTGCCCGATCGCTTGCCTGGCGTGGATCAGCCACCTCGCCGGCTGGGCAGTGCTGTGCATCCTTGTCGGCTGTTGCGAGCTGGCCGCCCGCTATAAACGTGTATCGGACCTGCCGCGCGCCTTGCTGAACGGGTTCCTTGCCAGCTCGTGCCTTCTGTTGCCGCAGGGACTCAGTCTGTTCTGGCCGAATACGCCCGAACATCTGCCGACAGAGGGCTTCTTCGACATGCCGAAGAAGCTCTATTTCCTCGCCAGCGCGCTGGCAGACCGGTGGACTGCGTTCGACACGCTCGGCACTTCCATCCTCCTGGCGCTCATCGCGCTGACCTGGCGTTCGCGCCGATTCGCTCTGCACCAGGGGCTGGCGCTGGCGGCGGCTGTGATGTTCGCCGTGTTCTGGCTCCTGCCGTCCTCGGTCTACGGCTCGTACTATGCCGATATGCACATGACGCCCATCCTCTTCGCGCTCGCGATAATAGCGGTGCGACCCGCCGCGGGGACGCGGCCGATGCGCTGGCTGGTGATCGCGGGATTGGCGTTCTTCGGCGTCCGGCTGGTGGGAACCACGCTCAGCATGGCGCTGTGGGACCGGCAGTTCAAACAGGAACTCGCCGTGCTGGATTCGTTGCCACCTGGATCGCAACTGGTCTCGTTCAGTGCCTTACCTTGCCGCACATACATATTGCAGGGGCGTGAGCGGAATATGCACATCGCCAGTTTCGCCCTGACCCGCCGCCATGCTTTCGCCAACGATCAGTTCGCCATGTCGGGCGGGCAGTTGCTGCGTATCCACAATGCCGCGGCAGGCCCTTTCGATCGCGATCCCTCGTCCATAGAGATCGGCGAGCCCTGCCGTGGCAGGATTCCCGTCCTTGTCAGCGCCGCGCGGATCCCTGCGGCGATCCCCTATCTGTGGATCGTGTGGCACACGGCGCAGCGCCAGGTGCCCGGCTGGCAGCCGATAAGACGTTCGGGCGATTCGGTGCTTTATCGCCGGAAGCCTTGAGCGTCCCCTCCCCGAACCGGGCATGTCCGCCATGAACGCCGCGCAGACCGGAGGAACGGGGGAAACGCAAGGCGATCTGGAAGGAGGTTCGGCATGGTCTGATCAGGATGGCGGCCGCCGGCGTGGCCGGCGACGCGATCTACAGATATGGAACGCACGACATGGAAAGCAGGTCTGCAGCCGATGGCGACAGGCACTATACCAATGTGCGCGATGCCGGGCCCGGGAACATGACGGCCAGACCCCGCTCCCGGTCGGAAACGGATGAGGCGCGCGACGAAAGCTTTCCTGCCAGCGATCCGCCTGCCGGGTACTGAGGGGCTATACCCTCTCCCGTGGTCGGGGCGGGTTCAGGATTTCGCGGCAAGCCAGACCCGGATAGCGCTGGCAAGCCCGGGCGGTATTTCGGCGTCGAGACGTTCGGCATCGATTCGCGCCACCAGGGCGTTGACCGGTATCCCTTCGCGAACCGCGGCCGCCTTCAGCATGCCCCAGAATACCGGTTCGAGGCTGATCGAGGTCTTGTGCCCGGCGATTTCGACCGAACGTTTGACTGGCGGGTGGTATAGCGAGGTCATGTGATTGCTGTAGCTGGTTCGCTGCGGCTGCGGAACGCCCGCACCATGTATCCTGAACCGTCGTCAGGCAGCGGCTCGCACGCAGCCGCGCCCCTGGTGTTTTGCATTGTAGAGCGCGATGTCGGCAGCGTCGAAGAACTGGCCGCGAGACATGCTGGGGTGCAGCTCTGCAATGCCGCAACTGATGGAAGCATTGAGATGAATGTTGGGCTGCTCGAAAATAGGCGTGCGTTTGAAGGATTCGGTCAAGCGTTCGCAAGCGGCCCGAGCGGTCGGGAGATCGCCATCGAACAGGATCGCGAACTCGTCCCCTCCCAGGCGGCACACGACGTCTGTGTTTCGCGTGCTGTCCTTGATACGTTTGACGACTTCGCGAAGCACACTGTCCCCGATCGAATGACCGAAGGTGTCGTTGATGGACTTGAAATGATCCACATCGATCAGGGCCAGCGATACCTGGCGGGACGCATCGCCTACCGCGGTATTGAAGCGCTGCCGGAACCCCTTGCGGTTGAGAGCGCCGGTCAGGTCATCGGTTTCCGCCATTTTCGAGATGGCGATTTCCTTCGCCTTGCGGGCGGAGATGTCGCGCAGAGTGATGATCGCGCCTACCCGTTGGCCATCGCGCATCACTGTTCCCAGCGAGGCTTCGAGCGTCAGGCTGGGGCGCAGTTTCGGTGAGAATTCAGCGGTCGAGTTGGCATTTCCCGGACCTCTGGATGCTTTCAGCAGGCCTGGAAACGATCCGCCTGTCCATTCTGCGATATCGGAGAGGGAAGCGCCGAGCAAGCTCTGGGGCTTGGCGCCCAGATAGTCTTCCAGCCGACCGTCGGCCCATCGGCAGATCCCTTCCGAATCGAAGCTCATGATGCCGTCTGGCGAATTGCTCATCACCAGATGCAGGGCCTCTTCACGGTCCGCGAGGCGGGTGAGCGCCCGGCTTGTCGCCGAAACGGTCGCTGCCACTGGCAGTGTCGTGCACAGCAGAACGCCCAGGTAGACTTGGAAAAAGATCGATTCGAAGGCCGGGGTTACATGAAGCAGGGCCATCGGGCCGGAACCGCGATAGGCTGCCACCGCGCCGATCAGGGCTGTGATGATCACACCCGATTGCGTGCCCAGTTTGCCGAGCCGGAACGACAACAGCAGGATCGAGCATATCGGCAGGAACAGCAGCGGCATTGTGTTCTGACCGAACACGGCGACGGTCAGCACGATATGGATGACATGCAGGCCGGCCGTTTCAAACCGCTTGCTCCAGTCCTTCTCTTTGAGGCAGCGCCAGTATTCGCCATCCAGGATGCTTTTGAAAACGGGGGTGCCGATGAGCAGTCCCAGGGAATTGCTCGCAAACCAGCGGACAAAGGATGATGCCACAGGTTCGCCGTAGTTCATGAACGCGGCAAGCGCGCCCAAGGATGCGCACAAAGCCGGGGCGAGGATACCGGCGAACAGCAGGAACCGGATCGACGATCGGGAGTCTGCGAGGAGGTCGTTCCCGGAGTGCGATCGCTGCAGGAGGATGGCTGCCATCAAAGCTTGCACGGTGTTGATGGCACCGTAGAAAACAAGGCCGATCATCCATCCACGGGTCACGCCGTTGGCGGCGAGGTTACCTGCCCAGGTCGCCAGCAGAATTACAGGCCACCGGCGTCTGGGGGAAATGAGCAGAAGAGCCAGAATTAAAGAATCTGCCGGCCATACGGTAGCTATGTTGCGCCCGTCGCTGGTCAGACGGATGGTCGTAGCGGCGAGCAGAAAATATCCTGTCGCACCGATCAGCGCAGCCCGAATGGATGCGGAACGATCATTGCCCGTGACCATTTCTGATGCTTCGCTCATCCTGCACCAGATCGCAAATATTGATTAATTCCACATTGATGTGGGCAGGAAATTGGCTGGCGAAAACACGTATATATGATGCCAGTACAAGGCATTATGGCAGGTCGGCATTACGGTTGTTCGTGCCTGTTTGCCCCGCTTTCGCCTGGGTCGAAGGATTGGGCAACGGGCTGCCCGTCTCGGGAAAACAGCCGCCATTGACCTTGCAAGACTCAGAATCTCCTTGAAATATGCGTTTCTCAGTACATGTGCTGGCCGCCATTGATGCTCATGGTCGAACCCGTCATGAACGCGGCATTTTCCGAGCACAGGAAGGCAACGCCGCGCGCAATCTCGTAGGCATGGCCGAGGCGGCCTACCGGAATCCTGGCGACGATCTTTTCCAGTACCGGTGCAGGCACCGCCGCCACCATGTCGGTATCGATATAGCCCGGCGCAATGGCGTTCACGGTCACACCGTACTTGGCGCCTTCCTGTGCCAGGGCCTTGGTGAAGCCGTGAATGCCGGACTTGGCGGCGGCATAGTTCACCTGGCCGTACTGGCCCGCCTGCCCGTTGATCGAGCCGATGTTGACGATGCGTCCCCAGCCGCGTTCGCGCATGCCGGGAAAGCATGCCTTGGCCGTGTTGAAGCACCCGCCGAGGTTGATGCGCATCACCTCGTTCCAGTCTTCGAAGCTCATTTTGTGCAGCACGCCGTCGCGGGTGATGCCGGCATTGTTGACGACAATGTCGATCGGGCCGACGTCCTCGGCAATCCGGGCGCAGCCGTCCAACGTGGCCTGATGGTCACCCACGTCCCACTTGCAGACCGAAATGCCGGTCTCCTGAGTGAAAGCCTGCGCTTTTTCCTCATTGCCGGCATAGTTGGCAACTACTGTGTGCCCCCGGTCTTTCAAGGCCAGTGATATGGCCTTGCCAATACCCCTGGTCCCGCCTGTAACAATTGCAACGCGTGCCATATTCAAGCCTTTCGCTCAGTGCATCCACCAAGCGTAGTGCTAGGAAATACCCAGTAATTGAGCAAGGCCGCTACGGCGCTGTTCGATAACTGTCAGACGGAAATGGAATTGCTTTTCATGCAATTCCATTTGCCGAAATCAAAAGTGGAACTGAGTACCCACGTAGACCGCCTGGCTGTCCTGGCGCCCGTCGGTGAGTGGCAGCAGGCGCTCGCGGTCTTGCGAATACCGTACGCCGGCAGTGACGTCGAAATGGTCGGTCACGCGGTAAGCCCCGCTGAGATTCACTTCACCGGCATCGCCTGCGAACGTGCGGGGCGCCCGGCCGGGTGCATGCTTCTCGTCGATCGAGAGCCGCGTACTGAAGCGCGGATTGGCATGTTTGTTTGCGGTTCCGGGCTGCAGGTCGAACGGTTCGAGGTCGGGCAAGTCGGCCGCAGGCTTGGGGGCCGCTTTGGGAACGAGGTCTTGCGCGAAATTCTGGTATCCGCGCGATATGCCCAGGTTGAACGCAGTGGGCGCGATACGCATGCGGCCGGGCTCGTTGGCTGCTTTCGCGATTTCGCGCGGGCTGTGCACGATAATGGCCTTGGCTGCCTCGGGGTCGACGCGAACGGCGACGGTTACCGAGCGATCGGCCCGGTTGGGAGTGCCGGCAGGTGTAAAGGGAAAGCGCTCCCCCTTTGCCAGAGACCGCATGGCAATGACGCGCGAGAGATTTTCAGGCGAAACATCCGGATTCAGCGAACCGATCGCTCCGGACGGTTGGCGAAAAGACGTGAACGTGGTGGAAAATGCCATCACGGCATTGGGCAGGGCCAGCACACCGACGCAGGCCGCGAGCAGCACCCCGGCCTTCATGCCGCCTCCCGACGCTGTTCTGGACTCCGAAATCATGCTGCAGGCCCGCCGAATTCTGTTCCTGCCGGATACCGCGCCCGAACGCGCATGCAAGACACCCGGCATCTTCCTATAGTCTCCGGATGACATTAACACAGTCTGATCGTCCGGGGGAGACGGCGCGGACGCAGGCTTGGGGCATTATGACGCATTCAGCGGCGGTTTAGGGGCAAGGCCCGAGGAACGCGCACTTGCCGCCCCGGCAGTGGCGGTTATAGAGGCGAAGGACGGCAGGTTCCGGTACCCCGGTGCCGCCAGCAAAGATCAGGAACTGGGAATAACAATGACAGGCAGCACCGATACCGGCTTTTTCACTGCACGCCCGCTGATCGCTGTGGGGCTATGTGCGGCGGCCGCGCTGGCTTTGGCCGGCTGTGGCGGCGGCAAGAAGCGGACCGGCGCGGTTCTGGCACCTTCGCAAGTGACCACGATCGGTGTGAACAGCTACCTGTGGCGCGCCAGCCTCGATTCGCTTTCGTTCATGCCGCTGCTGCAGTCGGACAGCGCGGGCGGTGTCATCATCACCGACTGGTACACCAATCCCAAGGATCCGGGCGAGCGGGTGAAGGTTTCGGTCATGATCCTCGATCGGGATCTGCGCGCCGATGCGCTGAAAGTGACGGCGGTGCGCGAAGTGGCCAAGGATGGCGGCTGGGTGCCCGCGCCGGTGCAGGCGGCAACGGTGCAGAAGCTGGAAGACATTATCCTGACCCGTGCACGCGATCTGCGCCGCGATTCGATCGGCGGCTGATCCCATTTTGGTTCGCGGGTGTTCAGGCCCGCAGGAGACTAGACTGACATGAATGAGCGGTTCGATCCGGCTCAGGCGGACACCCGCTGGCAGGCCGCGTGGGACGAGGCGCAGTGCTTCAAGGCGGACGACAACAGCGCGAAGCCGCGCAGCTACGTGCTGGAGATGTTCCCCTATCCTTCAGGGCGCATCCACATCGGCCACGTGCGCAACTACACGATGGGTGATGTGCTGGCGCGTTACAAGCGCATGCGCGGTTTCGAAGTGCTGCACCCGATGGGCTGGGACGCTTTCGGCATGCCTGCCGAGAACGCGGCGATGGAAAAGGGCGTACACCCCGGCGGCTGGACGCGCGATAACATCGCCAACATGAAGGCGCAGCTTAAACGCCTCGGCTTCGCGCTCGACTGGAGCCGCGAACTGGCGACTTGCGAGCCCGAATACTACGGCCAGGAACAGTCGCTGTTCATCGACCTCTACGAGGCAGGCCTCGTCTACCGCAAGGAATCGGCGGTGAACTGGGACCCGGTCGACCAGACGGTGCTGGCCAACGAGCAGGTGATCGACGGGCGCGGCTGGCGCTCGGGCGCGCTGGTGGAAAAGCGCAAGCTCTCCCAGTGGTTCCTCAAGATCACCGATTTCGCCGAGGAACTGCTCGAAGGCCTCTCCACGCTCGACAAGTGGCCGGAGAAGGTCCGGACCATGCAGGAAAACTGGATCGGCAAGAGCCAGGGCCTGCAGTTCCATTTCAAGCCCGTCAATTTCGATTCGGAAATCGAGGTATATTCGACCCGGCCGGACACGATCTTCGGCGCCAGCTTCGTCGCCGTCGCCGCCGAACATCCGGTGGCGCAGCAGGTCGCGGCCACGTCGCCCGAAGCGCAGGCCTTCATCGAGGAATGCAAGCGCGGCGGCACTACGGCGGCCGAGCTGGAAACGGCCGAGAAGCTGGGTTTCGATACGGGGCTGCGCGTCATGCACCCCTTCACCGGGGCCCAGCTGCCGGTCTACATCGCCAACTTCGTGCTGATGGACTACGGCACGGGGGCGGTCATGGCGGTACCCGGCCATGACCAGCGCGACTTCGAATTCGCCACCAAGTACGGCCTGCCGATCCTGCGCGTTGTCGCGGCGAACGCGGAAGAGGCGGACAAGCCCTTTGCCGGTGAGGCCGAGGCGGGCGACGGCCTGCTCGTCCATTCGGATTTCCTCGACGGCATGGCTGTGACCGATGCCAAGGCCGCCGTCATCGCCCGTGCCGAAAGCGAAGGCTGGGGTGAAGGCAAGACGGTATGGCGCCTGCGCGACTGGGGCGTGAGCCGCCAGCGCTATTGGGGCACGCCGATCCCGTTCATCCACTGCGAAGTCTGCGGCGTGGTGCCGGTGCCCAAGAAGCAGCTTCCGGTCACGCTGCCCGAGGACGTCGAGTTCGCGACGCCGGGCAATCCGCTGGCGCGCCATGCCACCTGGAAGCATGTCGATTGCCCGCAATGCGGCAAGCCCGCGCGGCGCGAGACCGATACGCTCGATACGTTCGTCGATTCGTCCTGGTACTTCCTGCGCTTCGCCAGCCAGCCGGACGACCGCCCGTTCGACCCGGCGCAGATCCGCGAATGGCTGCCGGTCGAGCAGTATATCGGCGGCATCGAGCACGCGATCCTGCACTTGCTCTACGCCCGCTTCTGGACGCGCGCGCTGGCGCGGATCGGCAAGATCGAGGTGAAGGAGCCGTTCGGCAGCCTGTTCACGCAGGGCATGGTCACGCACGAGGTCTATTCGCGCAGGGAAGACGGGCGCGAGATCTACTTCGGCCCCGCGGAGATCGAGCGCACAGGCGAAGGCGCGACGCTGAAGGAAGATGGTCAGCCGGTCACGGTCGGCAAAGTCATCAAGATGTCGAAGTCGAAGAAGAACGTCGTCGATCCCGACGAGATCGTCGCAACCTATGGCGCCGATGCGATTCGCTGGTTCATGCTGTCCGACAGCCCGCCCGAACGCGACCTGCCGTGGTCCGAGGCGGGAATCGAGGGCTGTGCGCGTTTCGTGCAGCGCCTGTGGCGTCTGTTCGGCCAGTACGATGCGGCAGCCGAGGGCGAGGACAAGGCGGTCGATCGCAAGGCGCACCAGACTGTGGCGGCCGTGGCCGAGGACATCGAATCGCTTGGGTTCAACAAGGCCGTGGCGCGCATCTACGAACTGACCGGCGTGATCGAGAAGGCTGCGCCGTCTGCCAGCCGCTCGGCTGCCATCCGTACGCTGCTGCTGCTGGTCTCGCCCATGATGCCGCATCTGGCCGAAGAGGCTTATGCCGAACTGGGTGAGGGGCTGGTGGCCAATGCCGCGTGGCCCGAAGTCGATCCCGCGCTGCTGGTCGAGGACGAAGTGACCATCGCGGTTCAGGTGAAGGGCAAGCTGCGCGATACGCTGACAGTCGCCAAGGGCACCGCCCGCGAAGAGCTGGAGGCGCTTGCCCTTGCCAGCGAGAAGGTGCAGCG
>JARROF010000190.1:0-5705 GCA_037384205.1 Novosphingobium sp. | reverse complement strand
GCGTTCGATGTCCATGGCTGGGATACGCTGATCGACGGTGATCCGGTCCTGGCCCGCGCCGAAACCGAGGCCCGGCTGGTCAATATCGGCCGCGAGGATCTTGCCTGCATCGTCTACACCAGCGGCACCGGGGGCGCGCCGCGCGGCGTACGCCAGCATCACGGGATGCTGCTGATGAACGTGTCGGGGGCCGTCGATCTCATTTCCAAAGACTTCGGCTGCGACAGGAACGAGACGTTCCTCTCGTTCCTCCCGCTCAGCCATGCCTACGAGCACACCGGCGGCCAGTTCTTCCCGATCGGCCTCGGCGCGCAGATCTACTATGCCGAAGGGCTGGACAAGCTGGCCTCCAATATCGAGGAAGTGCAGCCCTCGATCATGGTCGTCGTCCCGCGTCTGTTCGAGGTGCTGCGCACGCGGATCATCAAGCAGATCAGCAAGCAGGGGATGATTCCCCGGCACCTGATGGACTGGGCCGTCTCCAGCGCGCTGCGCAAGGAAAGCGGCCACCGCCGCCTTACCGACTATCCGCTGGGCCTTCTGCTGGAACATACATTGCGCCCCAAAGTCCGCGCGAAATTCGGCGGCCGCATCAAGGCGATGGTTTCGGGCGGCGCCCCGCTCAACCCGGAGATCGGCTCCTTCTTCAGCGCCATGGGCCTCACTGTGCTGCAGGGGTACGGACAGACCGAATCGGGCCCGCCGCTGCGCGGCGTCGAGGCACGGATCGCCGAGGACGGCGAGATCCTCGTGCGCGGCGAACTGGTGATGCACGGCTACTGGCAGAACGAGGCCGCCTCCGCGAACGTCCTGAAATTCGATCCCGATTCGCACGGCACCGCTCCCTGGCTCCACACCGGAGACATCGGCCATATCGACGAGAAGGGCCGCATTCACATCACCGACCGCAAGAAGGACATGATTGTCAACGACAAGGGCGACAATGTCTCTCCGCAGAAAGTCGAATCGATGCTGACCCTGCAGCCGGAAATCGCACAGGCCATGGTCCACGGAGACCGTCGCCCTTATGTGGTTGGCCTGATCGTGCCCGATGCGGACTGGGCCCTGCAATGGGCGCAGGAGAACGACGAAACGTTCGATTTCAAGGCGTTGCAAACCATTCCTGCGTTCCGCAGCGCCATCCGCACCGCCATCGACCGGGTCAATGCCGAGCTTTCCGTGATCGAGAAAGTGCGCCGGTTCACGTTCGCCGACGAGCCCGTCTCGATCGAGAACGCGGAAATGACGCCGAGCCTCAAGATCCGGCGCCACAAGCTGAGGGAACGCTACGGCACGCGCGTGGATGCGCTTTACAAGAGGTAGCGGCGAACACAGCCTGTTCAGCTATGACCTCGCAAAATAGCGAATTCCGTCAGATAGCCCCGCCGGTCAGTCTCTGGCAAATGAGGTCGAGCTGATCGAGCGTCGTATAACGGATCGTCACCGAGCCCGATTTCGGATCGGCATCGGCATGGATCTTCACCGGCAGGCCCAGAAACTCCTCAAGATGTCCCTGCACAGCGACAATATCGGCATCGTCCGATGCGTTGCGCGCGGCACGCGCGACGCGGCGCGGCGCGGCATCGCCCCGCAGCTTCTTGCGCACGTGCTTTTCGACTTCACGCACTGACATCTGTTTGGCAACGGCGGCCCCGGCAATCTCCTCGGCGTCATCGCAACCGATCAGTGCACGGGCATGGCCCATCGACAGATCGCCCTTTTCGACGAGACTGATGACCCCTTCGGGCAGAGCCAGCAGGCGCTGGAAATTGGCGACGTGACTGCGGCTCTTGTCGACCATCTGGGCGATTTCGGCCTGCGTCATGCCTTCAAACTCGGCCAGCCGGTTGTAGGCCCGCGCTTCCTCTATCGGGTTGAGATCCTCACGCTGCAGGTTTTCAATCAGCGCCAGAGCCATGACCTCGCGCTCGGTGAGATCACGCACCAGTGCCGGGATTTCGTGCAGCTGTGCCTTCTGCGCCGCTCGCCAGCGCCGCTCACCCGCCACCAGCTGATAACGACCATTATCCATGGGGCGCACAATGATCGGCTGGATCACCCCGCGCTGCGCGATCGACGCGGCCAGCTCTTCCAGCGCGGCCTCGTCAAAAATGCGGCGTGGCTGATCGGGATGCGGCGTAATCTCGGCAATGGCGAGCGTGGCAAGCCCACCGGTCCGGCGCGATGCCGTGCCGCCACGGCCTTCGCCCGAAGAAGCCGGCACCGGCTCCTCCCGACGCGATTCGCCCAGCAGTGCCCCCAGACCGCGCCCCAGCCCCTTGGACTTCTTCGCGGAAGCCGGCGCCGGTGCCGGCTTCTGGGCCGGCGGAACACTGATACGGACAATCGGATCGTCGCTCATGCCGCTTTCCTCTTCTCGGGCAGTCGGGTGATCAATTCGCGCGCAAGCGCCATGTAGGCACGGCTACCGGCACAGGCATGATCGTAAATCAGCGCGGGCACACCATGGCTCGGCGCTTCGGACAGGCGCACATTGCGCGGAATGGTGGTTTCAAAAATGAGCTGGCCCAGGCACGAGCGCACGTCTTCCGATACCTGATCGGTCAGACGGTTGCGCCGATCGAACATGGTGAGCGCGATGCCGATAATGCCAAGATCGGGATTGAAGCGCTGCTGAACCCGGTCGACCGTCTGCAGAAGCTGGCTCAGCCCTTCGAGCGCAAAGAACTCGCACTGGAGCGGCACCAGCAGGGTATCGGCCGCGGTAAGCGCATTGAGCGTGAGCAGCCCCAGCGAAGGCGGGCAATCGATCAGGCAAACGTCATATCCCAGATCGCCGCGCAAGGCATGCTGGAGACGATGGGCCCGATCATCCTCATTGACCAGTTCGACTTCGGCACCGGAGAGATCGACCGTTGCCGGAAGCAGGTCGAGACCCGGGATGCTTGTGGGCATCACGCAGTCCGCCACCGGCGTACGATCGACCAGCACATCGTAGGACGAGGCATCGCGGTCGGCGGAGGAAATGCCGACACCGGTCGAAGCATTGCCTTGCGGATCCAGGTCGATCATCAGCGTCTTCCAGCCGGTGGCCGCCAGCGCGGTCGAGACGTTGATCGCCGTCGTGGTCTTTCCGACGCCGCCTTTCTGATTGGCGATGGCAATGCGGATCACTTGGCCTTGTCCTTCCTGCCGGCGAGCGTGCCGACAATAATGCCTGCTTGCGGGTCTGTGAGCGACTGTTCCACGTGGAACATATGCCGCCACTTACGAAGGTCATCCAATTCTTGCTGTGCGGAACGCCCTTTGGGCAACAGCCATATCGTGTCACTTGTGGAAAATCGTGCGGATAACGTCAGCAGGCGCTCCAAAGGCGCAAAAGCCCGTGCCGATATGACGGAGACCTGACAGGTTTCGACCATTTCGAGACGCAGACCGATCACCTGCGCCTTATCGAGCCCCATGGCGATTCGCATCCGGTCGAGCCAGTCGATTCGCCGCTTGCGCGATTCGACCATCCGTACCTCGCACTCAGGCCGCAGCGCCGCGATCACCAGCCCGGGAAATCCCGCCCCGGTACCCAGGTCCATCCAGACCCCCGATGTTTCACGTGGAACATGGGGCAGAAGCTGCGCGCTGTCGACAATGTGCCGCCGCCAGACTGCTTCCAGGCTGGCGGCGGACACCAGATTCTGACGCTGATTTTCTTCGGCCAGCCGCGCACCGAGCAGTTCCAGCCGTTCGAGCGCCGTCGCATCGCACTCCGGCAAGTGGTCGAGCCAGGCACGCGCCTGCTCTTCGGTCCTGATCATGCGGCCTCCCGACGGGCATGGACCAGCAGCGCGGCCAGCGCCGCCGGGGTAATACCGGGAATGCGCCCGGCCGCCGCCAACGTCGCAGGCCGCGCGCGCGTCAGCCTCTCAACCATCTCGCGCGAGAGGCCGGGTATCCGCTCATAGGGAAAGTGATCCCCCAACGGCAGCGCTTCGCTTGCCCGCAAGTCCCGCAGCTCGCGCGCCTGCCGTTCGAGGTAAGGCGCATAGGCCGCGTCCTCGACCATCTCGTCCACAAGGCCGCTGTCCCCCAGCAGGGCAGGGTCGATCCAGGGCGACAGGCCATCGAGATCGACCCCGCCGAAGCGCAGCCACTCCCGGATGGGCCGCCGTCCGATGTCGGTCCGCACCGGCAAGCCGTGAGCGGCCAGATCCGCAGCGAGAACCGGCGAATCGAAAGCAGCCCCAAGAGCCGCCCTGGCCTCTTCGCGCCGGGCGAACCACGCGGCGCGTTCCGGTCCTGCGGCCCCCGCGGCCATCGCCAGAGGCGTCAGGCGAGTGACGGCGTTGTTGGCCCGCAGGCGCAAGCGGTACTCGGCGCGGGCCGTCAGCATCCGATAAGGCTCACTCACCCCGTGCAGCGTGAGGTCATCGATCATCACCGCCATGTAGCTGTTGGCCCGGTCGAGCGGTGCCGCCGCGCGGCCCGACACGGCCGCCGCAGCATTCATACCAGCAACCAGCCCCTGCGCTGCAGCCTCTTCATAACCGGTGGTACCGTTGATCTGGCCCGCACAATACAGGCCGGGAATTTCCCGCAGTTCCAGACTGGCCCGCAAGGCGCGTGGATCGATATGGTCGTACTCGACGGCATAGCCCGGGACCACCATCTCGACCGCTTCCAACCCGTCCATCGTGCGCAGCATGTCCAGCTGCACATCGGCGGGCAGCGAGGTGCTGATGCCATTGGGATAGACAAGGTGCGTATCGAGCCCTTCGGGTTCGAGGAAAACCTGATGCCCGTCACGGTCCGCGAAGCGGTGAATCTTGTCCTCGATCGAGGGGCAGTAGCGCGGCCCCTGCGCGCCGATCGCACCCGAGAACAGCGGCGAGCGATGGAGGTTCGCCCGGATCACATCATGACTACGCGGATTGGTCCGGGTGATCGCGCAGAAGATCTGCGGGTTCGCGCGCCCCTCCCCCATGGCCGACATCGTCCAGCTTTCCCGATCGGACGGCTGCTCATCGAGCCGGGCCCAGTCGATGGTGCGGCCATCGAGACGCGCGGGCGTGCCTGTCTTGAGCCGGGCCATCGGCAGGCTGGCCTCGCGCATCTGCGCCGCCAGCTTCTGCGCCGAGGCCTCGCCGATGCGACCGCCGGTGATCCGCTCCTCGCCCCGGAACAGGGTCCCCCCCAGGAACGTCCCGGTGCAGAGCACGACCGCGCGGGCATCGAGACGCTGGCCGTCCGCAAGGTCCACACCGACCGCCCTGCCCCCGTCCAGCACCAGCGCCGCCACTTCGCCCGCGATCAGTGTAAGGTCGCCCTGCTCTTTCAGCAGCCGGTGAATAGCGGCCTTGAACAGCTTGCGGTCGGCCTGCACGCGCGGGCCCTGAACCGCGCTGCCTTTGGAGCGGTTGAGCATGCGGTAGTGGATCGCGGCGGCATCGGCGGCGCGGGCCATGAGGCCGTCGAAGGCATCGATCTCGCGCACGAGATGCCCCTTGCCGAGACCACCGATCGCCGGGTTACAGCTCATGGCACCAACGGCTTCAAGATCGAAACTCACCAATGCCACGCGCGCGCCCATGCGCGCGGCCACGGCGGCCGCCTCACAGCCGGCATGTCCACCGCCGATCACGATCACATCGAATGCATGCATGACGCGCGCATACTCCAGAGCGGGATTCGCGTCAAAGCAGCTTCGCGTGTTTCACGTGAAACTTTGGCCCGGGCTTCAAGCTACGGAG
>JARROF010000189.1:0-5063 GCA_037384205.1 Novosphingobium sp. | reverse complement strand
GCGAGGATTGCTGGATGGATTTCCAGAGCGTTCGGAATTTTCGTCTGAAAAGCTATTTGCCGAGGCACTTGAGCGACATTGCGGCATGAAGGCTGGATCGTTCTTTGTCGAAAATCATGGGCAACTGATTGGTAAGCCAACGAGCGGAAAGCTAAGCAAGGCCGACTGGGACCGACTGTCGTGCCTTATGAATGCGATTATGTACGTCAGCGCGAAGGGTGAGAATTTCAAATTCGGCTTCGTTGGCAACGAAGCATTCGTGCCTGACCAATAAGTCAGCTCCCCCAACTTTCCTGCCGTTGAAGCCGCCTTTCGGACGCCCCAATAGAGGACGCCCGTTCAGCTGCGAATTTGTCCGCGCGCCCTGGCACTCCTGCCTGGCTGAAGGTATGCCAGGGCGAGGAGATCCGTATGGCGCCGCATGACAATGCGCTCGCGGCGATAGGCGCTATCTAACAGGCGCTCGATCCCCTCAATCTCATGAATCCGGGCAAGATATTTTCCCAGATGCTGATATAGTCCTACCGTGGCGTGTCCCGGATGACTTGCGCCCGGGCAAGCTTGGCCAGTTCAGGAAACATTTCCGCCCGGGCGGCAGCCTGTGCCGAAGCGGCGGTGCCGCGGATTACCCGGCCCTTGATGCCGTGGAAGATGGCCGCGAGGCGGAAGAAGTTGAACGCCGTGTAGAAGCGGTAATTGGGGATGCCATCGCGTCCCGTCCGCGCGCAATAGGCGGCGATATAGTCCTCCTCGCTCGGGATGTTGAGCGCCGCCAGGTCCGCCCCCGCCAGTCCCGCCACGATGTGCGGCGGCATGTGGTACATCATCGCGTGATAGGCGAAGTCGGCCAGCGGATGGCCGAGGGTCGACAGTTCCCAGTCGAGCACCGCCAGCACGCGCGGCTCGGTGGGGTGGAATATCATGTTGTCGATACGGAAATCGCCATGGACGATCGCGGTCTCGTCGCCGCCGGGGATATTCGCCTTCAGCCAGTCGATAACGCGGTCCATGTCGGGATCGCGCCCCGCGTCGGTATCATCCAGATATTGCCGGGACCAGCGGCCAATCTGCCGCTCGAAATAATTGCCAGGCTTGCCATAGTCGCCCAGGCCCACCGCCTGGTAGTCGACATTGTGGAGCGCTGCGATGGTCGCGTTCATGGCGTCGAAATAGGCGGGCCGGTCGGCTGCCGAAACATCCGGGATTGTCGCGTCCCAGAAGATACGCCCCTCGACCATGCCCATGATGTAGAACCAGGTGCCGATCACGGTATCGTCGGTGCACAGCGCATGGACATGCGCGACCGGAAAGCCCGCCTTCGCCAGTCCGGTCAGCACTTTCGCCTCGCGCTCCACGGCATGGGCGCCTTTCAGCAACTGTCCCGGAGGCTTACGTCGGAGAACATAGGCCTTGCCCGGCGTCGTCAGCTTGTAGGTGGGATTGGACTGGCCGCCTTTGAACTGCTCGACGGTCAGCGGGCCGGCAAAGCCCGCGACATGCGCCTCCATCCACTTCGTCAGAGCCACCTCGTCGAAGGCAAAGCCGGGGCGGACGGGGGAGGTGCCGCTATTCTCGTCGGTCCCTGTGCCCGCACTCATGCGGCCTGCGCTTTCGCATGATCGCGCTTGATCTTCTTGGCGAGCGACCATTTGTGGACCTCGGTCGGCCCGTCATAGATGCGGAAGGCGCGGATCTCGCGGAACACCTGCTCGACGACGGTATCGCCGGAAACCCCGGTGCCGCCCATCACCTGCACGCAGCGGTCCGCCACCCGGTAGAGCGCTTCGGACACCGCCACTTTCGTCATCGAACTTTCGACCGTACCCAGCGAACCACTGTCCAGCACGCCGGCGCACCAGTCGATCATCAGTTCGCACTGCTGCAGATCGATCATGTTCTCTGCGAGCATGAAGCCAACGCCCTCATGGTCGATCAGCTTCTTGCCGAACGCTTCGCGCCGGCAGACATAGTCGGTCGCAATCTCCTGCGCCCGTATCGCGCAACCCAGCCACCGCATGCAGTGAGACAGCCGCGCCGGGCTGAGCCGCACCTGCGCATATGTGAAGCCCTCTCCGCTCGCGCCCAGCATCTGGCTGGACGGGACGCGGAGGTTATCGATGGTGATGGTCGAGTGGCCCCCCGGCGTCGAACTGTCGATGGTCTCCAGCACCCGATCGATACGAATGGCCGGATCGGGCAGGTCCACGAGGAACATGCAGGCGCCGTCCTCCGACTTCGCCATGACAATGCCGACCTTGGCGCCCGCCGCGCCGGTAATGAATGTCTTGCGCCCGTTGATCACCCAGTGATTGCCATCGAGCCGGCAGGTCGTCCGCATCATCGAGGGATCGGAACCCGCGCCGCCCTCGGCCGCGGGTTCCGTCATGAAAAAGGCCGAGCGGCTTTCGCCCGAGACGAGCTGGTCGAGGAATTGCGCCTGCTGTTCCGGCGTGCCGACCTTGCCGATCAGATACATATTGCCCTCGTCAGGCGCCATGGTGTTGACCGCGACCGGCCCGAGCGGCGACAGGCCCGACCTGATCAGCACAATCGCGGACTCGCGCTGCGTCCGGTGCGTACCATCGGGCAGGATGTGCGGCGTCAGCACGCCCGCTGCCTTTGCCCTGGCCCGCATCTCCTGCACCAGTTCGTCGGTCGGACCGTGCGCGGTCGCCCTTGGGTCCTTCTCATAGGGTATGATGGTCTTGCGGACGAACGCTTCCACTTGTGCGGCGATCGCCCGGGCACGGTCAGTCATGTAGCAATTCCTCCTAAAGCGAACTGATCAAGTGGCCGCCATCGGCGACTATCACCGATCCGGTCATGAAGGACGAGGCGTCGGACGCAAGCAGCAGCAGCGGTCCGTCCAGTTCGTGCGCGTTGCCCAGCCGGCGTTGCGGCACCCGCCTGATCATCGCCTTGCCGCCCTCGGTCTCCCAGACGGCATGGTTCAAATCGGTTGCGATGTAGCCGGGGCACAGGCAGTTCACCCGGATGCCGAACCGGGCCAATTCCAGCGCCGCCATCTTGGTCAGTTGAATGGCAGCTGCTTTCGACACCGCGTATGTTGCGAGATTGGTGCCCTGCCGCAAGCCCGCGATCGACGCGATATTGATGATCGTGCCGCCCGTTCCCCGCGTCCGCATCGCCCGCGCCGCCGCCTGACTCAGCAGGAACATGCCCTTGGCGTTCGTGTCGAGGACCCGGTCCCAGTCCTCCTCGGTCTGGTCGAGAAAGGGTTTGTCGCTGGCAAGGCCGGCATTGTTGACGAGGATGTCGACCTCGCCCAGCAGCGGATCGATCGCGGCGATGCTGGCGGAATCCGTCACGTCGAGTGCGCTCACATCGCAGGTTCCACCGGCTGCACGGATCTGCTCCGCCACCTGACCCAGCGCATCGACGCGCCGCGCCGCCAGGATCACTTTTGCCCCGGCACTGGCCAGCGTCTGCGCGAAATGGGCGCCAAGCCCCGACGATGCCCCGGTTACCAGCGCCGTCTTGCCGGCCAATGAGAAAAGATCAGTCAAACACCAAGCTCCCGCGAACTTCTCTGGACTATGGAACAAAATTGTGGAACAATCAATGCCCATGACTGCGACGCTCCCCGACCACCTGACCTGGCATGGCGCCGAGCCTTCGGGATCCGCACGCAAGGTCTATCTGGGCATTTTGTCGGACCTTGAGCGGGGCAGGATGGTGCCGGGGCAGCGCCTTGTGGAAACCGAACTGGCGCAACGGTTCGAGGTAGGCCGCAATGCCGTGCGCGAGGCGATTCAGCACCTGGCCGGGCGGGGCGTGGTGGATCTCAGCCCGAACCGGTCCCCGGTGATCAGGCGGCTGGATTCCGCAGAGGTCTTCGAGGTGATCGACGTCGCGGAAGTGATGACGCGGCTGGTGGCGCGGGCGGCCGCGCTTCGCTTCGGCTCTGCCCATGTCGCGCCCCTGGCGGGGGCCATGGATGAACTTGCGGCGGCAGCAGAAACGGGCGAGCCGGCCCAGTTCAGCCGGGCGCGGCGCCGCTTCTACCGCATCCTGCTGCTGATCGGCGGCAACCGCGAGCTGCAACGGCTGTTCCCGGCGATCGGCACCCATATCATCCACGCGCAGTACCCTTCGCCGCGCATGCAGGGCATTCGCCTTGCTGATTATCAGCAGATGGCGCGCGCGATCATGGCGGGCGATGCCAGGGCGGCCGAGGTCGCTGCCACGGCGCATGTCGATCATGTGAGGGCCGTTATCACCGAATTGTCACAGAGCTGAGCGAGCAAGCGCACGCGTTCATCCTGACGGCGACTAGACCCACCTGTACATGGCGTGGCATCTGCGCGTGCGCGGACGCAATTGACGGAAATTTACAGGGCTGACCAACTTGCGGAGCGGGCACTGGCCTGGCACGCACGCAGTCCGCTCTCCTCATTTCCGGAATTTGGACTTGTCGCTGAGTGGACCGGGCAAAGTGAGGCGCTGCGAGGCCTTGGGGACTGCCCATGCCGGCGGACCGTCAGGAATAAAACCGGGGGCGGCAAAGGGCCAGCCACCGTTTGGAACGGCCCGGTTCGAATCGGGAGCTTGCAGGCCATGTGAAGGCGGCGGCGTCCGTCCCGGTGATCACAGTCGGCCCATCGGAGCGCGGCTTATGCAACGGCCCCAAAGGATCGCCACGGCCAAGGCATTGTCGTATCGGTAAAAGCTGTGTTCCGGATAGTGACAATGCGCTCCGGCCCCAGCGCCTTCTTCGTATAGCCAGGTTCGATCAGCAGGTTCGGGTTTGCGGCATGCCTGCCCTGGTCAGAGAAGGCGGTCGGTGTGATGTCGGCGGACCATGACGGCGAGATGGCGCCACGCCGAAGCGGATGCAAGGCTTGCGGCAGGATGGTATGATCACGCAACTCGGCGCTTTACGCGGCTCGCCGTGCGGTTCATCCTGTTGCCAACGAAAAACGGGGGAATGGAGACTGATGCATGCCTGATTTGATGCTGGCACCGGCCTGGACCGCGCTGTTCCTGGGGCTCTTTGCGCTGTTCGCCGGGATCGGGGAATTTCGCAAGCCCGGGCACTGGCA
>JARROF010000188.1:0-5071 GCA_037384205.1 Novosphingobium sp. | reverse complement strand
AGCTGGTGTCCGTGATTGCGCGAGAGGTCGACGCCGAGAATGCGGGGATTGCGGTGCACCAGATCACAGATCAGCGGCCAGGTCCGGTCTTTCGACCCGTCGTTGACGAGGACGATCTCGTAGTCGTCTCCGAACGCCCCGGCGCAGGCGGCGGACAGCCGCTGCTCGAGAATGCCGAGCACGGCTTCCTCATTGAAACACGGCACGACTACCGAAAGACGCGGGCACGCCTGCTCGGCGAACGGCATGATCGGCCCCATTTTCATAAAGTCTGTCCCCGCGAGGCTTGTGGCTTCGCATCGCTCTATCCCCCAACCATAGTTAACTCTGCGTAAAAGCCGGACGGCACCGAGATTCCGCGGGCCGCGCGCTATGGTTAAGTATAATCCCTGGTTTCGCCGTCACATACGGTAAACCCTGTTTGCCTTAACCATTCGGTAAAGGCTCTCTAGGACGCAAGGGGAAGCGGGATGAGCGGACTGGAAACGCTCCTTATCAAAGCCAAAGGCGCTGCGAAACGCGGCGACACGGACACGGCACGCGAACTCTATCGCAAGGTTCTCGACAAGCATCCGCGCAATCCGCGCGCCCGCGCCGGGCTCGACGCACTGGAAACGGCCGGCGAGAATCCCTCTCAGCAGCAGTTCGATGCCATGGTTGCTGCCTATAAAGCGGGCAAGATGGACGAAGCCGCGCGGCAGGGGCATGTCTTGGCAGAGGCCTATCCCCATTCGCACGGTGTGCACAATCTGCTGGGAGCCGCCCTGCTGTCGCTCAATGACTACGCCGGAGCGGAACAGGCCTTCCGCCACGCCGTCGAAGCGGACCCGGACCACCCCGCCAGCTACAACAACCTGGCCATTTCCCTGCGCAAGCAGGACCGGCCAGACGAAGCCGAGGCGATCTACCGCGAGGTCATTGCCCGCAAGCCCGACTATGCCGATGCGCAGTACAACCTTGCCAATCTGCTCCAGATCGCCGAGCGCGACGACGAAGCTGCCGAGCACTTCGCCGCAACCATCCGCATCGATCCGAACTACGTAGAGGCCCACTACAATCTGGGCAACCTGCTGGCCAAGGCCGCGCGGCGTGAAGAGGCCATCGCCTGTTTCGCCAATGCCGTGCGCCTGCTGCCCACGCACAGCAACGCCTATAACAACATGGGCGGCGAACTGCTGGCGCTGGAACGGGTCGATGATGCCCTTGCCGCGTTCGACAAGGCGCTTGAGATTGACCCCCGGAACGGGCAGTCACTGATCAACAAGGGCAAGACTCTGGTGCTCAAGGGGGATGAGCCCGGCGCCATTGCCGCCTTCCGCGGCGCGCTGGCGCTCGATCCGACGGACCGTTCGGCCCGGCTTCAGGCGCTCTTCGAGGAAGCGCATATCTGCGACTGGAGCAAGCGCAGCGAATTCGCGCTGACCGACGGCCCCGAAGCCGCCGCCGTACAGCCGTTCGCCTCGCTGCCCTTCATCGATGACCCCGCTCATCAATACCGCCGCTCGCTGGGCTGTGCCGGGCTGATGTTCAAGGGCGTGAAGGCAGACCTGCGCGATCCCGCGCCGTCCGCCGACGGGCGCATCCGCGTCGGCTACTTCTCCGCCGACTTTCACAATCATGCGACGATGTACCTGATGTCGGGCTTTTTCCGCGAGCACGACCGCAGCCGCTTCGAGGTGCGCCTCTACAGCTACGGCCCGATCCGCGAACAGGACCCGGCCCGCATCGAACTGCGCAAGCATGTGGATGCCTTCACCGAAGTCGGATCGATCCGCGACGAGGACGTGATCGCTCTGGCCCGCGCGGACAATCTCGATATCGCGGTCGACCTCAAGGGCTATACCCGCGGCACCCGCACCCGCATGTTCGGCCGGCGCCTGGCCCCGGTGCAAGTGAGCTTCATGGGCTATCCCGGCACCATCGGCCATCCCTGCATGGACTATTTCATCGCCGACCACGTGACGATGCCCGAAGGCGCCGAGCAGTGGTTCAGCGAAAAGATCGTGCGCCTCGCCGATTGCTATCAGGCCAACGACGACCAGCGCGAGATCGTGGCCGACACCAAAGGCCGCGCCGGCTGGGGCCTGCCCGAAGACGGCTTCGTTTTCGCCAGCTTCAACCATACGTACAAGATATCCCCGCGCGAATGGGACATCTGGATGGACCTGCTGCGCGACGTGAACGGCAGCGTGCTGTGGCTGCTGTGCTCCAACGAATGGGCCGAAGCCAATCTGCGGCGCGAAGCCGAGGCCCGGGGCCTCGATCCGGCCCGGCTGGTGTTCGCCCCCACCGTCTCGCATGGCGAACACCTCGGCCGTCTGGCCCACGCCGACCTGTTTCTCGATACTTTCGCGGTCAATGCCCACACCACCGCCAGCGATGCCCTGTGGGCGGGCCTGCCGGTGCTGACGCTGGCCGGCAGGCAATTCGCCGCCCGCGTCGCAGCGAGCCTCGTCAGTGCCGCCGGACTGCCCGAACTCGCGGTGGACAGCGAAGAGGCCTATGCCGCGCTGGCCCTGTACCTCGCCCGCGAGCCCGCCCGCCTCGGCGAGTTGCGCGGACGCCTTGCCGGAGGCCGTGCGACGTCCCCGCTGTTCGCCACTGTGCCCTACACCCGGCGGGTGGAAGCCGCACTGGAACAGATGCACCGGCGGCGGCTGGAAGGACTGACGCCGGATCATTTCGAAGTGGCGTGACAGCCATAGCTTCCATGGGCAGCGAACATACGTTCGAAACTTCCCTGATATATTTACAGGCAACGAATTTTTCACTGTTATAGTACAGAAACAGCAGGGTTCGGATCGACGATCCGGACTTGGTCAAACGGAAAAGCGACTGACACGTGAATATAGGGCTGGCCATGGCGGCTGTTTCGTCGATGGCCCCGCTCCGGGGATGGTGCATTCGGGCAATCCGCTTTCGCCGGATCAGCCCGGTTTCTCCGGTCGAAGCGGGTAATTTACTTTCCTGCTTTCGCTTGGGCCGAATGACTGGTATTAAGACTGAGATTACAGAGACGAATCAGAAGGGGTTTCAACATATGCGGATAGGTAAACTCTTGGCTGCCGTTGCTGCCTCGTCGCTGATTGCGACTCCGGTGATGGCCAATTCAGCGGCGCCGCTTTCGCTTGCCAAAGCAGCGGACGTCAAGGTTTCGACTTCCTCGAGCAAGACGAACAAGCAGTTCCTGGGGTCCAATACGCTCCTGGTCCTGCTCGGCATCGGTGTTGTTGCCGGTGGTATCGCGATCGCAGCGAGCAGCGGCAGCGATAGCCCCTGAGCTGCATTTCAGACTGATTTAGAAAAAGGCGGTTCCGGCAGGAGCCGCCTTTTTCATTTCCAGGGGCGAAAACGGGCTGACGAAGAAGCCCCGGGCACGTGTGCGAGCACAAACAAGCAAAGCCGCCGCTATTGGAGTGTCGCACCGTCCTTGTCGTCATCGCTGGTGCGGCGGAAGAACTGCATGAGCTGCACCAGAAGCTCGCAACGCTCGGAGAGCCCCGGCGCTTCCAGCAGGGCCTGCTTGGCGGCGGAATCGAACGGTGCGATCTGCGAGACGCCGTTGATCAGCGAAAAATCGTCCAGCCGGGTAACCTGATCCCAGTCCACCACATAGCCTTGCGCCTCGGCGAAGCGGCGCGCCTCCCTCTCGAAACCGGCCCGTTCGACCGGGGTCAGCGCATTGTCCGCGTCCTCTTCGAGCAGCTCGGCCTCCACCTGCCGGAACGGCGTGGTCACATCGAGTTCGCGCACGATGCGAAACCGCTGCTCGCCTTCAAGAACGATATTGAAGCGCCCGTCTTCCAGCGCTTCCACATCGCCGATCCGGCCGAGGCAGCCGACCGAATAGAGCGGCGCCCCCTCTTCGGCGCGTTGCGGCTGGACCATCCCGATCAGCCGGTCCCGCGCCAGGGCATCGCTCACCATCGCCCGGTAGCGCGGCTCGAAAATGTGCAGCGGCAATTGCAGCCCGGGATAGAGAACCGCGCCCGGCAAAGGAAAGATGGTGATCCGCGTCAAAGCCCGCTCAACCGAACAGGACGGTCGAGAGCTTGCGTCGCGTCGCCGAAACCCAGGGATCTTCAAGGCCGGTCGCCTCGAAGATCTGCAGCAGCTTGGCGCGCGCAGCCCCTTCGTTCCACGCGCGATCGGCCGCGACCATGGCCAGCAGCGTCTCCGCCGCAGCATCGCGCTCTCCCGCAGCAAACGCGGCATTGGCATAGGCAAGCTGCGCTTCCATGTCTTCCGGACGCTGAGCGGCGGTAGCCTTCAGCGCGGCCAGTTCGCTGTCCTCCGGCTTGTCCTTCGCCAGCTCAAGCGCGCTACGGGCCCGTTCCAGATGCGGATCGGCCGCCACGTCCGGCTGCAGACCACCCAGCACATGCCCGGCTTCTTCCAGCCTCCCGGCAGCGACAAGCCCGCGAATCAGGCCGGAGAGCACTTCGGCATTGTCCGGCGCCATTTCGAGGATCTGCATGAAGATGCTGGCCGCGCGCTCGCCATCGCCCGCGGCCAGCGCTTCTTCGCCCATCGCGATCAACGGCACGAGATCCTGCTTGGGCGCGGCGCCTTCGGGCTGCACCGGCAACTTTTCCAGAAGCTGGTCGAGCATCTGCTTAAGCTGCGACTCGGTGCGGGCATTGGTGAGATCGGCGACCGGCTGACCCTGGAAAATCGCATAGACCGTAGGGATCGAACGCACCTGGAACTGCGAGGCGATGAACTGTTCTTCATCAACATTGACCTTGGCCAGCAGCACGCCCTTGTCCGCATACTCGGCCGAGACCTTCTCCAGCACGGGTGTCAGTGCCTTGCACGGCCCGCACCATTCGGCCCAGAAGTCGAGAATCACCAGTTGGGTCATCGATGGTTCGGCCACCGCCTTGCGGAACCGGTCCACTGCCTTCTGCTCGTCGAGATTGAGCCCCATGCTGGCCAAAGTACTTGCTCCCATATCCTGGCGTCCGCCCCCTAGATCGGATTTCCGGGGCCGTTTGTGAAGGGCGAAAGCATCCACAGCCCCCGACCGTCCTTTCGCATTTGCCCCATCCCGGCGATGACTGCAAAAAAA
>JARROF010000187.1:0-6073 GCA_037384205.1 Novosphingobium sp. | reverse complement strand
TGTGGGGGCGCCGTGCTCAGCCCAGCATCGCGCCGGTCATGCCTTCGATCAGTTCCTGGCAAGTCGGGATGTCGTGCATCAGGCCCTGAACCATGCCGGCCCGGAAGGTGCCCTGATCGACATCGCCGCTCTTGCGCATCCCGCGCCCCACGGCGCACGCGACATAGGGCTCGATATCCTCGAACACGACATCGGGGCGGGCCGAAATCTCGACCATCTTGTCCGATACCGAGTTCTTTTCCACGCAAGCGGTGTTCTTGAACTTGCGGAAGATCAGGTTGGTGCCACGCTCGTCGATGTTCACGTAGAATTGCTTGATGTTATCGTGGATCGGCGCTTCCTTGGTGACGCAGAAGTGCGCGCTCATGTTGACACCCTCCACGCCGGGGGACGCCTGCGCGGCGCATGCCTGTATCGGCTCACCGCACAATACACTCCGATCACCCACATAACCGGTGGCGACGCGTGGAACATTCTCGCACCGGGAAGGTTAGCCCGAACGCCGGATACCAGGCAGCGAACAGACAGGACCGGCTGTTGCAGGTTGAAGGAGTAGCGTAATGAGTGCCATTTCCAAAAGTTCGAGAATTCTCTTCCTATCTGCCATGCTTGCCGTGCCGGTGTCGGGCAGCCTGGCGGCACAACCGCAGGATGCCCCACCGGAAAGCGATGTCCTGACAACGGTATATAACCCGCAATCGCCGGACACGGCTGAAAAGACCGAGGGACCCGAGATCGAAGGTATCATCTCCGCGCGCAGCGGCGACCGGATGCAGGTTGCGGCCTCCGACGGTACCCGCACGGTCGTCACCATCAATGACGAAACCGAAATCAAGGGCCGCGGTGGGTTTCTGGGCCTCAACAGCAAGGCCCGGGCCGCAACCTCGCTCCTCAACGGCCTGCCCGTCACCGTCAGGACATGGCAAACCGGCGGCGAGGCGGCGACCTCGTGGCAAGCCAGATCCGCTTTCGCAATACCGACCTGAAGACCGCCTCCATGATCCGCAATGGTACGGACCAGCGCTTCGCGGAACAGACGGCGGCGACAGAGGCCCTGCGCGGACGCATGGGAGACATCGACAAGTACAACATCAAGAGCACGACGAACGTACATTTCGATACCGGCAAGGCCGTGCTGTCTCCTCAGGACAAGGCCGGCCTCTGCGCGGCAGCGACCGAAGCCGAGGGAATGGACAATGCACTGCTGCTTGTCGTGGGTTACACCGATTCCACCGGCAGCGAGGAATTCAACCAGCGGCTCAGCGAGAAGCGCGCCGGCCGCGTTGTCAATTATCTCCAGCAGGCCTGCGGCTGGAAACCCTATCGCATGCTCACGCCCACCGGCATGGCCGAAGCGGATCCGGCTGCCAGCAACGACACCATTGAGGGCAAGGCGCAGAACCGCCGTGTTGCGGTGAATGTTCTTGTCAGCAAGGGGCTCGATGGCCTGTGATATGCGCGGGGTGGGTCTGGCCCACCCCTTATTTGCCGCCGGGCGGATAGTCGGGGACACTATCCTCCACCCTGCCCTTCCCCTCCGCCACCGGCTTCGCCGGCGGCCCCCTCCCCGAGCAAGCTCGGGGAGGAATGGAAGTGCCGCTTAGTCTTTCTCCTCAGGCGTCACCCCATGCCGCTTGAGAAAGTCGAAAATCGTATCCCACACGTGGACGCTGATCTTCGGCCCTTTCACCGCATGGGTATAGCCGGGATAGAACATCATCTCGAACGGCCGCGCGTCCCCCTGCAGCTTCGCCGCCAGCGCAGTGCTGTTTTCGAAGACCACGTTGTCATCGGCCATGCCGTGCATCAGCAGCAGGGGATCGGCGATCTTCACCGCTTCGCCCAGCGCATCTGACGTGGCATAGGCCTGCGGCACCTTGCGTGGATCGCCCATATAGCGCTCGGTATAGTGGGTATCGTAAAGCTCCCACTTCGTGACCGGCGCTCCGGCGATGCCCGCGGCATAGAGCCCCTGATCGGCCTCCAGCATCTTGAGCGTCATGTAGCCGCCGTAGGACCAGCCATAGATGGCGATCTTGTCCGGATCGACGAAGGGCAGCGATTTCAGATAGGCCGCCCCGGCCCGCTGGTCCGCGACTTCGACCGTGCCCATCGCATGGTGGATCTGGCTTTCGAACGCCACGCCGCGATCAGCGCTGCCCCGGTTGTCGATCTCGAAGAAGATATAGCCCTTGTCGACAATCGCCTGCGGCAGAGCGCCCTGCCAGGCGCGCGAGACGGTCTGCACGTGCGGGCCGCCGTAGTGCTCGAAGAACACCGGATAGCGCTTGCCCGGCTCCCGTTCCGGCGTGATCATCATCCAGTGCAGATCGGAACCATCCTCCGCCTTCACGGTGCCGAATGTCGTCTGCCGGTGGCTGGCCGCATAGGGCGCATAAGGATGCGAGGCGTCGAGCGCGTTCTCCTCAAGCCAGGCCAGCCGCTTGCCCTCGCCATCGGCAATATAGCTTTGCGGCGGCTGCGTGGGCGAGGAGCGGGAGACAACGAACGTCGTCGCATCAGTGCTGGCGACGGCGCCGTTATACCAGCCCATGTCGGTCAGCCGTTCAGGCTCGCCACCCTTCAGACCGATGGCATAGAGTTGCGGTGCCAGCACATCGTCCTTCGTGCCGGTGAAGTAGATGCGGCCCTTCTTCTCATCGACGCCGACGAGTTTCGTGACCACCCATTTGCCCGAAGTGAGCTGCTGCCACTGGCCATCCGTGAAGTGATAGAGATGGCCGTAACCGTCCCGCTCAGACCACCAGATCAGGCTGCCGTCCTTCAGGAAGCGGTAGTTATCGGTGAGGTTGATCCAGCCCCTGTCCGCGCTGCGTTCGCTGAACAGCACGCGACTCTTGCCGGTATCCGGGTCCACCGTCAGCATGTCGAGCCGGGTCTGCTCGCGGTTCTCGCGCTGGACATAGAGCGTGCGGCCATCGCGTGACCAGTCCACGCGGGCGAGGTAGATATCCGGGTCGCTGCCCAGGTCGACATCGACGCGCCCGCTGCCATCCGGCTTCATCACCGCAAGCGAGACCAGCGCGTTGGGCGTGCCCGCCGCCGGATAGCGCTGCTGATAGGTCCTGGTGCCGTCCGCCCCGATGGCCGCGCGCGTCACCACGCCCACCGGCGCCTCGTCGAAGCGTTCGACGGCGATATGAGCATCGTCCGGCGACCACCAGTAGCCGTCCATCCGGCCCATTTCTTCCTGCGCGACGAATTCCGCCTCGCCCCAATGCACGGTCTCCGCGCTTTCCTCGGGCGTCACGGGGGTCTGCGCACTGTCACCCAGCCTGCCGATCCACAGCCGCCGGTCGCGCACATAGGACAAGTAGGTCCCCCTGGGGCTGAGCGCGGAATTAAGCTCGTCCTCGGGCGAATCCGTCAGGCGGCGCACCGATCCGTCGAGCCCGGCCAGATAGAGATCGCCGTCGAGCGGCACAAGAATGGCCTTGCCGTCCTGTGTCCAGTCGTAGCTGACGATGCCCTTGATGCCGCTCAGGCGCTGGCGCTCGCGCTGCATCTTTTCCGCTTCGCTGAGCTCGCGGCCAGTGCCGAGCTTCAGCGAATCGACCAGCATCCGCCACTGTCCGTCGCTGCGGTCATAGGCCCACAGATCGTAGCGGTCGCGGTCTTCCGCACGATTGCGCAGCACCGTGATGTAACGCCCGTCGGGCGAGATCTTCACCCCGCGCGGCTGCGGGCCATTGAGCGCAGGGCTGGCGAAAACGCGTTCGAAAGTGAGTTGGCCGGTCATGGCATCCTTGTGGGCAGGAGTTGCCGCCACAGGCGTGGCGGCCAGGATCGAGGTGGTCAGGATCGAGGCGGGTGCCGCCAGGCTGAGACAGGCAAGCGTCAGGAGAGATCTGGACATGGTCCTATGCCTAGACCAGTTCCTTTGCCGATTGAAACGGTTCCGTGCGTGCTCCCTACCCCAGCGCCCGCTGCTGATAGGCGCGGTTGCGCTCGCGCACAATGTCATCACGCTGTTCGGGCGTCACTTTGGCCACGTCCACCGGGAGAGACTTCAGAACACCCCTGAATTTTACTTTGGTAAGCTTTGGAATCAGGTGACTGCTACCCCCGATCCAACGCCCCAGCATGATCCCGCACAGCTTACCGTCCCGATCGAGCGCCGCCTGCGCGCCGTTGAGGCCGGCATGGTTATTGGTCCAATCGGTCGTCTCGTAAAGTGCGTTGGTCAGGATCAGCGAACGGTAACGGCAGCTCTCGGGAACATCACTCTCGATGATCAGCGCTTCATCGTCCTGCTGATTGAACACGCCCTCCTTGTAGAATTGCGATTCCAATGCGCCTCGACTCGCCCCGGCCGACGAACATCGGCGCGAGATAGGCCACGGCGCGGCTGAGACTGGCGAGCCGCGCGGTCAGTTCCGGCGCGGACGGACGCGGAGGTCCCATGGCGCCCCCACCCTCTCAAGGGCCACGACCAGGTCCGTTTCGTGGCCCCAGCGCCGGAATACGGTGCCTTGCCATGATCCTATCTCCTCTCCCTGTTTTTCCGGGAGAGCGATCCGCCATGCTCTGGCGGCCAATGTGCCGGAGTCACGCCCCGGCGGTAAGCGCGGTAACCAGTGCTTTCACCTTTTTCTGCCGCCACTGCGGCAGCGGGGCGACCAGCCAGTACCCCCGGCGGCAAGGCGCCTCGATCGCGGTGACGGCCCGCGCCAGGGCCTCGTTCAGTCCGGCCGTCAGCAAGGCGGGCACCCGCGCCCGGCCAAGCCCCGCCAGGGCCGCGGCCATCGCCTGCCCGGCATCGGCAACCATGACCGGCGGCTTGCTTTCTTCGCCATCGTCGCCCGAGGGAGCATCATCGTCATCGCTTCCCGGCCCCGCATCGCCCGGCCAGCTGATCCAGTCCCCCTCGCCGACCATGACCCAGTCCGGATCGCCGAGCGGCACGCCTTCCAGATTGCCGGGACCATCGGTCCAGCGCACGGCCAGGTCGAGATTGGCTTCGGTGAAATCGGTCATTTCGCCGTCGAGCAGCACGAAGCGGACCTGCGGATTTTCGGCGCGGAACGCAGAAAGGCGCGGCGCCAGCCAGGCGGCGAAGAATTCGCGCGGGGCCGCAATGGTATAGACATGGCTGGACTGGCCCGCCTGCATCGCCTGCACCGCATCCTCGAAATGAAGGAAACCGGTGCGCAACGCGGCAAGGCCCGAACCGGCCTCATCGGTGAGTTCCAGCCCCTTGCTGGTGCGGCGAAACAGGACGACGCCGAGCAAGTCCTCCAGCGCGCGGATCTGCTGACCGACAGCGGCCGGCGTCACCGCCAGTTCGTCCGCCGCGCGCGTGAAGGAAAGGTGCCGGGCGGCGGCGTCGAAAACACGAAGGGCGTTAAGAGGCAGATGCGTGCGCTTCATGCCGCTTCCCTATGCCGCACGGGCGAGCAGGGCAACGAAGTTCCTGTTGCAGGCAGGAAAAGAGCAATGACCTTCAGGAGAAGAACCTCCCTGCCAACAAGATGCCGGTTTTCCTGCATCTCGGCCACCAGAGCAAATCACTGACATTGCATGGACACCGTGCCCCCGCCCCGGTCGGGCCAACAGTCGAAAGAGAGCCTCCACCGCCAGAAGAAACCGCAAAAAACAATCACTGATTACCAAAAAAGTTACTGCGATCGCGCCTAATCCATTACATTATAAGTTCGATACTTCAACGATGTCATCAGATTAAAGGACTATCGCGAATGATCCGTTCTTCTGCTGCCGCCCTTCTTCTGAGCATGACCTCCGCCCAGATTCAGATACCGTCCGTAGCATCTCATGCTCCCGCCGACACCAGCCGCAAGATACATATCTCCCTCCCGACAGATCATTTGAGTCTTATACCGATCAAGAGAGTCAAAGGTGCCATCCTGCTCCCCGCAGTCATCAACGGACAGCAAGTAAACATCCTGTTCGATAACGGCACCGATGCCACGGTGATTGACAAACGGATCGCTCAAGAATCCCGCATGAGCCTGTCAAACGTCAGCATAAACATGCACACCGGCCTCTCGAAGATACCTGCCAGGATTGTCCAGGGCTCCATGGTCGTCGGAAA
>JARROF010000186.1:0-5181 GCA_037384205.1 Novosphingobium sp. | reverse complement strand
GTATTCCCCGGCACCAGAAGGTCTATCCGGCCGATGTACAATTGATCTTTCCGGGAGCGGCGCGGGGGCGGTCACGTGTCCGGCACGTGCCCGATGTCAAATCCCGGGCAGCTCATGCCATGCTCGAGGAGGCGAAGTGGCGACAGGTTAGTTCCAATCTGCCCGCGGAAACCTCGATCCGCGAATTGGAATGATGGCCTGCGCGTTCCTGCCAACACGAAGGCTCGCTCAAGCGGGCCATCCCATAAAATGTCTCCGGCACGCGGCCTCAGCCCAGTCTGCCAGCAGTCTGCCAAGCCCATCCTTGATCGCCTGGCGTGCTCACCGCCAACCCATGCCCTCTCTGCGCAAGGTCCTGGCCTAAACCACCAAAACCCATGCTGCCAAAGCAGTGTCAGAACTCGACGTCGAGTTCCTCCATCTCTTCCGGCTCGGCTTTCGCCGCCGCCGTCCATTCCTTCACCGGCGCCCAGTCCGCGATCGTGCGGCAATAAGCCTCGCAAGGTGGGGAAAGCTGCACAGCATAAGTCACGAACCGCGTCGTCACCGGCGCGTACATCGCATCGGCCACCCTGGGCTTCTCTCCGAACAGGAACGGGCCGCCGTAACGTTCGAGGCAATCGGTCCAGATCGTCTCGATCCGCTCGATATCGGGCCGCGCGCCGGAAAAGACCGGAAAGGCCTCATGCTTCACCTTCAGGTTCATCGGCAACGCCGAGCGCAAGTTGGTGAAACCCGAATGGATCTCCCCCGAAATAGACCGGCAATGCGCCCGCGCGATCGGATCGGCAGGCAGCATCCGCGCATCGGGAAACTGCTCGTTGAGAAACTCCGCGATCGCCAACGTATCCCACACGCTTGCCCCCTGATACGTCAGGCGCGGCACCAGCACCGAGGGGGACAGCAGCAGCAATTCGGCGCGGTTCGCCGCATCGTTGGGGACCTGCCGCTCGGCGACATCGAGCCCTGCCAGCCTGCACAGCAGCCATCCGCGCAGTGACCAGGCCGAATAGGTCTTGCTGGAAATCGTAAGCGTTGCCCCGATCGTGGCCCTGTCGGTCATCGGCTTTACCCTTGGCAGGTTGGTTTTGCTTGCATCATCCTATGCCGCAGTGCAGCATAAATCCAGAGCCGATTGCGTGCCGGTATGCGATTCCCGGCACATAGGGCCGTCCGGGGGACTGTTGCACATGCTCTATCAGGCGTATCAGGCCTATTGCGACATGATGGCGCCCGCCCGCCTGGCGGCCCGCGTCACGACCGGCTTTCGCGACCGGTTCCTGGGCGGGGCGGAAGAGATGCCGTTCGCCCGCCGCCTGTTTGCGCTGGCCGAAGTGTTCCACAAGGCCGCGATCACCCACCACCGCCCGCCCTATGGCATTGGCAAGGTCGCATCCGGCAACAGGCTGGCCGCGGTGCGTGAGGAAATCGCCCTGGACCTGCCCTTCTGCAACCTCCTCCACTTCGCCAAGCCTGAAGTGACCGCTCCTCAGCCCAAGATCCTCGTCGTCGCGCCGCTCTCCGGGCACTTCTCGACATTGCTGCGCAACACCGTGGAAACGCTGCTGCGCGATCACGACGTCTACCTTACCGACTGGAAGAATGCCCGCGACGTGCCGGTTTCCGCCGGGCCTTTCGGGTTCGAGGACTATACCGACTATATCATCCGCTTCCTGCAGGAACTCGGCGATGCCGAAACGGGCCGGGGCGCGCATGTGCTGGCCGTATGCCAGCCCTGCGTGCCGGTGCTCACGGCGGTTGCGGTGATGGCGCAGGATAACGATCCGCTCCAGCCGCGCTCGATGACGCTGATGGGCGGCCCGATCGATACCCGCGAATCCCCGACAGTGGTTAACGAGCTGGCAACCGGCCAGAGCTTCGAATGGTTCGAGACGAACCTGATCCACACCGTGCCCTGGCGCTACAAGGGCGCGGGGCGCAAGGTCTATCCCGGTTTCATCCAGCTCATGGCGTTCATGGCAATGAACATGGACCGCCACACCAGCCAGTTCCGCAAGCTCTATCAGCACATTGCCGATGTGGAGCAGGCCGAGGCTGCCAAGATCGGCGACTTCTACGACGAATATCTCGCCGTGCTGGACCTGACGGCGGAATTCTATCTCGAAACGATAGACAAGGTGTTCCAGCGCGCGCTGCTGGCGAAAGGCGAATTGCAGCATCGTGGCCGCACGGTGGATTGCGGCGCCATCCGCAAGACCGCGCTGCTGACGGTGGAAGGCGAGCGCGACGATATCTGCGCGGTGGGGCAGACGGCAGCAGCGCACCTGCTCTGTTCCAGCCTGCGCCCACACCTGAAACGCCATCACCTGCAGCCCGGCGTCGGGCATTACGGCGTGTTTTCGGGGTCGAAGTGGGAAAAGCAGGTCTATCCGCAAGTCCGCGCCATGGTCCTCGCGGTGCACTGAACCCGGCCGCCGCCACCCCGGTTTCTTGACGTAAAACGATGACAAGGGCGGCTGGCGGCGATACGGCACTAGCGGATGTACCTGATTCGAGCCTTCCTGCAGCGGCACATCCATGTCGCTGCCATGATCCTGGCGCTTGCGCTGGCGATGAAGGCATTCGTGCCGGCCGGGTACATGATCGGGTCCAGCGCGGCCAAATCCTTCACCATCGAGATCTGCGATGGCCAGGGCGGCTCGGTGCTGTCCAGGCTCACGATCCCCGGCAAGACCCACGATGCGGCGGACGAGCACACCAAGGCAGCGAAGGACTGCCCTTTCACTGCACTGTCGATGCATTTGCTGGCCGGGGCCGATAATGGCCTGCTGGTTCTGGCGCTCGTCTTCGTTCTGGCACTGGGCTACGCACCCGTCCCGCCGCTGCGCCTTTCCCGCATCGGCTTTCTGACGCCGCCGCTGAGGGGACCACCGGCCCTTTCCTGAAACCGGCCCCACGCGCCCCGCAAGGACGCGCACAGGCTGACATGATGCGCATCGCTGCATGCCCCGCTTTCATGCGTGGGCTTGAGGCCATGCCGCTTTCCCATGCCCAATCAGGAATAGACGATGTTTCACCACACCCGCGCCCTGCGCGCCGCCCTTCTGGCCACCTCCCCCCTGCTTTCCACGCAAGCCTTCGCGCAGGACAGCGAAACACAGCTTCCCACTGTCGATGTCGAAACCTCCAGCGGCGTGGCCGCAGGCCGCCCGCTGGCAGGCACCGCCCTTTCGGCGCAGGATCTGAAGGACGCCAACCCTGCCTCCAGCGACACCGCCAAAGCGCTCACCGCCATTCCCGGCGTCAGCGTGAACAGCGGCGGCGGCTTTTCCTCGATGCCCGCGATCCGCGGCCTGTCGGAACAGCGCATCAAGGTGCTGGTGGACGGTCAGCCGATCGACGCAGCCTGCCCCAACGACATGAATTCGCCGCTCTCCTACACCATTCCGCAAACGATCGCCTCGGTCTCGGTGATCCCCGGCGTCGCCCCGGTGAGCATGGGCGGTGACAACATCGGCGGCGTCATTTCCGTTTCCGGCCCCGAACCGCGCTTTTCCACCGATGGCACCCTGCTGCTGACCGGCGAGGCCTCCACCTTCTACCGCTCGAACGGCGATGGCTTTGGCGGCGCGGTGACGCTGACCGCCGCGGGCACCAACCTTTCCGCCACGTACACTGGCTCCTATACCCAGGCGGACAACTACAAGGGTGGCGGCAACAGGGGCACGGTGCGCTCCACCGAATATGCCAAGACCGACCATGCCCTTGCGCTTGCCTGGCAGAACGCGGCGGGACTGTGGGAGATCAAGGGCGGCTATCACTTCAGCCCCTACGAAGGCTTCGCCAACCAGTGGATGGACATGACTTCCAACAAGAGCTGGTTCGTGCAGGGCCGCTACCGGGGCGTGTTCGACTGGGGCAATGTCGACCTGTCGGCCAGCTACCGCGACACCGACCACAAGATGAACTTCCTGGCCGACAAGCTGCCCGGCGACATGCCGATGAATACGCAAGTTCACACCTTCACCAGCGCCGCGAAGTTCGAGCTGCCGCTGTCGAAGCGCGACACCGTGAAGCTCGGCCTTGAATACCACCACCAGTGGCTGGACGATTACTGGCCGCCGGTGGCAGGCTCGATGATGATGGGGCCGAACACTTTCGTGAACATCAATCAGGGCCACCGCAACCGCATCGGCGCCTATGCCGAATGGCAGGCGCAGTGGTCGGATACGCTCTCCAGCGTGGTGGGCGTGCGCTATGACCGGGTCGAGATGAACACCGGCGACGTCCAGCCCTATGGCACCTCGATGATGCAGATGGCCGACGTGATGGCCGCCAATGCCTTCAACGCCATGGATCGCAACCGCAACGACAACAACTGGAACGGTTCGGCGATCGTCACCTGGGCGCCCGTGGACACCGTGTCGGTCGAACTCGGCTATGCCCACAAGACCCGCTCGCCCAATATCTACGAGCGCTATTCGTGGGGCCGCGGATCGATGGCCAGCCGCATGATCGGCTGGTTCGGCGACGGCAACGGCTACGTCGGCAATCCCAACCTCAAGCCCGAGCGCGCCGATACCGTCAGCGCCACGCTCGCCGTCGCCCCGGCCAAAGGCGTATCGCTGAAAGTCTCGCCCTACTACACCCACGTCAACGACTATATCGACGCGACCTATGTGCAGGCCTTCACGAACATGATGGGCATGCCCACCGGCTTCGTGCAGTTGCAGTTCGCCAATCTCGATGCCGAATTCTACGGCGTCGAAGTTTCCGGCGATGCCGTGCTGACGGGCACCCGCGAAAACGGCACTCTGGTCTCGGCCTCGCTGGCATGGGTTCATGGCGAGAACTTGACCCAGCACCTGCCGCTCTATCACCAGATGCCGCTCAACGCGAAGCTGGGCGTCACCCACCGCGCGGGCGCGCTGGAGCTGGGCGGCGAAGTGGAATGGGTGGACCGCAAGGACCGCGTCGATCCGCGCCGCAACGAACCGGAGACCGCCTCCTACGCCCTTGTCAACCTCAATGCGGCTTATACCCTCGCCGGATGGCGCCTGAGCCTTGAGGCGCAGAACCTGTTCGACAAGGGCTATTACCTGCCGCTCGGCGGTGTTTCCCTGGGCGACTACAAGGCCACCGGCGATCTGCGCCCGGTGCCCGGCATGGGCCGTACGATCAACGTCTGACTGAGCACCAAGTTCTGTGAAAGCGCATGCG
>JARROF010000185.1:0-6045 GCA_037384205.1 Novosphingobium sp. | reverse complement strand
GCTGGATCAGCCAGATGGAAAACCACAAACATTTCGTGCCTTGCCACACCGCTCGCTCTCGCTCGAAGGCGCGATTGCCTGGCACTGCGTTCGTTCACGCGACAATCGCACCGACATCTTCGTCCGGGGCGTTTCTGCGCCCGATGTGCCGGATGACGTTGTCCGCTGCCCGTTGCCCCCAATGGATCGCCGAGTTTTGGCCGGTCGTCGTGAAATAGTCGCCGGCAAGCTGAATGGGAGCGGCAGCATCGATCCGGGTCTTCATCTCGTGCACCGCGCGATAGTGGCCCGGCGTGGGATGAGGAATGGCAAGTTTCCAGCGGGATACCGCCATCATATCACGATGTCCCTTAAGTTCCGGGAAGAGTTTTTCGAGATAGCCCGAAGCGATCTCGCCATATTCCTCGTCGCTGCCCGACTTCACGTCATCGAGCGCGGCATCGTCGAAATAGACCGTGAACAGGCCATGACCGGGCGGCGTGATGTCGTCCTCGCCCTTGTTATGCTCAAGCCAGATGAGAGCGATGTAGGGGTTCTCAACCGTGGGCACCATGATCCCGACCGAGCGGGTGCGCGGCCGCACGCGATAGCCGAGATGGACGAGCAGGCCGCGATTGTATTGCAAACGGCTGGCAAGCGGCTTGGCGACCTCGGCCATCTCTTCGCTCATCGCAACGGCTTCGGGCAGCCGGGTCGCCAGGATACAGGCATCGCCCGTCAGGGTCTGCGGCACCCCGTCTTGCGTGAAGTTGACTTTGACGCCGCCGGGAATGCGCTTTACCTCGGTCGTGCGGGCGTTGGTCCGCGTGTCGAACTTGCTCGCAAGCAGGAACGACAGGCGCTGCACGCCGCCGCGCAAAGTTATGAACTTGACGCCGCCCAGTGTGGAGAGCGCCGAAAACCACTCCAGCGCCGATACGGCATTGCCGCGATTGAGCGTGCACGCGCGCATCAGCGGATCGACGAGCACGTCATAGCTCTGCCGGTTCATCCTCTGCATTGCGAAGTCATACGCCGTGCGGCCATCGTCGACCGCATAATTGGCGCTCATGTCCAGCGGGCTGAGCTTGGGCTTCATCGCCCGCATCTCAAGCATCGATCGCGCGATCAGCCATTTGCTGCGCAGGCTCAGCGCGCCGGTGAGGGCGACGGTGAGGGGCTTCGTGCCGTCAATCTCGTAGAGCTTTCCATCGCGGATCAGGCTGACCATGTTGCTGCCGGCAACGAAGTCGGATTCGACCCCTAACTCCCGGCACAGCGCAATATAGTCATGATAGCCGGTGGAAACCTGTGTCGCGCCGGTCGGGATCGTGTAGCCGTTGCGCTCGATCACCTTGGCCCGCCCGCCAACCTCCTGGTCCGCCTCGAGCACGACGACTTCCCATCCGGCCTTGTGCAGCCGGTATGCGGCCCCCAAACCGGCCAAACCGCCGCCAACAACAATAGCTTTCACCGCACATGTCCTTCGACAACGTCCCAGGGCACAACAATATGCTCGCGGAGCGACGGCGCCGCGCCAACAAGCGCGTGCCCTTGCGCGAGCTGGCAAGCGGGCGTCGTGCGCTTCACAGATTGCTTACGGTGGTCGAGCCGCCATCGGCGACGATCGCCTGGCCAGTAATATAGGCACCGGCCGGGGTCGCGAGAAACGCCGCGAGGCCACCGATATCGCAGGGCTGGCCCATCCGCCCGAGGGGCGTGGTCGTTTCGAAATGCTTCAGAAGCTGTTCGTTTTCCCAGAGCGGGCGAGACAGATCGGTCTGGATCAGCCCGGGCAGGACCGCGTTGATGCGCACGTTGCGACCGCCCCATTCGACAGCGAGCTGGCGCACAAGGCCAAGCTCCGCAGTCTTGGACACCGAATAGACCGGTGCCGCCAGCGTCCCGAACAGGGCGCCGTTCGATGAAATGATCGTGAAGCTGCCGCCACCCTGATTGGCTATTTCGGGCAGGGTCAGCTTGGCGAGCTGGACGACGGCCTTCACATTGACGGCCATTACGATGTCCCAATCCTCATCAGGCCGCTGAGTTATAGGGCCCATGCCGGGATTGACGGCGACATTGGCAACCACGCTATCGATGCGTCCGAACGCGTCGAGCGTCGCCTTCACAAGGTTCTCGAGATCTTCCTTCGAGCTCATTTCGCAGGTTACGGCCAGCGCCTTGCCGCCCTTTGCCGTAATGGCATCGCAAACGGCCTGGGCGTCCTCGATCTTGCGGGCGGTGACAACCACGGAAGCGCCGAGCGCGGCGGATTCCTCGGCGATCGATCGCCCGATGCCGCGTGACGAGCCAACCACGATCGAGACCTTGCCCGCGAGCGAGAACAATTCACTAGGCGCGTTTACCATAACAATATTCCCTTATTTTCAACGTTGCAGCCTTGCGATCCGCCCCGATCAACCAAACACGTCGTCCACAAGGCGCGTATCCATGTATTCCGTCATCGAATGAACCTTGCCGTCGGCGATATGAAGAATCATCAGATATTGATTGTTGTAGGCCTTGCCGTCCACGGACTTGCCTTCGCCTTCCATCTCGACCGCCACCCGGTCGCCATCGGCCATCATGCCAAGGATTTCGGTTGTGACGGGGCCGTCAAGTTTTGCGGCCATCTGTTCCATGAGCGCCGGCAGGTCGGCCAAGGTGCGCGTGCCGGACAATACAGAACTGCCCTTGGTGATGACCTTGAAGTCCGGGGCAACCAGAGACATGATTGTGGCGCCGTCAAAAGCGGCCACAGCGTCCATGTATTTGCGGGCAATTGCCTTGTTCGCTTCGAGTGCGTCGGACACGTCTGTTCTCCCTACCGATAGACCGCTTTGCAATCCTACTCGATCTGCTCTGCGGCGCGGCTGAAGCGTAGGCGACAATTGCGACGCATTCCTAGAACGATCATGCTGCGACGGAACCATTTTTGCTGCTAGCTGCGCAGTCCTTGATCGTTGGGCGTATCAGGGTATTGCGTGCACCGCTCAATGTTCGGGGAGTGCAAGCGATCAAGGGGTATGATCGTAAAATAAGTTATTGTTTTATAATTAAATTTATTGCGTTTCAGGTAAGTTCAAGAGGCCGCTTCATGGCGGCAATGCAGCAAAAGCGTCCGATCATTGCCCACCCCACCATACCCAGATGAACGCCGCCGCCAGCACCCACTCGCCCACGGCCGCAAGCAGGATGCCCCGACCGGCTTGTCGGGCCAGGTATTCGAATAGCCCCAGAGCTCCCAGAGCCGCTACCGCACCGGCCATGACCAGACATGCGGCCGAGCGGAAATCCGAAGGCGCGGCATTGCGGGCAAGGAAGAAAATTAGCCCGAGGGCGAGATAGGCCACGCCAAGTCGGCGGAACAGGATAAGCGCGCCAGCCGTCACTTCGATGCCCCACTCCTTGAGCATGCCCGCGCCACCAAAGATAAAGCGGAGCCCCAGGAGGCAAGCGGCAACCGTCATGACGTATGCCATAATGTGAAAAGTCATCGTCGCATTCCCTGATCGAATACCCGAGTACATCCAGGATTATTCGTACGCTAATGAACGATTGCGGTCGGACAATCAATGCACCCCAGCCGGTTTTCGCCGGTGATCATCCAGGCTTAGATCTGCGGTCTGGCGCTGTTGCGGCGCACGGCATCGCGCCCGGCGGTGATCAATGGGTGCTGACCCTATCGGCGCATGTCAGGCTTCCAGTAGAACTCCGGCATCTCGGCGACAAGAATTCCCGGTTCGGCAGCGACGACCTTCGGGATGGCCTGCACGGCAGGGACCATCGTGGCGAGATAGGCGCCTGGTGTCGGATCGCGTTCGGTGATCATCAGGTCATTTTTCATCGAGCCCTTGATTTCAAGGCCGAGGCGCGACGAAGGCGTGCCCTCGATCTCGATGATCCAGTAACCGTCGGCCAGCGCAGCGTCCGGGCGCATCGATCCGTCGAGATACCAGACCACCTGCACCTGGAACATGGGCAGGTCATCTTCGGTATAGGCAAGCCATTCGAACGAGACGGTGCCCACGGTTCCCGCCTTTGCGCTGAAGCCGTTGTTGAGCTTGATATCATTCGCGGTAAGTTTGTGATGGCTTTTGCGTTCGATGTTCTTGATGGGAACGCCCAGATTATCAGCAAGATACTGGATTCCCATGGTCAGATAGTTTTCGGCCATCTGGGCGGGAACCTCATTTTGCTCCATCTCTTCAAGGCTGGTTCCAAACCCATATAATTCGAGCAACCCTCCGTTCTCAAGATCGGAGCAGTTGAAATATTCCTCCAGTCGTATCTGGGTGATCTCGTTCGACATACCTGTCATCGTGGCAGCCAGTCGTTCATAGAGAAAACCTGGGTCAATCCCGGTACCGTGCAAAGTCGCTCCGCCCTTCAACGCCGCCGCCTGCAACCGGTCATGGGCCTCTTGCCCACGCGCGATCGGATATTGATATGGGAGCACGGAAATCACGTCGATACCCGCTTCCAGCAGGGCAATGATCTCCTCGTCGCTGCGGAAATCACCGAAATCGCGGGCCGTGTGCAACACGACCTCGGGACGCGCGGAAATGAACGTTTCCATATCGGTGGTCATGCGAACGCCGGTTGACGGGATGCCTACCAGGTCCCCGGCATCAACCCCGTTCTTTTCGTCACTATAGGCCATGACGGCCACCAGTTCCGTCTCCGGTAGACGCACCAGTTGCCGGATGGCGCTCTGGCCCAGGCTTCCAGGCCCCCAGATGCCTACACGATATGGATCACGCACTTTGCTCTCCTCGATCACTTTGTACGAAAAACGGCGGCGCATTGCCTGCGCCGATCCGCCTTCAGCTTTCTGCAAAGACCTCTTGGAACAGCTTGCTGTCCAGATATTCCGTCATGGATACGACGCGGCCGTCACGAACCCTGAACAGCAACAGATACTTGTTGTTGTAAGGTTTGCCCGATGACGAAGTGGCGATTCCTGTCGCCTGAACCACGACTGCGTCGCGCTCCGCGAACATGTCGAGAATGGTGAGTTGAATCCCGTCCGGCAGAACACCGAGTATCTTTTCGGTCAGGGCGGGAATTTCCGGCAATGCATAGGACCCCTCGAACACCGTGCTCGCCGTGCTATTTAACCGTCTCTCAGGGGGGCGATACTAACCGCTCAACCGGCGCCTGCGTGATTGCCTTTGCGTTTGCTCGTGTCCTTACTGGCGATCCAGGCCCGGTATCTGTCCGCCGAGGCGCTCATCCACCCGCCTGGTGTCCATATGTTCCACGAGCCGACTGATCTTTTCGTCCCGAAAATTAGGCATATACAAATAGTTCTGATCATAGGGCTCGCCGTCGACGGTCTTGCCGGTTCCAGAGGCGTGGCAAATGACCCGGCCCTCTTCGGCGATCTTCTGTCCCGTCCGTTCCCCGGAGAGTACGCATGTCCCCGGGACTTTCAGGACGAAGTCACGCGTGATTTCCGCCGCGACCGCGGCGCTGTCGACCTTGGTCATCGCCGCGAACAGGCGGGCCGCCGTCGCCTTGTGTAGACTGGTGGGATCATCGTCATCCAAGCAGGCCATGGCAATCCTTGCTCGAGTTCTCGCTTGCTCGCGTACGCCGTCCCGCGCATTGGTCAGCCACTCCGATCCATCACCGGCCGGAATGGGGGGGCCGAAGCATTCTATTCCTTCGACAGGTAGTCAGGCTCGCCGGTCTCCCAGTTGATCGGGAAGGAGCCATGCTCGTGCTGGATCACCCAGCGCCCATTCTGCTTGACCAGTACGTGCGTGAGGCGGAGGACTACATGCATCTTCGATCCGTCCAGCAGGGTCAGGTCCGATGTATGGAAAAGGAGCCCGCCTGCAAGATCGCCGGATTCGGCGACCCACATTTTCACGCCGCTGCAACTGTAGCTATCAAGCGACTTGACCTTGTTTTCCAGGAAGTCGTTCCAGATGTCGATCATAGCCTGCCTGCCGACGTACTGGCGCGGCGTCATCTGATCGAAGAGCACCAGGCTATCGTTATCGACATAGAAAGTCATGACCTTCGGGATATCGAGGCAAGATATGGCCTTCGCGA
>JARROF010000184.1:0-5228 GCA_037384205.1 Novosphingobium sp. | reverse complement strand
CCCCACCGTGCCCTTGCTCGCGATAATCGTGCCCGCATTCTCCACCTTGCGGGCGATCAACGCTACGTCCCCCTGTGCCGAGGTGATCGTGCCGTTGTTGATGATCGATGCGTGGCTCCCGCCCGCGAACCCCATCGATCCGCCGGAAAGGAAGTCCTGGTCGCTCACATCCTGCGTGGTCGCAACGAAATCCCCGCCCGTCACCACTTTGCCGCCGGAACCAATCACGACGCCCGAAGGATTGACCAGATAGAAGCTGCCGGTCGCGCTGACAGTGCCGTCGATCCGGCTCGCGCGGCTCCCGGTGACACGACTGAGCGTTGCCCCCGAACCGTTATCGATCGTAACGGAATTGCCCGCGCCCACCGAAAAGGAATTCCAGTTGACGATCGCCGCTTTCGACGACTGGCTGACGGTCACATTCGCGGCGCCGGTCCGGATTGTCGCGCTGCCCGCCACGACGGCACCGCCCGAAGGCAGGCTGTCACCTGCAAGCGCAGGCACCGGCACGCATGCCGTGGAGGCGAGCAGCGCAATACCCAAACGCTTCACATGTTTCATCTGCCCGCCCTTTTCCCTCAAAGCCCGATCATCGTTCAGGCGGGCGCGCGGCAGCGCACGCGACTATGGCGGGAATGCCAAAATCGCCTGTTTCTGCACATCAGCCGACGAGCCCGGCCTTTGGCTCCACGCTCTTCGAGATGCGATGGAACGCGGCGTCATAAACCAGCGGATGAAATCACCTTCCACCCACAAATTCTTATATTTTCTGACAAAATCTGACATCACCCATGAGCACGGCACGCAGCGGACACCGGGATTTGCATCGCCGGATCATCGGTATACAGAAAGTCTTCGTCGCCACCGGAGCCGGTAACCGTGCTTGATCTTAAAACCACGATGATAGCGCTGGCCTGTTCGGTCTCGATCCAGGGGCTGATCTGGTTCGCTCTCTGGCACACCTGGGGCCGCACGCGCGAAATCCGCAATCTGGCGCTCGGCTTCGGCGGTATTGCCGCCGGGGTTCTGCTGATGGGATTTCGAGGGCCATCGCCGCCGGCCTTCGTACTCATCGCCGATAACTTCGTGGTGAAACTTGGCTGCGTCCTGTTCGCTGTCGGGCTGGCGCAGTTTCTCCGCAGGCCTTATCCGCAGTGGTTCGGCCCGACCTGGCTCGTGCTCTTCACCGGCCTTTTTGCTGTCGCGCTGGCCCTCGCACCGGACGACGTGTCATGGCGAGTCCATGTCGCTACGCTGTTCTGCCTGACGCTGGTATCACCGCTCTGCCTGAAACTGGCGGCGGACCGGGAACATCCCGCGCTGCTGCGCTGGATCGCGATCTGCGTGATCGGGGAATATATGATCGCATGCCTCGCCCAAAGCGGCCTGGCAATCGCGGATACGTTCAACCACCGGCAGCAGCACATATTGACCAACCGCAACGCCTGGTTCTTCCTTCAGGCCAACCTCTTCATCAGCGGACTGTTCGCCAGCTTTCTCTTCATGATCCTGGGCCGCCTTTCAAACGAGTTGCGGCACAAGAACGACGCCCTCTCGGCCGAGATCGAGCGGCGCCAGCAGCTCGAGATGAAACTCGCCACCAGCCTGCAGTCGGAAAAGCTCGCCCGGGAAGAACAGAAACAGTTTCTGCGCATGGTCAGCCACGAATTCCGCACGCCGCTGGCCATGATCCAGCGGGCAGGAGAAATGATGGGCATGTTGCTGGAACCGGTCCCGAAGGCCGTGAACACCCGCCTCACCGCCATCGACGAAGCGGTGCAGCGTCTGCTGACCCTGCTCGAACGTTTTCTGGCCATCGACCCAGGTGAAGACAGTGTCCTGCGTCTCGAACAGATCGACATTGCCGTCCTGCTGGCCGAAGCGCGCGATCACTTCGCAGTCATGGACGCTCAGGCGCGCATTCACCTCGATGCGGAACCGGCCCTGCCCTCCTATTGCGGGGATCCTGACATGCTGCAGACCGTGATGATCAACCTGATCGACAACGCGCTGAAATATTCACCGGAGGACCGGCCGATCCATGTTTCTGCCAGACAGACGGACAAGGCTCTGGCGATTGCGGTGTCGGACGCCGGAATCGGCATTCCCGCGGAAGACCGCGACAAAATCGGCCAGCGGTTTTTCCGCGCACCGAACACCACGTCGACCGCCGGCACCGGGCTCGGCCTCTATAATTCGCGGCGCTTGCTGTCGTACCACCACGGTCATCTGGCCCTCGAACCGTCGGACAGCGGCGGTGTCGTCGCGACCGTGCGCCTGCCCCTGCCGGAAGCCGTGCTGTGATTCAGATCCTTGTCGTTGAAGATGAGCCGCGCCTGCGCGCAGATCTGGTGGACTACCTTTCCATGCGCGGCTTCGCCGTTCGCGGGGCGGACAGCGCGGCGCGGTTCCACGCCCTGCTGCAGGAAGCGCTACCCGACGTCGTTCTCATGGATGTGGGCCTGCCCGATGGCAACGGCTTCGATCTTGCCGCAAAGCTGCGCGCAAACCATGATTGCGGCATTATCATGCTGACGGCGCACGGCGGGAGCGATGCCCGCATTCGCGGGTTTGAGAGCGGCGCAGATATTTATCTGGTCAAGCACAGTCCGCTGAAGGAAATCGAAGCGGCTATTCTCAGCTTGTGCCGCAGGCTTCGCCGCGCCGCCCCTCCAGCCGCGCCCACCGCGGCATGGCGCCTGGACCCCAAGCGCTGGGTCATCCTGTCGCCCGAAGGGCACAGCATCACGCTGACATCCTCTGAACTTGCCTTTCTGAATATGCTGATGCGCCAGGACGGCGAACCGTGCGGACGTGCCGAACTGGCCACGGCCGTCGCCCGGCCGCAAACCTCATTCGACGACCGCCACCTCGACGCCGTCGTCAGCCGTCTGCGCAAGAAAATAGAGGCGGAAACGGGCGAAAAATCGCCGATCCGCGCAGCCTATGGCATAGGTTACGCCTTCAGCGCCCCGGCTCAGGTTCTTGAAAATTAGAATAGGCTGCAGAGAAGCTCGAATGTGAGATCCTATGAGTCATGCTCGGTGGACCGGACGGCTGTGGGCTGTTCCCGCCGAGCAGGAAGCATGGATGTCGACCCATTTTCCGGGATGCCGCGATTCAGGCCTGCCTGACGCTCAAAGCGCTGTTCAAGCCGAGCCGGCACCATGGCCTCCTGTCCGGAGCCGATCAGCGTAGCGTTCCAGACTTGGCAGGAGACTCAGTCGAGCTCCACCAGTTTTACCAGCATTCCGGGGCGCAGCGCGGCATTTTCGTCGATCCCGTTCAGCGTCACGAACCGTTCACGCTGGAAGTCCGTATAGGCCATCCGCCTTGACAGGCTGTCGATCGTCTCGCCCTGCCGCACGGTGTGTATGCGGATGTGCTTGCCGCGCACCTGGCGTGCCTCGGCCTCGGTCATGGTGGTGAAACTCGCGATCATCGGATCGAACGCGCCGATCCCGCTTCCGGCCGGCGTGACCATCGTCCACACGTAGATCGCTCCGGGGAACTGGATGGCAAGGACAGTGGCGTCCACCTGCCGGCGATTGGCGATCGCCCTCACGCTGGCGACAGCGGCGCTGCGGTCGTTAATGGTGACCGGGCGCACCTGATCGGTGCTCAGGTTCCCGCCCAGCTTCCGGACCCCGTCGACAACCGCAGCATCGAGCCGGGTGATGCCAGCCGCCGTCCGTAACTGCGCCCGGCCGCGCGGACCGGAAACGGTGACGGCTTCATCCGAATTGTTGATCGAGTAGCCCTGCGGCCCGGTGAAGCGGATCCGCATCACCGGTTGGCGAAACACCTGACCGTCAATCACGCCTTTTGCGGGATCATCGTCATAACGCATCCCGTCCAGCATTTTCAGGAACGCGACGTCCTGGGTCTGGCCGGCGGGAGCAGCGCCCCGCGCCTGCTGCGCCAGGGCGCGCGCCCGCATTACCCGCTTTGCGTTCGACGGGTGTGTACTGAGCCAGGTCGGCGTCGCATTGGCATCGCGCCCGGCGGCGTACGCCTGCAGCGCAGTGCTGGCGCCAAGCTGCGAGAGCACTTCCGGTGCGCCCCATGGATCGTAACCGGCCCCTACGACATAGCGCACGCCGAGCATGTCGGCCTGATATTCCTGATCCCGGCCGAACTTCAGTGTGTAAAGCTGCGATGCCTGCTGCGCGCCCGCGCCCAGAAGCCGTCCGATTTGCGATCCGTCGGTGACGGCGCCAACGATGCCGGCGAGCAGCCCGCCGATAGCGGAGGTCTGCCGCCGCCGCGCCGAATGCCGCGCTGCGACGTGGCCGACTTCGTGGCCCATGACAAACGCGAGTTCATCTTCATCGTTCATGAGCGCCAGCAATTGCCGGGTTACGTAGACATAGCCGCCAGGGATCGCAAACGCGTTCTCTACCGGCGAATTGAGCAACTGGACGGTGAAGTCGTCGCGCGCATTCGCCAGCCCGGACTGTACCGCCACCCGCTTGCCCACGCGCTCGACAAAAGCGGCCTGCGGGCCATTGTAACGCCCGCCGAATTCAGCAACCAGTTCCGGGTTGGCCTTGTCGCCCTGCGCCCGCTCGGACGATGAAATGGGCCGGGCCGTCTGGGCCGCTGCTGCTATCGGTGACAGCGCCGTTGCGGCGAGCGCCGCGCCAAGAACAAAACCGCGAATGGGAACTCTCCTTGAATTTCATCTGCAATAGCAAGTCGTGAGAACAGCTTTGTGTTCCATTCACCAGAAGCCCCCACTCTGCCGATACTAATAACGACACCCGGTTCTACCGCAAATCCATCATCTTGCCGCCAATCATATTGGCTGGCCGCCAGAACCTTTGCTGCCGCTTCCCGGAAGGTGGGAATGCCTTGCGCCTTCCTGCGCTCGAACAGGGGATCGGGCCCCACCTCCATCCAGGTGCATACTTCGCGTGCCCGCTCGCGGGCCTTGATATTGTCGGATGTGGTCAAGAAGTACCTCATTGCCGGAAGCATTGGCCCCAGTACCGTTTGCGTATGTGCTGGAACTCATGCCGGTTCTTGCGCGAGGATCGGCCCGTGACCAGGTGGACGAAGTCGCTGGCCGACACATACGGCGGGATTTCTACGAACATGTGCATGTGATCGCGCGACAGGGCACCATTGATGATGGTCACGCCCATCTCGTCACAGACCTTCCGGACGATTTCACGCCCCCTTGAGGCGCGCTTCTCCCATGGAGCGCTTTGACCGGTACTTCGGTG
>JARROF010000183.1:0-5266 GCA_037384205.1 Novosphingobium sp. | reverse complement strand
GCGGGAAGGGCGGATCGAAGCGTGGTATCAGCCGATCGTACGCCTCAAAGACCAGCGTATCGTGGGACTGGAGGCCTTGTGCCGGATGGTGTCTCCGAACGGCGAGATCATTCCTGCTTCCTCGTTTTCCGAAGCGACCAGCGATGCACGGGTTGCGGGGATCTTGACGGATCGCATGCTCTCAGCCGTCGCGGGGGACATGGGCCGCTGGCGCGATCTGGGTATCGATTTCGGCTATGTCGGGGTCAATGTGACGGCAGTGGACTTGCGCGGAGGCGGCTTGGGCAAAGCTCTGGACCGGATTTTCTGCGACGATGCGCTGTTGAAGCGCCTCGCTCTGGAAGTAACGGAAAACGTCTATATCGGTGATCGGGACCGGCTGGTGGTCGAGGCCATTGCCGATATCCGGAAACGTGGCGTTTATATAGCTCTCGATGATTTCGGTACCGGCTTTGCCTCGCTCACCCACTTGCTGGAACTGCCCATCGATCTGATCAAGGTCGATCAGGCGTTCACGGCCCGTTTGCCGGGCGATCAGGTGAGCGGCGCGATCATAGCCGGATTGGTTTCCATAGCGGAAAAGCTGGGAGCCTCGGTCATTTCGGAAGGGGTGGAAACGCCCGAGCAGGCAGCCCGTTTGCAGGAACTGGGATGCAAGATCGGGCAGGGCTTCCTTTTCTCGCGCGGGGTGCCCAGCGGCGAAATGACGCGCCTGCTGATGCGCCATGCCGCGTCCAGTCCGCATAGCGTTCCCTTCCCCGGGGGGGCTGCCCACATGCTGGGAGAGGTGGAAGCCTATTCGGCAACGCCGCGACGGCGGCACCGCGTATAGGTCTATCCTGCGGATACTGCGGAGCGGTCCCCGTTATGGACAGCCAGTCCTCAGGCTATCCCCGGTTTTTTCCACAGATGGCAAAACCTTATTCGGTGGTCTTGCCGTCGAAATGCTCATGCGCGCTCTCGGCTTCGGCGCAGGTCTTGTGCACCGTGCCGTCGACATGCTCGGGCGGACCGTAGATCGTGTAGAGTTTGAGCGGTTCCTTGCCGGTGCTCACCACGTTGTGCAGCGCGCCAGCCGGAACGACGATGCCGTCGTCTGCTTTCACCTCGTGCACCACGCCATCAATCGAGACTTCCCCTTCACCGGCCTCGATGCGGAAGAACTGGTCGATTTCCAGATGGACTTCGGCCCCGATCTCGTCACCCGGCTCGATCGACATGACCACCAGTTGCAGGTTCTCGCCGGTATAGAGAACGCGGCGGAAATCGGTGTTTTCCTCGGTCAGCTTCTCGATATCGTCGACGAATCCCTTTTTCATGCCGAAGTCCTTTCAAATCAGATGTGCAAGCCACAATAACCCGCGGCGGGCGAGGTGCAATTGATCTTGCTCAGCAATAGTCAAACCCATTGCCTTTCGGCTGAATTTTCCGGCTGTTCTGCTGGATCGCCGTCATCAGACAGGATCCCGCCCGCATCGGCAGTTCCAGCATCTGCTTTTCGTCATAAGTCTTCGCGAGAATATCCCGCGCCGCGTCAGCGATGCACTGGTCGGCAATCATGTCTTCCACCGCGCGCAGCAGAGCCGCTTCATGTTCGCTCCAGCCGGGCGCGGAAGAGCCCTCGATCACCCGCTCGATTTTCCCGGGCGTGCTGTCCGGCCCTGACCGGATCGCCAGCGCACTGTGCGGGGGAAGGCGCTGCACACCAACCGCTGCGGCGATGTTGGCGTGAGCCTATGCCCGCGCCGCGCGCACCGCTGCACCGCCTGCAAAAGGCGCGATGGCCAGCAGGACAAGGCTGGCCGCGCCCGTCAGCGCCAGCCCGCTTTCGCCGCCCATGCCAAGGCTCCCTGCGCCGAAGATCAGGATCGGCACGGCCATCGGGATTACCAAGAGTCCGGATAGCGCCGCACCGCCGCGCAGGCCCGCGGTCAGCGCCGCGACCGTCACGCCCAGCGCGGCAAGGCCCGGCGTTCCGGCCAGCAGCCCGATCTCGACAATGCGCAGCGTATTGCTGTCCAGCCCGAGCAGGGCGGAAGCGGGCAGCGCGGCCAGCATCAGCGGCGGGCCGAAACTCAGCCAGTGAGCCAGCACACGCACCGTAATCACCAGTTCCTCGGATATGCCGCGCAGGGCCCATTGATCGAACAGTCCCATGTCGATGTCCGGCTCCACCAGCCGGTCGAGCGGAAGAATGGCCGCGAGCAGGGCCGCGACCCAGATCACGCCGCCGCCGGTTCGCGCCAGCAGCGGCGCGTCGGGGCCAACGGCGAAGGGATAGAGCATCGCCACCGAAAGAAAGAACAGCACCGGCAGCACCGCACCGCCGCCGCGTCCGCCGAGCGTCAGCCGCGCGAGATCGCGCCTGAGAAGTGCCATGACCCGGCCGCTCATGCCGCGTACTCCGCAAGAGCGAGCCTGCCCATGCCGGGCACGGCGAACGGCTGGTGCGAGGCGACCAGAGCGACGCCGCCTTCCGCGCAATGTTCGGCTACCAGCGCTTCTGTCAGTTCCACGGCGTGCACGTCGAGGCCGTTGAGCGGCTCATCCAGCAGCCACACAGGTGCTTTCTGCCCGATCAGCCGGGCCAGCGCTGCGCGTTTCTTCTGCCCTGTCGAAAGATAGCGCACCGGCACATCGAGCAGCTCCGCAAGGCCGAGGCGCCCCAGTTCGTTATCGGCGGCACCGTCGATTCGCTGCCAGAACGAGAGCGCCTTGCCGAGCGGCTGCATCGGATCGAGTGCGGGGCGTTCGTCGATCAGGCCGATGGGGCCGTTCACCTCCAGCGATCCGGCAAAGGCGGGAGCGAGGCCGGCCACGATCCGCAGCAGGGAGGACTTGCCGATGCCGTTGCTGCCCGCGATCTGCAGCGCTTCGCCCGACTGCAGGCGCAAGGACAGGCCGCGGAACAGCACTCTGTCGCCGCGGCGGCAGGCGAGATCGGTTACGGAAACGGCGGCCCCTTGCATCGCCGCGACCGATAGGGGAAACCGCGCAGGCTGCCAAGGAGAGCGATATGTCCATTTCCCGTCTGACCGATGCCGAACGCGACGAAGCGCTGGAGGGGCTGCCTGGCTGGGGGCTGTCGGAAGATGGCGCGGCCATGGAAATCGGACTGGAATTCAGCGATTTCAACGAAGCCTTCGGTTTCATGACCCGCGTCGCACTCTATGCCGACAAGGCCGATCACCATCCCGAATGGTTCAACGTCTACGGCAAGGTGGGCATACGCCTGACCACACACGATGCCGGAGGGATCAGCAGGCGGGATGTGGCCATGGCGCAGTTCATCAATGAACTTCTGTAGCTGCCTTCACAGTGCCGGATTGTTGTAGCAGTGCCAGGTGAAGATCGCCGCCGCCCCCCGGTGCGGCCGCCATTGCTCGGCGAGGGCGCGGGTTTCCTTTTCGCTCGGGCGCGCTTCGAGGCCGAGGATCTTGTGCAAGCCCGCCTGGACGGCGAGGTCTCCGGCAGGCCAGATATCCGGGCGGCCTTCCGCAAAGAGCAGGTAGATTTCCGCTGACCAGCGACCGATACCCTTGATCTGTACGAGCTGGGCGATGGCTTCCTCGTCGTCTTCGGGCAGGGCGTCGAGATCGAGCGCTCCGGCCACTACCAGTTCGCACAGGGAACGCGCATAGCCCTGTTTCTGGCGCGAAAGGCCGCATCCGCGTAGCGCGTCGAAATCGGCGGAGAGCAAGGTGTCGGGCGGCAGACCTTCGCCTAGCAGCGCTTCCAGCCTGGCCCAGACCGATGCTGCTGCGGCCACGCTGACCTGCTGCCCGACGATCGTGCGCAGCAGTGTGGCATAACCGGTAGAGCGAATACGTGGTTCGGGGTATCCGGCGACTTCAAGAGCGCGGGCCATGGCCGGTTCGGCGGCGGCAATGGCGTCGAGCCCGGTTTTCAGTCTGTCGGCGGTCAGGCCCATGTTGTCAGTCACCTTGAAAAAGCGGGTTGCAGCCTCTAGCAGCCTTAGGCAAACCCGCCTACCGTCAACGTTTGTGCGATAGAGCGTATCAAGGGGGATTTGTAAGCATGCCGCAGATTATCGTCGTCAATCAGTCTGGCGAAGAATCGAATCTTGAGGCCGTGGAAGGCCGTACCTTGATGGAAAACATCCGGGATGCCGGATTTGACGAACTGCTGGCGCTGTGCGGGGGCTGCTGCTCCTGTGCGACTTGCCACGTCCACATCGATCCTGCCTACATGGACAAGCTGCCGGAAATGAGCGAGGACGAGAACGACCTGCTCGACAGTTCGGATCACCGCAACGAATATTCACGTCTGTCCTGCCAGATTCCGGTCACCTCGGTGCTGGAAGGCTGCAAGGTCACTATCGCACAGGAAGACTGAGGCGCACAGGAAGACTGAGGCGTACAGGCAGCCTTTCGCTGCAAGTTTGACTTGGCAGGGGTATGGCGCAAATCGTTTGCGCCTGGCCGCTACCGATCCTAATTCAGGCAGCATGACCGCACCGCACGCACAGCGCTCGACGCTCGATCTCATCGGTAACACGCCGCTCGTCCTGCTCAAGGGACCGAGCGAGGCCGCAGGTTGCGAAATCTGGGGCAAATGCGAATTCGCCAATCCCGGCGCCTCGGTGAAGGACCGCGCGGCGTTATGGATCGTTCGCGATGCCGAGGCCAGGGGCTTGCTCCAGCCCGGGGGGACGATTGTCGAGGGCACGGCGGGAAATACGGGGATCGGCCTTGCGCTGGTCGCCAATGCGCTGGGCTACAAGACGGTAATCGTCATGCCCGAGACCCAGTCGCGCGAGAAGATGGACACACTGCGCGCGCTGGGGGCGGAGCTGGTGCTGGTTCCGGCGGCACCGTTTTCCAATCCCGGCCACTTCGTCCACACTTCGCGCCGTCTGGCCGAGGAGACGGAAGGGGCGATCTGGGCGAACCAGTTCGACAACATCGCCAACCGCAAGGCCCACATCGAAAGCACTGCACCAGAGCTGTGGCAGCAGATGGAAGGCCGCATCGACGGCTTTACCTGCGCGGCGGGCACCGGCGGTACGATCGCCGGTACCGGGCTCGGCCTCAAGGCCTTCGACGAGAAGATCACGATCGCGCTTACCGATCCGCATGGCGCTGCGCTGTACAATTACTATGCCCATGGCGAACTGAAGGCGGAAGGCTCTTCGGTGGCCGAAGGGATCGGGCAGGGGCGCATTACCGCGAACCTGGAAGGCGCGCCGATCGATACGCAGTTCCGCATGTCGGACGAGGAAGGACTGGAATGGGTCCGCCGCCTG
>JARROF010000182.1:0-5276 GCA_037384205.1 Novosphingobium sp. | reverse complement strand
TGCGTGGATCCGCCGTAACGTCCATCATCCCATAACGGCATCATCCCATACGGGCATCATCCCATGCGGGCAAAAGCCTGAACAGGCTTCCCGCCACTATCAGTCCCTGTCGGCAAAGTAGCGGGCCATGGCATCCGCGGCCTTGTCCGTCAGTTCGATGAAGGCGCGGCGGCGGTCGCTATCGTCGCAGACGCGTGCGAACAGGCCGATTTCGACCATCTGCCCGATCCAGCGCAGCGCCGTCGTCGGCGGGACGCCCGAAGCGATGCACAGCGAAGTTACCGAAACCCGCTTGTGTTCGACCCTCGCCGCCGTGAGATCGAGCAGCATGTCCCAGGCCGGATCGGCGAACAGCCCTGCATCGAAGTGCCGCAGGCGCTGCTGGCGCTGGCGGATGACCCGCCGCACCAGCGACGCGGCCGGAAGCGGCGGCCGCGCGGCATAGCGTTTCGTGCTCTGCAAGTTCGTGCTCGGCAAGAGAGCAAGTTCATCGGCCATCCGCCCCGAACCGGAAGGCCCGTTGGCGAAACGGAAGGCACTGTTCCCGGCATCCTTGACCTGCGCCCCGCCCGGCACCAGCTGTTCCATTCGCCCTGCGATCTGCCCGACCTGTTCGGACAGGCGCAGCAGCATCAGCCGGTCGTCTTCCGAAAGCTCTCGCAGCCGCGCCGGGCCGAACCCGGCCAGAACCTGCCCCAGTGCAATCACCCGCTCCGCCCGGTTGGGATCGACCAGCAGCACGGGTGCCGACCGATCCATGCAGGCGAACACATCGTCGAGCGCTTCCACGCTGGTGGAAACGATCAGCCGCGCCTCGCAGCGCGCAGCGCGCAAATCGAGCCGGGCCAGCGCCGCCAGCGCCTGCGCATCGACCTGCGGGCAATCGACCATCACCACATCACCGAGCGGCCGGGCGCTGCCCTGGAGCAAGTCCGCCAGCGAACCGGCGGCGGTGATTGTGAGCCCGGCGGCCTGCGCATCCTTCTGTATGGTGCCGCGCAGATGGACCCGATCAGCAAAGATCGAAAGCGCCACCGGCAAGCCGCCAGCAACCATACGGCCGCCGGGCTCTGACGATGCGTAGGAAAAGTCTGCCTGAAGGAAATCCGTGCCGTGCATCTGTTCCAACTCCACGTTCCATTTCGCGAACACGGATAGAACAAATAAGGATCAAGTCAAGAATTCGCCCGACCCGCCACAGTTAAATCCCTGAAATCTTCAACGCCACCAGCCCGCCAGTTCGCGGCGCACAAGCGTTTCCAGCATGGTCATGCCCGGCGCATGATCGTTAAGGCAGGCCAGCGTGGCATAGCGCTCGCCCCCCGCGCGCTCGAATACCTCGCGCCCGCGGATGGCGAGTTCCTCCAGCGTCTCCACGCAATCGGCAGCAAACCCCGGCGCCGCGATCGCAAGACGGCGCGTGCCCGCTTTCGCTTCGCTTTCCAGCACGGTTTCGGTTGCCGGCTCCAGCCATCTGGCACGGCCGAAACGCGACTGGAAAGCGGTCTCGATCCGCAGACCGGGAAGCCGCTGCGCCAGCTTCCCGATGAGCAGGCGCGAGGTCTTGCGGCACTGGCAGTGGTAGGGATCGCCCAGATGCAGCGTGCGTTCGGGCATACCGTGGTAGGACAGCAGCAACACTTCGGGCACGAAATCGAGCGCGCCGACCTGCGCCGCGATATCTTCCTCCAGCGCCGCGACATAGGCGGGATCGTCGTGATAGGGCGGCAGCGTGCGAATGGCCGGCTGCCAGCGCATCGCGCGCAGAGCCTCGCCCAGACTGTCCATCACCGAAGCTGTCGTCGCACCCGAATATTGCGGGTAGAGCGGCGCGATCAGGATACGATCGCATCCCGCCGCTTTCATGGCTTCCAGTTTCACCGGGATTGCGGGATTGCCGTAGCGCATGGCCCAATCGACCCGCACGCCCTCGCCCAGAATCGCCTGCAGTGCTTCCGCCTGCGCGGCGGTGATGGCAGCGAGCGGGGAGCCTTTTTCGGTCCAGACCTGCGCATAGGCATGGGCGGACTTCGCCGGGCGGGTGCGCAGGATCACGCCGTGGAGGATCGGTTTCCAGGCAATCGCCGGGATTTCCACCACGCGCCTGTCCGAAAGGAACTCAGCCAGATAACGCCGCACCGCCGCCGGAGTCGGCGCATCGGGCGTACCGAGATTGACAAGCAGCACGCCGATACCACCGGTCGTGACAGGGGGATGGTCCGGGGGCAGCATCACAGTTCCTCGTCGAACAGAGGGAGGCGGCGGAACCGCAGCCCCGTGGCGGAATAGAGCGCATTGGCAACGGCAGGCGCGACAACGGCAACGCCCAGTTCGCCCGGGTCGGCGGGATCGGCCGTGCTCTCCATGAAGACGACATCGATATCCGGGCAGTCCGCCTGCGTCGGCAGGCCGAGATCGCGCAGCCGGTCGCTGTTGGGACGACCGCCTTCGTAACGGAGCGAACATCCCAGCGTCAGGCCGAGTCCGAACACCAGCCCGCCCTCGATCTGCTGACGGGCGATATCGAAATTGACGATCCGGCCGATGTCCGCCACCGCGCTGAGCCTGTCGACGCGCACCCCGTTCTCGTCCCGCCGGGCGCTGGCGATCAGCGCAATGCGGCCCTCTCCGATCACATGGCAGGCGATTCCCTGCCCGCTGTTGTCCCCCCCGCCGCCCCATTGCGCCAGTGCCGAAACGCGCTGGAGGCATTCGGCGAGGCGCGGGTCCTTGCCCAGCATCGCCATACGGTAGGACAATGGCTCGCGCCCGGCCTTGTGCGCCATCTCGTCAATGAAGCTCTCGTTGAAGAAAGCCGTGTAGCCATGGGCATTGCCGCGCAGACGGGCGGTGGGCAGGGCAATCGTCGCCGGAAGGTGATCGACCGCGACATTGGGGATATCGTAAGGCGGCACCGCGCCTTCCAGCGCGAGCGGATCATCCTTGCCCGCCACCGCGCGGATCGCTTCGGCCGGGGAATCGCCTGCGAACAGACGATGGCCGAACTCGCGCGCGGCAGCCGGCATCGCCACGCGCGCGCGCCAGCCGGCAATGCCGCCATCGGTATCGAAGCGCCCCGCCATCACCGCAACGACAGGCGTGCGCGGCAGGCCCGCGCGCATCTCCTCCCGCCGGGACCAGGTGAGCTGCACCGGCCGGCCGGTCTCCTTCGCCAGGATCGCGGCCTGCACCACGTGGCCGGATTCCAGCCGCCGGTCGAAACTGCCGCCGAGCGGCATCGGATACAGCACCACTTGCGAGACTTCGAGTCCGACCGCGCGCGCCGCCACATCGCGCGTCGCCTCGGGCACCTGCGTGCCGGCCCACAGTTCCAGACGTCCGTCTTCGAGCCGGGCGGTAGCGCTGGCGGTTTCGATAGTGGCGTGGACGGCGGGGGCGACTTCATAGCGCAGTTGCAACGGCAAGCCGCCCTTGACCAGCGCCATGTCACCCTTCGCGTGGATGCGATGGACCTGACCGGTACGCATCGCCTCATCCATGGCATTGTCGACATCCGTGCTTTCGACGGCACCGGCGACCTTGAAGCGCGGGGCCATGCGGGCAAGCGCGGTCTCCGCCGTCCACCAGTCCCGCGCGACGGCCGCGACCCAGCCGTCCCCCTTCACAGTGCGCTCGAAGCCCTTCATGGACTTTGCCGCGTCTTCCCTGATCGAGGCCAGAGAGGCGCTCGTGCCGAGCGGGGCATGGCGGATCGCGGCGTGGAGCATGTCGGGCAGCCGCACGTCGCCTGCGAACGTCCATGAGCCGTCGACTTTGGACGGCAGATCGAGCCGGGGATAGCGCAAGGGCGCGCCGGGTGGAAATTCGCCCGGATCTTCGGCCATGGCATCGGCGCGCAGCGGCGGGGTGGCAGGCGGAATATAGGCAGCGGCCTGTTCCGCCAGCGCACCGAACGGCAGGCGTTTGTCTTCGTGTACCACGAAGCCGGCCTGAACGGCACATTCTTCCCAGCCTACGCGCCAGCGCGCGGCAGCGGCCTGCATCAGCATCGCGCGCGCGGACGCGGCCGCCGCACGCGCAGGCGCCTCGTAAGCCGCCAGCGACATGCCGTCGGCCGTGGCGTTGAAGCGGTGGTCCTCGGCCCAGCGGCGCGTGATCAGGCCATCCGGGTCCTCGCCCAGCGACGGGGCCAGCGGCATCCACAGCGGCGCCCAGCGCGCGGCCAGCGCAAAGTTGGCATAGACCGCGCTGACCGGCGCGGGCTCCACCGCCACCTGCCGCCAGTCCGCGCCCAGTTCATAAGCGACGACTTGCGGGATCAGCGTCGTTATCCCCTGCCCCATCTCCACTTGCGGCACCGCTACCGTGACGACCCCGTCCGTACCGATCTTGATCCAGGCATCGAAGGCGAATTCGCCCTGTCCCGGTGCAAGCGGCAGCGGGAAGTGGCGGGGCCGCAAGGCATAGCCGAGCACGAGCCCGCCTCCGGCCAGCGCCCCGATCAGGATGCCGCGCCGGGAAACGGGCATGTTACGATCTCCGTTCGTGTCGCGCGAAGCCGGGACACCGCCGCGCGACGTGTGTCGGCTTCGCGCGAGACGAACGGGAAGGAAATGGAAGGCTTCATGCCATTGGATCCAGCCAGTCCGCCACTTTGCCCGCCAGACCGGCGAAAGCCTCCGCCTGCACGCCCTCACCCGCCGCGGTGGGCGTTCCGGCGTCGCTTTCGCGGCGGATCGCGATATCGAGCGGGATACGGCCCAGAAAGGCCGTGCCCATGCTCTTCGCGCAGGCCTCGGCGCCGCCCGTACCGAAAGGATCGCTCACTTCGCCGCAGTGGGGGCAGATATAGCCCGCCATGTTCTCGACCACGCCGATCACCGGCACGCCGCCCTTCTCGAACAGCTCGATCGCGCGAGTGGCGTCGATCAGCGCGAGGTCCTGCGGGGTGGAGACGATGACGGCTCCGGAAGGCTTGAACTTCTGCAGCATGGTGAGCTGGATATCGCCCGTACCCGGCGGCAGGTCGACGATCAGAATCTCGGCATCGTCCCAGTGCCCTTCCAGCAATTGCGTCAGCGCGCCCGAGGCCATCGGCCCGCGCCAGGCAATGGCCTGCCCCGGATCGGACAAGTGCCCCATGGAAAGGACCGGTACGCCCCAGCGGCTCGCCACCGGCACCAGCCGGTTGTCATGCGCGACCGGCTTCTGGCCTTCGGTGCCCAGCAGCCGCGCCTGCGAGGGGCCGTAGATATCGGCATCGACCAGCCCGACCTTGCGCCCCGCCCGCGACAGCGCAACGGCAAGGTTCGCGG
>JARROF010000181.1:0-6930 GCA_037384205.1 Novosphingobium sp. | reverse complement strand
ACTCGCAGGGCGACACCCGGATGGGTTTGCAGATCGGTCACGCCGGGCGCAAGGGTTCGACCCGCGTTCCGGCAGAGGGCATGGACTTGCCCAAGGTGGACGGCAACTGGCCGCTTTATTCCGCCTCTCCGATCCCGCTGATCGAGGGCACGTCGCAATTGCCGCAGGAAATCGAACGCGCGCAGATGGGCAAGGTTCTGGCCCAATTCGTCGAGGCGGCGAAACGCGGCGACCGTGCCGGGTTCGACATTCTCGAACTGCACTGCGCCCACGGCTATCTGCTGGCGAGCTTCCTCTCCCCGCTCACCAACACGCGCACCGACGAGTATGGTGGCAGCGTCGAGAACCGGCTGCGCTATCCGCTTGAGGTGTTCAACGCGGTTCGCGCGGTCTGGCCCGCAGACAAGCCGATGTCGGTGCGTCTCTCGTGTTCCGACTGGGCGCCGGGTGGCATCACTCTGGACGACGTGGTCGAAATCGCGCGCGGCTTCAAGCAAGCGGGCGTCGATATCGTGCACTGCTCGTCGGGCGAAACGGTGAAGTGGCAGAAGCCGCTGTGGGGCCGCATGTGGCAGACCCCCTTTGCCGAACACGTGCGCCAGTACGTCGACATCCCGACCATCGCTGTGGGCGACATCACCCTGGGGGCGCAGATCAACACCATCGTGTGCGACGGACGTGCCGATCTGTGCGCGTTGGGGCGCCCGCACCTCAATTCGCCGTTCTTCACCCGCCACGCGGCAGGGCACTACGGCGTGCAGGTCAAGCACTGGCCGCCGCAGCTCGCATCGGCGCAGTACCAGCTCTACCGCGAAGCGCAGAAGGACAACGAGAAGGAACTGGACCTGGCCGCCAAGGCTCGGCCCAATCGCCGACACTATCGGCGCGCCGACGAAGCGGCCTGAGAGGAGAGTGCAGATGAGCGGAATCACCGGAAAAGTCGGGATCGTTACCGGAGCTTCGACGCTGATCGGGCAAGCGGTTGCCCAGGCGCTGGTCGGGGCCGGGGCCAGCGTGGTCATGGCCGACATCGCCGACGAGGCGGGCATGGCCGCGGCAGAGCAGTTTGGCGAGAAGGCGCTACTTGCACACCGATGTTACTGACGACGCGGCAATCGATGCCTGTATTGCCTTTGCCGAGGAAACCTTCGGCGGTCTCGATATCCTCGTCAATCTGGCCTCGACCTATCTCGACAATGGCGTCTCGACCTCGCGGGCGGACTGGCTGGCCTCGCTCAACGTGAACCTCGTCAGCGGGATGGTCTTTTCAGACAAGGCTTCGGCGGCCATGGAGCGGCGCGGCGGCGGCGCGATCGTCAATTTCGCAAGCGTCTCCGGCAAACGCGCGCAGCCTGGGCGCATGACTTATTCGGCGGCCAAGGCGGCGATCCTGCAGGCTACCAGGAATGCGGCCATGCAACTCCAGCCAAAGGGTATCCGCGTCAATACTGTCTCGCCGGGCTGGACATGGTCGAACATCATGCGTGATCTGACCGGCGACGATCTTGCAAAGACCAGCGCGGTCGCCGCCCCGTTTCATATCCCGCGCCGGGTCGGCATGCCTGCCGAAGTGGCGGCCGTCGTGCTGTTCCTGTGCAGCGATGCCGCGTCGTTCATTACCGGGATCGATATTGCCGCGGCTGGCACAATGACCTGACTCTGCCTGCCTCGCGAATTATCGGTTCTTGTCACCGCTTTCGAGATTGGCCCGCATGCGGCGCAGCACGCCGACCGCGGTGGCAAGTTCCTTGGGCGCGATGCCGGCGGTGGCTTCGTCGAAGATTGCGGCACTGGCGCTGCGGGCGCGTTCCAACTCCTGGCGCCCAAGTTCGGTCAAGCTGACGCGCACTGTCCGGCGGTCGTCGGTGCCGACTTCGCGCAGGACGAGGCCGTCTTCGACCATGCGATCGATCCGGCGGCTGAGCGTGGATACTTTCATCATGCCGCGCCGCGCAATTTCGGACAGGCGGCTGTCCTCGTCACGGTGAAGCAGGCTGAGCACGCGCCACGACGTCTGGTCGATGTCGAGCCTGGCGAGCGCTTCTTCCATCCGGTGCCCGTACTGGTTCGAGGCGTGGTTGATATTGTAGTAGATGTAGTCTTCGAGGACGAAGCCATCGTCGGTCGGCCGGTTGGCGGCAGGGGCCTTGACCGGGCGGGCGGGGGCGTCGGGGCGGACGCGGGAGGTATTGTCCCCCGGGCTCATGCCGCGATCTCGAAAGGCTTGATCTGTTCGTGCAGGCGTTTCGGCTTTTCGCGGCGCTGCTTGTTCAGCATGCACTCGTTCTGGGCGATGATGATCTTGGGGCCTTTTTCCCTGGTCGTCATCATTCGTCGGCAAGGCCCGGCAGAACCATCGCGCGGTTCAGCGCGTTGTAGATGCTGCCCTGGACGATCACAGGCCAACATCGCCCGTCGCTCGGCCGAGGAATTCGTTCGGTCGGCTGCGCTTGATGAAATCGACTGCGGCGGGCCGGCGCTTTTCGATCTTTCCGTGTTCGTGCAGGAAATTGCTGGGCGGCAGGACGACGCGGTCGTAGTCGCGCCGCCGATGCTTCGGACGCGCTCGCTTCGAAATGGATGCCCAGTTCGCGAATGATCGTTCGGCTATCGCGTTCACTCCCTTGTTGACAGAATATTTCTAACCTGAAATATTGCATAATCAACTAAATTTGTCACGGCTGTCATTGCCTTCCCGAATGGCTTGGCCGAGGATATTTCATATAGAAACTAAATCTCTGGACAGGGTTTCAGCGGAGGTGGACGGCATGGGGACGGGCAGGGGCAAGGCACTGGTTACGGGCGGCGGATCGGGGATCGGTCTAACCGTCGCGAAGCAGCTCGCTGCGGAAGGGTACGTGCCGGTCATCACTGGCCGCAATGCCGACAAACTGGCGGCTACAGGGTTCGAATACGCGGTCATGGACGTGACCGATCGCGATGCCGTCTTCGCGACGGCGGAGAGCCACGGTCCTTTTGCCGTCGTGGTCAGCAACGCCGGTATCGCGCCCACCGCGCCCGCTTTGAAGACCGGGGCTGACCTGTGGGGTTCGGTGATCGCGACGAACCTGACCGGCACCTACAACGTGGCGATGGCCACGCTTCCCGCCATGGTCGATGCCGGGGCCGGGCGTTTCATCGCCATCGCTTCTACCTCTGCCCTGCGCGCCTATCGCTATACGATGGCCTATGCCGCGTCCAAGCACGGGGTGCTGGGCCTGGTCCGGTCGCTGGCGCTGGAACTGGCGAAGACGGGTGTAACCTGCAACGCCGTCTGCCCCGGATTCACCGATACAGAGATCGTGCGTGGATCGATCCGCGGCATCATGGAAAAGACCGGCCGCAGCGAGGAAGAGGCGATGAAAGCCTTTACCGGCAACAACCCGATGGAGCGACTCGTCGCGCCTGAAGAAGTGGCGGCCATCGTCACATGGCTTTGCAGCGCTGGTGCGGCCTCCGTCAACGGTGCGGCAGTGCCGGTCGATGGCGGAGAACTGGCTGGTTAAACGGCGGAATTCCTGGCGCCGGTCGGCCACCAGGATCAATTTTTGGACAAGCCTCTTGATGCTATGGCAATTTATTTTAAGCATAAAATTTTTAAGTGGCAAGAAAGTCGTGAGCGATGCTAACTGCAACGCGCCCAGCTTCGGACTGACGGACCGTTCTGCGCGAAGGCGCGGCAGGGCTCCTGCTCGTCACACCGGGGGGCTGCGACAAGTTCATGACCGCGCGGGAAGCGCGCGAACAGGTGGCGGACGGCATCTGCAAACTCCACGAAACCGGCCTTGGCGGGACCACACTCTCCTTCGTCGATTACAACAAGGAATTTCCATATTTCCGCGATAACGTCCTGCCCATCCTGGACGCAACGGGCATTCGCCAGCGCGGATGAGGCGCGGGCGGGACGGCACGATGGCAATGGCTCCGGGTTCGACCGAGACGCTCGAGGTCTTTTCCGACCTTGCCACGCTGCCGCTCTATGCGCGGGGCGCGGTGATCCTGCTGGGCAGTTTCGACGGGTTGCATCGCGGGCTAAAGTACTCATCGAAACCGGGCGCGCCACCGGCGCCGATGCCGTCATCGCGCGGGGCGATGCGGCCTTCGATACGTCATGGATGGAAGAGACGGGCGCGCGCTGGTGGCGGGACCGGGCGCAATATGCCTGGCGGTTCAACAACCTGCTGCTCGACCCTCCGGGTGAGGCGGGAACGATGATGCTGGACGCCGCGGCGCGCGACCGCGGTTTTGCCGATAGGCATCTCTTCGGCACGTTCCCCGCGCGGCAAGAGCTTTTCCCGCAGATCGAGGACCCTGCCGCCGCCCGCCGCCTTATCGCGGAACAGGCGGTGTGAACGTGCGGTCAGCCCCGGTTCTTCTTGCGCTGCGCGACCGAATGGCGAAGCTTGGTCAAAAGGGCCAGCAGGTCTTCGATATCATCGTTGGCAAGCCGTTCGAACATGTCGTCCAGCCAGCCCTCGTGCCGGACCGCCATCTCGCGAAAGGCCAGCTTGCCCGAATTCGTGATCGTCACCTTGTAGATTCGGCGGTCACGCTCCATCGCTTCGCGTTCGACCAGGTTTTCCTGCACCAGGCGATCGACCAGGCCGGTGACGTTGCCGTTGGACACCTTCAGCAGTTTCGACAGCGCGCTCATGGTCAGCCCGTCGGGATTGCGATCGAGCGCGGAGAGAATGTCAAAACGCGGCAGCGTAGTTCCGAAGTCGCGGGTCAGGTTGCCGCGGATCAGCTTCTCGATCTCGGTAGAACAGGTCAGCAGCCGCAGCCAGAGACGCAGGGCCTGCTTGCTGTGCTCGCTGCCCGGTTTCTCTGGTATGGGCTCTTGGGAAAGAGCTTGTTCGCTAGTCGCCATCAAGTGCGCCTCTCACATCGGTTTTGGCAGTTCGGTCTTGCCGGACCTGACCGATCGCCCCAGGCATTTCAATGCTAAAATTTATGCACGATTCCCGCGTGCAGGGCCGTTCATTTCGCCGCATCGGCCTTTATAGGGGACGAAGACTCTGCCGTGTCGGGCGCGAGGTGCCGTTCCATGCGGGGCCGCAGGTCCCGCGGGATCTCCTGCGGCTGGCCGATGCTGAAATCGGTGAACAGCAGCGTCTGGTTCGCAGTCTGCCGCACTTCGCCGCGACAGGTGACGATATGGCGCAGATCGAACGAGGTCATGCCGAACGGCGTCATGATCGTTACGAAAGTCATCCGGTCGCCCATCATCGACCGGTTGCTGAACGTGCAGCCGGAGCGGCGAACGTGCGCGCCCATCCCGCACATCAATCGCTACAGGCTTAAGGCAAACACCACATATCCCAAGGAGATCCCATGACCGAAGCCTATATCTGTGAGGCCTATCGCACCCCCATCGGGCGCTTTGGCGGCGCATTGGCCAAAGTGCGCGCCGACGATCTGGCCGCCGTGCCACTGCGCGCGCTGCTGGCCGATTTTCCCGCGCTGGCAGGCGCTGTGGACGACGTGATCCTGGGCTGCGCCAACCAGGCGGGAGAGGACAACCGGAACGTCGCGCGCATGGCCACGCTGCTGGCCGGGCTGGGCGAAGGCGTGCCGGGCACGACGCTAAACCGGCTTTGCGGTTCAGGCATGGACGCGGTCGCCTATGCCGCGCGGTCGATCATGGCGGGCGAGGGCGAACTCTATATTGCAGGCGGCGTGGAATCGATGAGCCGCGCGCCCTTTGTCATGCCCAAGGCCGAAGCTGCGTTTTCCCGCGCCAATGCAGTCTATGACACGACCATAGGCTGGCGTTTCTTGAACAAGGCGATGGCCGCGCAATACGGCACCGAATCGATGCCGGAAACGGCGGAGAACGTGGCCGAGGATCATGCCATCAGCCGTGAGGACCAGGACAAGTTCGCGGCGCTCAGCCAGGAAAGGGTGGCCCATGCAATGGCAAGCGGCAGGCTGGCAGTGGAAATCGCCCCGGTGACCATTCCGTGCCGCAAGGGCGATCCCGTCGTCGTCGATACCGACGAACATCCGCGCCCCGGGACAAGCGTGGAGGATCTGGCCCGCCTTTCGCCCATCGTCCGCAAGGACGGCACGATCACTGCCGGCAATGCGAGCGGCGTGAACGACGGCGCGGCGGCCCTGATCGTCGCGACGCGTGCAGCGGCCGAAAAGTACGGCCTAACGCCCAAGGCAAAGGTATCGGGGGCTGCCGTGGCCGGCGTTCCTCCGCGAGTCATGGGGATTGGTCCGGTTCCCGCCAGCCGCAAGCTGATGGACCGGCTGGGGCTTTCCATCGGCGACTTTGGCGTCATCGAACTGAACGAGGCGTTCGCCGCGCAGGGCCTTGCCGTGATGCGCGAACTGGGCCTGGCCGACGACGCGGCGGAAGTGAACCCCAACGGCGGCGCGATCGCGCTGGGCCACCCGCTCGGCATGTCGGGTGCACGGCTGGTCCAGACGGCCAGCGAGGAACTGGTGCGAAGCGGCGCGAAACGCGCATTGTGCACGATGTGCATCGGCGTCGGGCAAGGCATCGCATTGGCGCTTGAGAGTGTGTGACGGCATTCAAGAAATGGGTGCTGTCATCTGTGGATGGCCCCTGCGCTGCAAGGGGGGATAGCTGGTGTTGTCAGGGTAACTGAGGCGGGGTGAATGCAGATCCCGCTCTCGTTCTTCATGTGCTGCAGCGGCGGACACAGCATTCCACTTCGCATACGCCAAGGAGAAACCCAGCACGGTCGATCCGCGCTTTGTCGCTTTGCTCGCCAGAAAGCCCGCGCGCGTCGCCTCGGTCGCCATCGCCAACAAGATGGCGCGGATCGCATGGGCGGTTACGGCGCGCGGCGGCGTCTTCGAACGCGGGCATACGCTTATGCTGGCGGCCGCATAGATGAAGAGTTAGCCACCCGGAACTATAGTTCGCCTCAAGCGCCGAACCTATCGGGGAGCGGT
>JARROF010000180.1:0-8317 GCA_037384205.1 Novosphingobium sp. | reverse complement strand
GCGAAATCGCATATCTAAGAAGATCGCGCGATCCTCGCTTAGTTGAAGCGAGAAAAATCCTTGACGATTATACCTGTCAGGCTTGCTCGTTCCGCCTGGAGGTCGGTGAAGGGAAGTTCGTTATCGATGTCCATCATCTAAATCCGATAGGAAGCCTGGGCGGGGTTGTGCTTACATCGATCGATGACTTGACCTGCCTCTGTCCTAGCTGCCACCGAATTGCGCATACGCGGGCAAAAAAGCCGCTACCGCTATCAGAGATTCGTCGGCTGAGAAGCCTTTTGTCGAATTGAAGTTTATTGTCCGCAAAGTTGGCGTGTCCGGAAAGGCGTCTTCCGGATCAAAAGATTGAAGTGCTGCCGTTCAGCTGAACGGTCGGCGGCTCATGGCGTCGGCATTTGCCGGGCAGGACGACGACAAAGTCGGGGCGGGGGGACGTGCTGCCTGTCAGCATCCGCCCAGAATTCGCAGTTCCAGCGGGCGCCGACATGGCAGGGACCGGCGAGGGCACCCCAGCCCCGGTTTTTACAGTCGCAGTCCCGCGGTCTCGTCCAGACCGGCCATCAGGTTGAGATTCTGCACCGCCGCGCCGCTGGCGCCCTTGCCGAGATTGTCGAGCACGGCGGTGAGGCGCGCCTGGGTGCCGTCCTTCGCGCCGAAGACGCGCAGGGTGAGGGTGTCCACAGGCTCCATCGAGGCGCGCAGCAGCAGTTCGTCGGGCGAATCGGCCGCGACCTGCACGATCGGGCTGCCCTTGTAGAACGCGGCCAGCGCCTCGCGCATGGCAGGGACCGAACCGGGCTTGTTCATGGCGATGAGCTGCAGCGGCACTTCCACCACCATGCCGCGATGCGCGGCGACCACGGCGGGGGCGAAAAGCGGGGGATAGGTGAGGCCGCCGTGTACGGTCATTTCCGGCACGTGCTTGTGCCCCATCGCCAGCCCATAGGTGCGGAAAGCGATGTCGCGGTCTTCCTCGAAGCGGGCGATCAGGGCCTTGCCGCCGCCCGAATAGCCCGAGACGGCGTGGCACACGTAAGGCCAGTCGGCAGGCAGCAGCCCGGCGCGCACCAAAGGCGCGACCAGCGCGATGAAGCCGGTGGGATAACAGCCCGGATTGCTGACGAAGCGGGCCGAGGCCACGGCCTCGCGGCCGATCACTTCGGGAAAGCCGTAAGTCCAGCCCGGCGCCACGCGGTGCGCGGAGGACGCATCGATCACCCGCGTGCGCGCGCTGCGGATCATGGCCACGGCGGCTTTCGCGGCCTCGTCCGGCAGGCACAGGATCACGAAATCGGCATCGTTCAGCGCTTCGGCGCGGGCGGCATCGTCCTTGCGCCGCTCATCGTCGAGAATGACGAGATCGAACTCGCTCCGCCCGGAAAGCCGGTCCGCGATTTCGAGGCCGGTGGTGCCCGCCGCGCCGTCGATGAAGACACTCGCGCCCATCAGATGACCGCTTCGATCTGATCGAGCAGAACGTAGCCGACCTGCCCGTCCTCGCCGAGCTGGCCCCAGGCCCAGGCCCCGGCGATATCGAGCACGTTGAACACGCCGCCCTGCGGCAGGTCCGTGATATGTTCGCCGTCGGCCCGCGCCGCCGCGCGCAGCACCGCGCCCGCCCTGATCGTGTGCGGCATCGGCACCGCATAGTGCGGCACGAAGTAGTGCCCCGCGAGCTTGATATGCGCGAGATCGCCGCGCACCGGAAGGCAGCCGGGGTCCGTCGTCCTGCTCGGCCCGGTCATGGCCAGCATGCCCTCAAGCGTGAAAGGGCGGGTATAGGAATCGTCGGCGGCCAACGTCTGTGCGTCTCCAAAGGCAAAGAGGGGCGCGCTTAGCCGGGTCATGACGAGATCGCAAGTTCAGGCAAAACGCTGACCCAGCATGGACCAGGCCGCGCGCAGACCCAGCGCCGCGCCGCCTTTCGACCGGCCGGGCTTGGCGGCGGGGCGCCAGGCGAACGTGTCGAAGTGAACCCAGTCGATGCCCTTGGGCACGAACCTGTCGAGGAACAGCGCCGCCGTGCTGGCCCCGGCAAAGCCGCCGGAGCCCGCGTTGTTGAGGTCGGCCACGTCCGATTTCAGGTATTCGCGATAGCCTTCGTGCAGCGGCAGGCGCCAGCACGGATCGTCCATGGCCTTGCCTGCGGCGAGCCCGCGCGGGCGAGCTCATCGGCGAGGACAAGGCGCCCCTCGGCATCGGTATTGCCGATCTCCACCGAGATCCCCGCGCGGCTCTTCAGCACGTCGCCGGGGCGGAAGCTGTTGCCGGAGACGGCATTCTCGACCGCAGGCACCAGCATGTGCAGCCGCACCGGAAGCTGCGCCTGCATGATCAGCCGGGCGAGCGCCAGGGCATGGGCGGCGCCGCCCATGTCCTTCTTCATCAGCAGCATGCCGGCGCTGGGCTTGATATCGAGCCCGCCCGAATCGAAGCACACGCCCTTGCCGATCACCGCGATCCTCGGGTGCCTGGGATCGCCCCATTCCAGCTCGATCATGCGCGGCGCATGGCTGCGCGCGGCGGCGCGGCCCACCGCATGGACCATCGGAAAGTCCTGCTCCAGCATGTCGCCGCGCGTCACCCGGATCTCGGCGCGGAAGGCCTTGTGCAGGTTTTCCGCCTCGGCCTCGATCTGCGCGGGGCCCATGTCCTCGGCCGGGGTGTTGACGAGATCGCGCACCAGCATGGCGGCCTCCGCCTCGGCGGTGACGGGGCTGATCGCCTTGGGCTCTCCGGTCAGCAGGATGCGCGGGCCTTCCTCGTCCGGCTCGGACAAGTAGCGGTCGAAACGGTACTGGCCGGTGATCCAGCCGAACATCGCCGGGCCCGGTTCGCCACCGGCGCGGCGGTAGGTGCCCGCGGGCAGCTTTTCGGCGAGCGTGGCCATGCACCAGCTCGACAGCTCCGCCGTATTGGCGACGCCGGAGACCACGGCCCAGTCCTCGCCCCCGTCTCCGCCATCGGGGATGATCGCATAGTCATAGCCGTCCGCTGCGAACTTGTGCGCGGCCAGCGCCGCGCGCTGGGCCGGAGTGCGCTCCTTGAGGAACGCGTCCAGCCCGTCCTTGTCGACGAGGTGGATGGCAATGGCTTTCTGACTGCGGTCAGGCTGGATCAATGCATTCTTGTCGCTCATGGATTTGTTCTCTAGCCTTGGTGCGAGCGCAAGCGCGAGAGGAATTTTAGTGCGGCAAGGCGGATGGGTATTGGCGGTGCTGCTGGTGGCGGGCGGTTGCATGGACAGCCGGAACGATTCCCCGCCTTCGGGCGGCCCCGGCACAGATACCGGTGTGCCCGAAGCCCAGGTGATCCTGCCCGCCGAAGAGGCCGCTCCCACCGAGGTTCCTAGCGAGGAGCCCGCCGAACCGATGGGCCGTTCGGTGGAAGCATCCAACGATCTGTATGAATTCAGTTTTTCCTATCCGGACGCAGCGGGAGCCATTCCCCGGCTCAAGGACCTGTTCGACACGCGGCTTTATGACGCCCGGGAACAGCTCGCCTCGTCCTCGAGCGACGATCAGAAGGCCGCGAAAAAGGAAGGTTTTCCTTATCACCAGCACAGTTACGGGGCGAAATGGCTGGTGGTGGCCGATCTGCCGGGCTGGCTTTCGCTCTCGGCCGAACTCTACAGCTTTTCCGGCGGCGCGCATGGCATGAGCAATTTCGACTCGCTGCTGTGGGACCGGCGGACCGAAACGGTGCGCAAGCCGCGCGATCTGTTCACCAGCACCGACGCGCTGCGCCGGGCGATCCGCGAACCGTTCTGCGATGCGCTGGACAAGGAACGCGAGGCGCGCCGGGGCGAGCCGGTGAAGCGCGACAGCGGGCAGATCTTCACCGAATGCATCGATCCGATGGTGCAGACGCTGATTCTGGGCTCATCCAACCACGAGACGTTCGACCGCATAGGCATCCTTGTGGCTCCCTATGAGGCGGGGCCCTACGCGGAAGGGACTTACGAAGTGACCTTGCCGGTGACGGGCAAGGTGATGGCAACGCTCAAGCCGCAGTATCGCACGAGCTTTTCGATGGGGAAATGAGAGAGGCTTTGCGGCCTCGTCCGCCACGCGCCATCGCCCGCCGGCGAACGCGGGGTAACGCCCGAAAGAGAAACACGGCAGGCGGTGCGGCCGGCGTGTGGGCCTGGCACGACAGGCTTGGCATGGTTCCTTCATCGCGAACGGCTGGCAAGGGGAACGCAAGGTCTTGCCGGCACGGCCCTGGCGAGCGAAGTGCCTGCGGGGCGGGCTCGCTCCCCTGCCGCAGACCCTTCGGGCGCAACCCCGAAGGCCAAGGACTTCGTCGCGGATGCAGGCGGCCCGTCCTGCGGGGCACGCCGGCCGCATGCGGGTGACATGTGAGCGAAGGCCTGCCGCTCCCCGAACCCGCCGCTGCGCCAGCGGTGACTGACGCGCGAACCATATAACCTATATGGTTCTTTTTGTCAAGAACGGGTTACACCACGGGCTAATGACATCGTGCGCCTGCTCTGGCCCGCCACCCCTGCCTCCTTGCCCCCGGACGGACCGGGACCGGCTCCAGCGGCGGGAAAGCGGCGCGATCCTGCACACGCTCCGGCCCCGGAAGCCGCATTGCACAATTTTAAGGCACAGGATGCTCAAATCTTGAACAGAACTTGCGACATGGCGCCCCGCGACTGTCCGAAGACTTGTTATATGACCGGGCAAATCGTGCGATTCCGCTCTTTTCGCGCCTGCACACATGCCCTACCAATAGAACCACCGCATTGGCACGATTCTTGATGGGAATCGCGCGCGAGGCATCTGGCGCCCGGTCCAGAAACCTCTTCGATAAAGTCCGGGGACAAATGCAGGGGTCTAGGCAGGCGTGAAGAAGATCGAAGCTATCATCAAGCCTTTCAAACTCGACGAAGTGAAGGAAGCGCTCCACGAAGTGGGCGTGTCCGGCATTACAGTAACCGAAGCCAAGGGCTTCGGGCGCCAGAAGGGCCACACCGAACTCTATCGCGGCGCCGAATATGTCGTCGATTTCCTGCCCAAGGTGAAACTCGAAGTCGTCGTGCCCGACGCGCTGGCCGAACGCGTGGTGGAAGCCATTGCCGATGCCGCGCAGACCGGCCGCATCGGCGACGGCAAGATTTTCGTCGTGCCCGTGGAAACGGCGGTGCGCATCCGCACCGGCGAACGCGACGACGATGCACTCTGAGTTGCCGGTCCCGCACCGGTAACATCAACCGCCCGGCCAGCCCGGGCATCAAGATCGGGTCCGGCGCCAGCCGGGCCGGGGATACGCCGGAATGGGGCCGGCACCGTTCCCGATAATGCCGTCCCCCCCTATCCTCTTTCGCGGTGCGGAAGAGTAAATCTGGAGAACCAAAAACATGGCAAGTGCAAAGGACGTCCTCAAGCAGATCAAGGACGAGGAGATCGAGTGGGTCGATCTTCGCTTCACCGACCCCAAGGGCAAGTGGCAGCACCTGACCATGGTCTCGTCGGTCCTGGGCGAAGACGAACTTGAGGACGGCCTCATGTTCGACGGTTCGTCGATCGAGGGCTGGAAGACCATCAACGAGTCGGACATGATCCTCAAGCCCGACCTCGACGCGGTCTATACTGATCCGTTCTCGGCCACCCCGATGCTGATCCTGTTCTGCGACATCGTCGAGCCTTCGACCGGCGAACTCTACGCCCGCGATCCGCGCTCGACCGCCAAGCGCGCCGAGGCTTTCGTCAAGTCGGCCGGTTTCGGCGACACCGTGTTCGTCGGCCCGGAAGCCGAATTCTTCATGTTCGACGACGTGAAGTTCTATGACGAGTACGACGGCAACGGCTTCAAGCTCGACGACGTCGAACTGCCCGGCAACTCGGGCAAGTCCTACGACACCGGCAACCTTGCCCACCGTCCGCGCGCCAAGGGCGGCTATTTCCCGGTCGCGCCGGTGGACAGCTGCACCGACATCCGCGGCGAAATGGTCTCGACCATGATCGAAATGGGTCTGCCGTGCGACAAGCACCACCACGAAGTGGCCGCTGCCCAGCACGAACTCGGCCTGACCTTCGGCACGCTGACCACCACGGCCGACCGCATGCAGATCTACAAGTATGTCGTCATGATGGTGGCCCAGGCCTACGGCAAGTCGGCCACATTCATGCCGAAGCCGATCATGAAGGACAACGGCTCGGGCATGCACACCCACATGTCGGTGTGGAACGAGGGCGAAAACACTTTCGCCGGCAACGGCTACGCCGGTCTTTCGGACACCTGCCTGTACTTCATCGGCGGCGTCATCAAGCATGCCAAGGCGCTGAACGCCTTCACCAACCCGACCACCAACAGCTACAAGCGTCTGGTGCCGGGGTACGAAGCGCCGGTGCTGCTGGCCTATTCGGCCCGCAACCGTTCGGCCTCGTGCCGCATCCCCTACGGTGCCGGCACCAAGGCGAAGCGCGTGGAATTCCGTTTCCCCGACGCGATGGCTAACCCCTACCTGTGCTACTCCGCGCTGCTCATGGCCGGCCTCGACGGGATCAAGAACAAGATCCACCCGGGCGACGCCATGGACAAGAACCTCTACGATCTGCCGCCGGCCGAACTCGCCGAAGTGCCGACCGTCTGCGGTTCGCTGCGCGAGGCCCTGGAATCGCTGTCCGCCGACCATGCCTTCCTGCTCGAAGGCGGCGTGTTCACCGAAGACCAGCTCGAAGCCTACCTCGAACTGAAGTGGCCCGAAGTGCTGCGCTGGGAAACCACGCCGTCGGCCGTCGAGTTCGACATGTACTACAGCGCCTGATCCGCGCGTAATCGGTTCACCGAGTGGGGCGTCCGGAGCAATCCGGGCGCCCTTTTCGCTGGGGGCGGCGTGATGTGCGTTCGCGCCGTTACCATTGGCGACATTATCGCCTGCCTTCGTTCATCTGACGTTGCCCGCACCGCCATATGACTATGACGGTACCATGGGTTGCCGTCTCGGAGAGGAGGACATCGGACATGCGATCGAACACGCGCAAGCTTCCCCTGACATTCGCTCTGCTAGCGGGTGTTGCGCTGACGCTCGCCGCCTGTTCCGGCACGTCCATGCCGACGGACGATGCCACCATGGACGGGGTCGCCACGGCGGATGCAGCTTCCACGGCCGATGCAACCGGAGCCCCGGCCAGCGAAGCGGCGGACAGTTCGGCCGCAGCGGTTCCCGCCCCGCAGACTCTCCCCGATGCGCTGGAAAACGCCGACGGCCTGCAAACCGTGGCCGAGGCGCTTAAGGTCACGGGCCTTGCCGCCACCACCTTCAATGGTCAGGCGAGCTATACCCTGCTTGCGCCGGAAGACGATGCGTTCGTCTCGCTGGGCAGCGCCAGAAAGGCGCTGTTCGCTGCGGGAGACCATTCGGAACTGGCCGTGCTGATCAAGAACCACCTGCTGCCCGGCCGCATATGCTCACCTTTACCAGAACGCGCGGCGGCACCACGGCCCCTTCTGCCGTCATCGTGACGGCCCCCGACGGTTCACAGGCCACGCTGGACGGCGACGCGGTCTCCGGAGGCCGCAGCATCGCGATTCCCATCACTGGCATGCTGGGCAAGGTGGTGGCCGCCCCCTGAAGCACAAACCGTTTTCCTACACCCCCCGTTCCGGTTTACTTGAATCGCCTTTCCCGCCCGACACGGAGAAGGCCGATGCTGAACCGCAAACCGATTTTCGACGAAGTGCGCCTCTTGCTGGGGCGCGGGTTTACTGAAAGCGAAGTTTCCCGGCTCGATGCCGCGCTCGACCGCGCGCTGGGTCTTGCTCCGCCCGTGGCGGACCGGCACCATCTCGGCTCCGCCGGAAACGCGCTGATCCGCCAGTGGGAAGGTTGCGGCAAACGCCGCGCCGACGGCTGCTTGGAAGCCTATCCCGATCCCGGCAGCGCCAACGGCAAGCCCTGGACCATCGGCTGGGGCTCGACCGGACCGGATATCGGGCCCGGCACAGTCTGGACGCAAGACCAATGCGATACCCGTTTCGACCGGGACATCGTCCGCTATGTCCGCGCAGTGAACAAGGCGCTGGGCGATGCCCCCACCACGCAGAACCAGTTCGATGCGCTGGTCTCGTTCCACTACAACACCGGCGCGATTGCCACCGCGACGCTGACGAAGCTGCACAAGGAGAGGCGCTACGCCGAGGCGCTAGTAGAATTCAAAAAATGGATATACAACGACGGACAGATACTTGCCGGTTTGGAAGAGCGCCGTACTGCTGAAGCCGAATTATATGGCAAGAAATAAAAATTATTTTCATGATACATTGCTTTCAGCAATTAAATATCCTATTCCTCACGGTCGATGTG
>JARROF010000179.1:0-5325 GCA_037384205.1 Novosphingobium sp. | reverse complement strand
GCGGAATAACCGCCCGCGCTGCGCGAGACGGTGTTCATCATGATCGCCGCTTCGGTCACGCCCAGATTGGCGCCGCCAAGCTCTTCGGGCATCGTGATTCCCAGCCAGCCGCCATCGGCCATCGCCTTGTGGAATTCGAACGGAAAGGTCTTCTCCTGATCGCATCGGCTCCAATAGGCGTCATCGAAGGAATCCGTGATCCGCTTGACCCCGTCGCGGATTGCTTCTTGTTCTTCGTTGAGCGAGAAATCCATGCTAATATACCGTTCCCAAACATACGATGTGCTAGCGCACTATATCGTTTCGACGAATTTACAAGGCTCGGCGCCGCACAATGCTATCCACAAAGGCTGCTGGAAATTCGTCGGCGCCTTCCACCCTGGAGCCGCCAGCCCCTCCAAGTCCCTGGTCTCGTCTTACATTCAGCCATGTTACGGTTTGACCATAGCGCCATAGCTTGGTAGTTTGCAAGCGTACTAGTTATTAGCGATCAAAAAATCAGTTTGATCGACAGGACGGATGGAGAGGTATGGATTCGTTTATTGCGGCGGACGAGCGTCTGGATCTTCATAATTGGACGGTCGGCAACCTGCTGGAACATGCGGCGCAGCAGGCGCCGGACAGGATCGCCATTTTCCAGCCGGCGCAAGCTGATGGGGAAAAGGACTATCGTTGGACCTATTCGGAACTGGTCAACGATAGCCGCCGGCTCGCGCGTTATCTGCTGACTCTCTTTTCACCGGGCGATCATGTTGCCATCTGGGCGGCGAACAGCGCACAATGGGCTGTATATCAATTGGCGGCCGCGCAGGCCGGGTTGATATTGGTCACTGCAAATCCGGCGCTTCGCGCTGCGGAGATTTCCTATCTGCTCTCGCATTCCAGAGCGGTGGGCATCATCCTGGATCGGCAGCATCGCGATGTCGATCTGACCGCGATCTTGGAAGAGCTTCGTCCTTCCTTGCCGAATTTGCGGCATGTGCTGCAAATCAGTGATTTCGATTCGCATTTGCGGGAAGGGGAGGGGGGCGGCGAACCGCTCGGTTACGCCAAGCCCGATGACGTCGCACTCATACTCTATACGTCCGGCACGACCGGGAAGCCCAAGGCCGTCCGTCTCCGCCACAAGGGCATCGTGAATAATGCCGCGCTAGGCTCGCAGCGCTATGAACTGCCGGAAGGATCTGCCTGGCTGCATACCTTGCCGATGTTCCATGTCGGCGGCTCGGTAACGATGACATTGGGCTGTATCGCCATGATCAGCACATCGGTTATCCTGAGGGCCTTCGACGGCGGCGTGACCCTGAAGCTGTGTCAGGAAAACCGGATCGCGATGCTGCCGGCGGTGCCGACGATGCTCATCGCCATGATCGAGCATTCCGACTTTGCGCAGACGGACCTGTCTGCGCTGGAGGTGCTGTCCACCGGCGGTACGGTAATTACGCCGGATTTTGTCAGGATGGCGAAGCAGAAGCTGGGGGCTGACGTGCAGGTCATGTTCGGGCAAACCGAGGCCGGCGGCGCAATGTGTCAGACCTTCCGGAGCGATCCGGACGAGCGGACCGCCGAAACAGTGGGCAGGCCTTATCCCCACACGGCACTCAAAATCGCCGCGCTGGACCGGCCGGGCCTTTGCGAAATCGGCGAGATCGGCGAAATCCGGATCAAGAGCCCGTTCATGATGGCGGGATATTTCGACAATCCCGAAGGCGACCTGGCTGCATTCGACGAAGAAGGGTTCCTGCGGACGGGCGATCTCGGTCGTATTGGCGACGATGGCTACGTCCGGGTCACGGGACGTCTGAAGGAAATGGTCATCCGCGGCGGCGAGAATATCTATCCGCGCGAAGTTGAGGACGCGCTGAGCGAGTTTCCGGAGATCGCCGAGGCCGCGGTGCTTGGGATTGCCGATCCCAAGTGGGGTGAGGAGCTGGTTGCCGTGCTGCGGCCCGCCGCTGGCTCCAGCATTGATGTCGAGCAGATCGCCGAACAGTTGCGCGAGCGCATTGCCCGCCACAAGGTGCCGAAAAAATGGCGCGTGGTTGCCGATTTCCCGCGTACGCCATCGGGGAAAATCCAGAAGTTCGAGCTTCCCGCGCTGTTCGCGGAGGAGGGCCAGGCTGCTTCGGCCTGACCTGCGCTGCTGTCAGGCCAGGGTTAAGGCGCGGGCTGGCTATCGCTATCGCGGTCCAGCCCGCCCGCCACGGCGGTGCCGCCCAAGCGCACGAGGCAGTCGCGCAGCGCGGCGCTGCACTGGTCGAGCTGATCGGGATCGAGGCCTTCCAGCACGATATTCGTCCCGCTTCGCCCCTTACGCCACAGCGGATAGGAGGCCACGGAGCAATCGGCAAAGCGATTCTGGATCGTCGCCAGATCGTCGACGAACGTCTCTTCCGCAAGGTCCGTGCCCCAGACGCGCTGGCCCATGAGGGGGCCGCCGGAGATATGCCCGCGCAGCACCTCCAGCATGGCATCGGCCGTGTCCGGGATGCCCGTGAGCAGCACCACCTTGCCCACGCGGATAACGCCCGACGAGCGGTCGGCGGCCATGAAGATCTCCGCGCCGCTGGGCAGATAGGCGAGCTTCAGATGCGCCTCGCGGAGCCGCTCGCCATAATATTCGCGCAGGCTCGCCTCGACCTCCTCGTTGAGCACGATGGGCCGCTCCAGCGCTTCGGCGACGGCATGGACGGTCATGTCGTCATGGGTGGCGCCCAGGCCTCCCGCAGTGAAGACATGGTCGTGCACGTCGTGGACGTAACGGATGGCAGCGATGATTTCCTGCCGGTCGTCGGGCACGACGCAGGCATGGCGCAGCGCGATACCCTGCTGCCGCGTCCAGCGGGCCAGGCGCGCGATATGGCTATCGATTGTCCTGCCAGAGAGAACTTCGCTGGCAATGACGATCAGCGCCGCACTGGGTTGGGTCTGTTCAGTCATGGCGAAAAATCATCCGGTTCGATCCGGCGCCGGTTCCATGGTGGACCGGCGCCGGGTGAAATCGAAGTGGAAGCGACCTCACGCCGCGACCGCATGGACCATAGTGACGCGGCCCCTGCCGGTCAGTTCGTTGGACGACCGATATAGCGGTCGATCTCCGCCAGATAGTGGCGGATTCGCACTTCGGATTCGGACAGGATGTAGCCGCTGAACGCACGTGACCGCAGTCCCTTTTGGACTTCCGGGACGCGCCGGGCATCCTGCGAGAGCACGGATCCGAAATCTTCGATGTCCTTGGGCGTCTCAAGCGGCGGGCGAACCGCACCGTCCCAGCCAGGTTCCGAAATCGCTTCAGGTCCGAAGGAGCCCGCATCCATCACCATTTCCTGCGTACCGGTCACGGGAAGGTTCATGGAGATCGCGCGGTAGATGCTTTTTTCCGGATCGGTGGGGTGCGGACGGAAAACCTGGATCAGCATGGCATCGCTGAAGACGTTGAGCGTGATGTTGGGGAAGACGAAATAGTTCCAGTCATCGGTGACCTGCACGTCGGTCAGATCGTCGAAGTGGCTATAGCCATGGCGCTTGCCCCAGTCGCGCTTCACCTTGGCGAGCGCCTGATCATAATCCTTGCCGGCCAGCCCCTCGAAATCGGCGGGATTTCCGCCGAAGAAGGCGAGGAACATCTTCAGCCCTTCGGGCACGGTCACGCGGTCCTCGAACCGGCTGGTGACATAGCCCAGCGGAATGACCATGCGGCTGAGACCGTGATCGTACAGGTCGTATTGGCATTCCAGCGTTTCGGAGAACGGAAGCACCTGCGGATGCACGTCGTCGGCATGATAGAATTCGACAAAGGCATCCAGCGCGGTTTTCCAGTTGGCGTCCCAGCACACCTCGATGTCCCGAAGAACCCGGTATTTGTCGAAAGGATAGGCTTTCAGGTGCTCGGGCATGACGTCAAGCTGCTCCAGCAGCGAGGGGCCTTCCTCGGCCATGCTGATGAACACGAGGCTGTTCCACACGCCGCAACGCGCCGCTTTCAGGCCGGGGCGGTGGGCGATGACCTCGGGCCGGAAAATGATTTCGTCGCGGATCTCCACGTTCGATCCGTCGATCCCGAAGCGCCAGCCGTGGAAGTCGCAGCGGAAGCAGCCATCGTCCGACACCGTGCCGAAATCGCTGTGGGCGATCCGGTTGCCGCGATGCGGGCAGACATTGTAATAAGCGGCGATATCGTCTGGACCCTCGCCCGTGCGCACGACGATGAACGATTCGCGCCCGTGGTCGACCTTGAAATAATCGCCCACTTCCGGGATATCATGGGCCAGCCCGGCGAACCACCAGGCCTTGGTCCACATGTGTTCCCATTCGAGGTCTGCTTCTTCCTTCGTCCAGTAGCGAGACGGGTCGATCCGACCGGTACCCATGTCGACGAAAGGCGCTTTGGCAGCAGGGCTTTCGGGCTCAGCGTCGGGGTAAGTCACGAAGCCGGTGCGATAATCGTATTCCATCGGGCGTCCTCTTATTGCTTTGAAGCACGATTGTACCATACAACTCGGGCTCGATAAGGTACACATCAATAAAGTATGTTGGCATACATAAATTTCAAGTTGGTGGCTACGGGCAAGGCATCTGCTCCCGGAGCCCCGGCGCGGCCAGGAGTGGCGAGGGCGGGTTTCGGCAGGACAAACCGGATCCATGCCAGCCGCTGGCCTCTAGACCGCAAACAATCACATCGGGGGTGAACCGCCTGTCATGACCCATTATCATCCTGCTCAAGTGGCGCAAAATTCACCTCACAAGTCGGCGATGATCATGGCGGATCTTGGTCAGGTGACCGACTATCGGCAACTGGTGGATCAATCCAATCGTCTGGCCCATGCCTTCGCGGACGCGGGGCTGAGGGAAGGGGACACCGCTGCCTTCCTTGTCGAAAATGGCTGCCCGTACCCGGAATTGATGTGGGCCGCGAAGAACAGCGGAATCCGCTACGTTTGCATCTCTACCCATCTGGGGCCGGACGATGCCGCCTATATCGTGCGCGACAGCGAAGCCAGGCTGCTTGTGGCCAGCTATGGTCTGCGTGATCTTGCGCGGCGAGCAGCCTCGCTGCTGGATAGCGCCCCCAAGCTTTGCATGGTCGGAGGCAGCCAGGCGCCGTTTCTCGACCTGGATGCCATCGCGCAGGACAGTTCCGCGCAGCCCCTGGAGGGCGTCCGCCGCCGGGGTCCCTCCATGCTCTATTCCTCGGGCACCACGGGTCGCCCGAAAGGCGTTCGTACCAGCATCCCCGACGCACCTCCGGAGGAACCGCCGCAGCGCTTCGCAATGCTTCAGAAACAATATGGGCTGGGCCCGGACACCGTATTCCTCAATCCAGGG
>JARROF010000178.1:0-5385 GCA_037384205.1 Novosphingobium sp. | reverse complement strand
GGCTGCCGTTGGCCGAGAGGCCATAACCAAGAACCGAACAGCAAATCTGCCTCACCAGATCGGCTTGTCGGTGGGTGTCGGTTTTCGCCAGTATGCGCTTCAATTGAACGCGCGCCGTACCGACACTGATGCCGCGATGGTCTGCGTAGTCCTGAAGTGAATGACCGCTGCACAGGGCCGCAGCCAATGTCGCCTCGGCGGGGGTAAGGCCGAGCAAGTCGGATATTCCCTCGGGACTGAAGATCGCCCCGCGTCGAGGTTCAGACACAATCAGCACCGTACGGCGGCTTGAGGCGCCGCTCACCGACATTGGCCCACGATCGAAGACGAGCGAAAAGGCCAGGACATGGACGGCATCAACATCCCCCATCCTGAAAGCGCTGGAGAATCGCCGCTCTGGTTGTGTATCGGTGGAGTTGATCCGGCAGAACAAGGATGAAAGCCGGCGGTCATCGGTATTGTCCTTGCACCGGAGAAAGCCGTTTCGTTCTTCCATGCAAGGCGACTGCTGCAGCAGTTGTTGCGCGGACTCATTCAGCCATTCCACGCGCCTGTCAGTATCGCAGATGATCACCCCGGCGCGCAATTGATCCAATATGCTGCCATCTATCGCCCGTGTGATCACGCCGCCTTCCCTTCGGGCGGCCAGCCGCAGCATCTGCTGAAGATGCGGCATCAGGTCCCGCAGAAAGCCCTCTTCGCCGTTAGTAAAAGGCCGGCTGTCCGTAAGGGGGCGATGCAGCATCAGAGCAAAGGCACTGCCATTCCCCAGCGGTATTCTCAGTCCGACGGCAAGGCCCAGCCCGACCACGGACAATCGATCGCGAAAATTCGCGTATTCGCGACAGTCGGGTGCGAACCTGTCTCGGTCACGAAGGATGCCGCACTGCCTCCACTGCGACATCAACTGCAGGTTCATCCTGGGATTACGGTCGTTGTTGACGAATCTGTCATGAAGGTCGGCGTGGGTTGCCGAAAGACTGTCCCTGGCACACCATCTCTGGTGCAGTCGAAGGCCATCCTGATCAAGAACCTGGACGATGGCACTGCGCACGCCCAGTGCGGGGCACAAGGCATCCAGCCACTTGCCCCAGCGTTGCGGCTCATCGACGCATCCATAGACGTCGAGCAGCATATCGCTGGGTACCGTGAGCATCTCGCCCTCCTTCAATCCTCCCGTTTTGCTTGTTGCATACCCCCGACGGGCAGATGTCAAGCGCGTTTCGATATGTCGCATAACAAATGCCGGGCCTTTTCGGACCCGGCATCAGTTTCATGATCGGAAATGGAACCTTTGTTGTCAGAACCGGATTCCGGCTCTTACCCCATATTCGCGCGGGGCGCCGTAGAACTCGGTATAGTCGGTCTGACCGGCAATATAGCGCTCCTTGGTCAGATTTGTGCCATAGGCCTCCACATACCAGTCCCCCTTCCGCAAGGTGACCTGGGCCGAGAGCAGGCCATAGGCGGCGATGCGGTCGGACGTGGGCGAATAGGCCAGATAAGTGAAGCGCGGCCCGATGTGGGAATAATTGACATGGGGTGTCAGCGTCACGTCATCGCCGAGCGCGAACTCATAGCCTGCCCCCAGATTGTAGGTCCACTTGGGCGAATAGAGATTGGGCCCGCCGTTTGTCGTGATGATCGCCGTCGTGTAATCGAAGCACTTCGGCGGATTGGAGGGCTGGCCGGCGGGGCATTGCGGGCCCAGCGTTCCCTGGGGAATTGCCCGGGTATTGACGAAAGTCAGGCCCGCCAGATGCGAATGGACGTAAGAGACGCCGCCGTCGAAGGAGAGGCCGCCAAACTTGCCCTGGATCTGTGCTTCGAACCCCTTGATCGTACCGTTCGAGATGTTCTGGACGCCGGTAAAGCCGGTGGAAGGTTCCACGATCGCGAACTGAAAGTTGGAATAACTGTTGTAGAATGCGTCGATCTGCGTGCGAACGTGCCGGTCCAGGAAACTGGCTTTCCAGCCCAATTCGTAGTTCCATACCGTTTCCGGCTTGAACTCCGAAGTTGTCGAGTTGAAGCCGCCCGGCTTGTAGCCTCGCGCAACGAAGGCATAGAGCAGGTTGTCCGGTGCGACCGTCCAGTTGATCGCGGCCTTGCCCGTGACCCTGCCGTCCTTGTGGTTGCCCGAAAGATCGGCCACGGCATCGCCGCCGGGTGGGAAGGGGGGTACCCCTGCACCGACAACAACGCTGCCCGTTCCCGAAGCGGTGTAGTGGGAATAGCGCGCGCCGAGTTGCAGTTCGACCGAGGGCACGATCTTGTAACTGCCCTGGGCGAAAATGCCGGTGGTCGTGCGCTCGTTGTCCGGATCGATGTCGGTTGGGAAGCCGGCCTGGTTGTCATGGATGCGCACCACGACTTTGTTGCGCTGGAAATAGGCGCCGAGGATATAGTTGAAGCGGCCCGTGGTGGGGGAGATCAGGTTGATTTCCTCCGAATACTGGCGTTCACTGGCGAAATAGACTTCGCTGATATCGCCGCCGCCGGCAGCCGGGGCCTGTGATGCGTCGACATCGTTAAGCGCGTTGATCCGCTTGTATTGATACCCGGAGAGTGAACGCAGCACGGTTCCGTTCGCGAACTCCTGCCGCAATTCCAGGCTGGTGATGATCGCACGTTCGCGCAGCGCGGTCGGCGTGTCATAACTCAGCGTGTAGATGTCGCCCATACGATAAGGGCCGAACTGGGTGCCCGCGATCGGCCGGTTCGCATAGCCGCCCGTCTTCCGATCGTTGAGCTGAACCTTCAGCAGGGCCTGAAACGAACCTGGATGCCATTTCAGTCCGAGCCGCCCACCCCATTCGTCAAGGCGTCCGGCATTGTTGTGATAGGGCCCCACGTCGGTGTAATAGCTATCGTGTTTGCGATAGAAGCCAGCCGCCCGCGCGGCGAAGTCGGACGCCAGAGGCACGTTGACCGCGCCTTCCGCGCCGAAGTTGTTCCAATTGCCGGCGCTCAGTTCGCCATAGCCTTTCACCCGGTCGAAGGTGGGGCTTTGCGAGTTGATGAAGATGGCGCCGCCGGTCGAGTTGCTACCGACCAGCGTTCCCTGCGGTCCGCGCAGGATTTCCACGCTGGCGAGGTCATAGAAACTGTTGGCCTGCACGATCGGCGGCTGGAACAGACCGTCGATATAAGTGGCGACACCGGCGGTGACATTCGGCGAATTGCTGGCGATGCCGATGCCGCGAATGTTGACGGCCTGCGTGATACCGGAATCGGTCACGGACAGGGACGGCGCGGCCGATTGCAGATCGGAGACACGCGTGATGCTCTTTTCGGCCAGCTTGGATGAATCCAGAGCCGTGACCGCGACGGCGACGGTTTGAACATTTTCGGTGCGGCGCTGCGCCGTCACCACGATTTCCTGCAGTTCGCCGGTCGCCCCGGAGGCCGATGAAGGCTCTCGGGAGGACGCGGCGGACTGGCTACTGTCCTGCGGTGGCTGGTCCGCCGCCATTGCCGGATGCACGTTCAGAAGCGCACAAAAGGCCACACCAATGTATAATGTTCTTTTCATGTTTACCCCCTCCCATTATCGATTTTGGGTCTGTTCACGGCTTCCACGCCGCGGCAGCCTTCAGGAACGCTAGCGTCTCGTCGTGGGCAGTCTCGTTGCCCGGCGGGAAATAGCTGAGCTTGACCACCACCGTCTGGCTCTTGGGATCCACGAAGATATACTGACCCTGTAGGCCGATTGCACTGTAAGAGCCGTTTCCAAGTGTCCACCACTGCATGCCGTAGCCCATTGGGCCAGCCTCGGCCGGGTCGGTAGGCCGTGTCGATTCCGCCACCCATTCCGGCGAAACGATCTGGTGCCCGTTGGCCTTGCCGTTGTTGAGCATCATCAGGCCGATCCGCCCGAAATCGCGCAGCGTCGCGTTGAAGCCGGCGCCGTTGAATTCGCGCCCCACGCCCGGCGGGCCATCCATGATGAAGAACCCGTCCGCTTCGGCGCCTAACGGCTCCCAAAGGCGTTGGGCCATATAGGATGCGATGGTGCTGCCGCCGCTGACGCGTTCGATGAGCCAACCCAGCACCGCTGTATCGATCGTCTTGTACTGGAACACCGTGCCCGGTTCATGGGCCCGCTTCACTGTTCGCGCGGCGTCCGCAAACCGCGCGACATTCTTGACCAGGGCGTTTATGTGATTGGTTGCGGCTATGCCTGGATGGGCGAAGTCATAACGCTCTTCATAATCGACGCCGGAACGCATCTGCATGATCTGGCGGATCGTCACCCCATTATAGCCGCCGTTCTTCAGTTCGGGCAGGTAGGCGGTGATCGGATCTTCCAGCGACTTGATCCGCCCTTCGGCCAGGGCGCAGCCAACCAGTAGGGAGGTGATCGACTTGGTCATGGACCACCCGATGAACCTGCTGTCCGGGGTGCTGTTGTTGCGGTAGATTTCCGAAACGATCTTGCCGTTCTTTATCACCAGCAGCGCGTTGGTATAGGTGCGCTCCAGAAAGTCGCTGGCCTTATAGGTCTTTCCGTCATAATTATAAGTGAAATCAAGCGTATGGTCTTCATGAGGGATGTGCCATACCGGACCGGAACGGGGCACTTCTCGGATCGTGAACAGGCGATCCATGCTGCGGAAGGTCAGCGCGTTCACGTCCGGATCCAGCATATGCCAGCGCAGGATCTGCACTGCGGTTGGCACGTCCGAATGGGCGCCAGTGGCCACTTGTGGTGGCAGGACCTGTTGCGCGTCCGCCGGATTCGGTGCCAGGCTCATACTCAACGCGCAGCATAATGCTGCCCCTCCGACGGTTCGCCTGAAAGTCTTTCGCATCAATCTTCCTCTCACCGATACCTGTTGATCGTTCTTTCCGTGCCTGACGCTTATCGCTGCGTGCGGGTTGGAAGAAACTCCCAAACAGGGTACGTGGCTCGTGCAAGCGCGAAGTGGCGGTGGTCATTCCCGATACTGACTGTTGACCGGGACACGGTGTTTGCGCCGGCGAGCGCCCCCAAGATCAAAAAGACCGTCCAACAGACCGAAAAGCGCAGTTCGGGGCTCTGTTGCAAGAATTCTGCTGAGCCGAGCGCGGCCGTTGCCCTTATCGGTTTCAGGCGGTGTAGACGTTGAATGACGGCCATATTTCCCGGCGCGGCGACAAGCACCTGCGCGGATTACTTTACGAGGCGGCAGTGACTGTTCTCACCCGCAGCCAGGCCGATAGCGGTCTACGAGAATGGGGTCTCAAGCTCAGGGAACGGATCGGCTTCAAGCGCGCTGCGGTCGCCGTTGCCCGCAAGCTGGCCGTCATTATGCATACCATGCTCAAATCGGGCGAACTCTTCAATCCAGCCATAGGTGCAACAGCATGACGGCCCGTGTTCTGCCCATTTCTCCTTGGCGT
>JARROF010000177.1:0-5493 GCA_037384205.1 Novosphingobium sp. | reverse complement strand
GTCCTCGAAACCTACCGCGCCGCCCTGGGCATTGACTGACCATGCGCCGGAGCAACACCACCGTCCATTCCATGGGATGCACCTGCAAGGCCTGTATGCCACGCGCTGCCGGATGCTGGCGCGCAGGTCAGGTCATAAAGGCCACCACCCGCGCCCTGCTCCTGATCGCCGCCGTTCTGGCAATCCCGTTCATCGTCGCACTCGCCCTCTCGAATACTCGGCATCGAAATTCCGCGTGATGAGCTTGCCCTGCGTATCGCTCAGCCTTGCCTCGGCATGATCGCCCCGGGCGGAACTGATGCCACCAAGGCGCTCGACCAAATGCACCCCAGTGTATCTGCGCGGATCTGACAGGAAAGAATCCTGCATTTCCCCGCACTGGTCACCGCCTTCCGTTCTTCATCCGCCGAAACGACACAATCCAGAAAAAAAGGCCATAAGGTCCATGTACTTGACTTCCCCAAAACGCCCGCACAGGGTGTGCGCCGCTGACACGAAAAAGGTGGCAGCGCGGTTTAGCAGCCAGTATGAAAGCATCCGTCCATCGCGCTCGACTTTACGGAGCGTGCTTTTCTATGGTCGGGCACATCGGGAGGCTTTCGAGCCTGCCGGTTTAAGCTTTCTCCGGTCTGCTAACCCGGTGTTGCCCGACCTCCAGATTAGCAGCTGGTCGAAGGGCTTTCTTGTTCGAAAGCTATCCGTTGACCGTTCTGCCATTGTCTTGGGCCCCGCACCGGTCCCCTCTCACCTTAGCGCCGCTCGCCCTCTTAGAGGCGCACATGGCTGACGCTATCATAGGCCGCTACCTTAGCATCAGCGACGTGATGGCCGAGACCTCGCTGTCTCGTACGACGATCTATCGCATGATCCGGAAAGGTGAATTTCCCGCCAGCGTCCAGCTGAGCGCGCAGCGCGTCGCGTGGGACAGCACCGCGCTCCAGGCATGGAAGATGCAGCGCGCCTCGGGCCTTCCAAATTGAAGTTTGCGGGGCCTCTTTGGGGGCCCGGAGCTCTTATGTAGTCAAAATAATCTATGTTTTGGAGTTAGTTAAGCGTGCGATGCAATTCCTCGCGGGATCCAGTCTTTCAAACATTGTCAGGCCTTTTCGGTTGGTAGCGGCTGTGTCGTGGCTAACCTGTTTGCTTGGTTAGCCATTACCTTGCTCATCGCGGCGTCCGTTCGGTCGCCATGCGAATCATCTCCGGCATATCGCCGGTGCTCCTTTACCGATTTGTGGCCGGTAATCGCCATGCCCTCTTCGTCGCTGCACCCGGCCTCACGGCAGCGTCGCGCGGGAGAGAAGGGTATGGACCGCTGAAAGCCGGAGAACACACTGTAACCCACTCACTACATCGACACGCGCTCATGACAATGATGGCCTGCGCGTTCCTGCAAACACGAAGGCTCGCTCAAGCGGCCATCCCCCCATGAAGAGCCTCCGGCACGCCGCCTCAGCCCAGTCTGCCAGCAGTCTGCCAAGCCATCCTTGATCGCCTGGCGTGCTCACCGCCAACCCATTGCCCTCTTTGCGCAAGGTCCTGGGTTAAACCACCAAAACCCATGCTGCGAACAAAGTAGTGCTAATCATGAAACGCCACCGGCGCCGTGAACGCCAGCCCCGCATCGTCCAGATCGGCGAGCGGCGCGGCGCTCTGGCGCATGGGTGTTCCCCGGCCAGGGGGAAGCGGGCGGGGACCCTGTCCTTGAGGGAGGCAGGGCGCATGCGCTTTCTCAGAACTTGGTGCTCAGGCCGACGTTGATCGAACGGCCCATGCCGGGCACCGGGCGCAGATCGCCGGTGGCCTTGTAGTCGCCCAGGGAAACGCCGCCGAGCGGCAGGTAATAGCCCTTGTCGAACAGGTTCTGCGCCTCGAGGCCTTCGCAACTCTTATGACAAAACAGGTCGAAACCCTTGTCGCAGGTTCATAACAGCCTCTAGGGGGCAGGCTAATGTCGACATTGGCCTTATAGAATATCGGCTTCGATGCGACGGCCTGGTCGATGCTATGGCGTTGCTCAAAGGGGGCGCAATGCGCCGTCCGCTCGCTTTTGCGATTGCGAAGAGAGGCGGGTTTGGCGTCAATGGTGCGACTTGACGCCTTTTCTCTTGACCGAGCACTTAAGTAAACTTTCAAGTTTTCCTATTTGAATTTACTTTATTTAACTTTACGCCGTAGAATAATAATATTCACATTATATTAAGTAGTTAATGAAAATAGAATTTCCTCAAATGAATTTGCGCACGGCAGGAAATGTATAAAATCCAGCATGTGGGAAATGTGGTGATTGTGTAACGATTCAAATTTGCCTGTCGGTCTGGTTCATAAATCGATTGATTCGTTCTGAAATATCGTTACGTGCCCCCTTCCTGGGGCGGCGTAAACTGATATGCGCCCCTCGATATTGCCGCGCTCCGGCTGTGCCGGGGCGCCTACTGGCATATCCATGCCAGTTGCATGAACCGTGAAAGAAGCAGGGGAAAAGACATGCTCAAGCATTGCAGCGGTGCGTCCATCGGCGCGCTGGCAATTGCAATTGCCGCACCCGCCATGGCCCAACAGGCACCCGCCGAGCGCAAGGGTGGTGTAACGGAAATCGTTGTCACGGCGACCAAACGCACGGAAAATCTCCAGGACGTGCCGCTCTCGGTCAACGCTCTGGATTCCAAGGAACTCGACAATCTCGGCGTCGACACTTTCAACGATTATCTGGATCAGTTGCCCACCGTCACGGCAGGTGGCAGCGGTCCTGGGCAGAATACGATCTACATCCGCGGCCTTGCCTCGACGACACCGAACCTGACCACGGCCGGAGTTGCCGGTCTGGCGCCGAACGTCGCCATGTACCTCGACGATCAGCCGCTGTCGCAGCCCGGCCGCAACCTCGACGTCTATGCCGCCGACCTGCAGCGCATCGAAGTGCTCTCGGGCCCGCAGGGCACGCTGTTCGGCGCCAGCTCACAGGCTGGCGTGGTGCGCCTGATCACCAACAAACCGGACCTTTCCGGGTTCGATGCATCCGCCAAGGCGGGCATCTCCTTTACCAAAAAGGGCGAGCCCAGCTACAAGGGCGAAGTCATGCTCAACGTGCCGGTCGCCAGCAACCTGGCGCTGCGCGGGGTCGTCTACCTCGACGATCAGGGCGGCTATATTGACAACGTCCACGGCACCCGCACGGCGGCCCAGAGCGCCCGTTTCCGCCCCAAAGGCACAGTTCGCTACAACGGCGTGCCCGTCAGCGCCAACCGCGCGGGCATTCAGGCCGGTGCAGACCTGTCGAAGGTGAACTTCATCACCGCCGACAACACAGGTCTGGTGCAGAAGGATTTCAATGACACGCAATACGCCGGGTTCCGCGTCAGCGCACTGTGGGAAATCTCGCCCGACTGGAAACTGACTGTCGCGCACACCCGCCAGAGCGTGGAATCCGACGGCGTGTTCGCCGCCGATCCCGAGCTCGGCTTGGATAACTTGTCGGTTCAGCAGTTCAACGATGACCGGCTCGAGGATGACTTCTCGAACACCGCGTGGACCGTCGAAGGCCGGCTGGGTATGCTCGACATGGTCTACACCGGCGCCTTCACCGACCGCCGCACCGATCAGAAGGTGGACTACACCGACTATCTGTTCGTCGGTCAGTTCCTGCCCTACTATATCTGCGATAGCAGCGTTTCGTACCCGGGCACCGGCGTCGATCCTTCGGGCACCTGTCAGGCTCCGAACCTCTATGTGACCTCGCACAGCAAGACGCAGCAGCTCACGCAGGAACTGCGCTTCAATACGCCGCAGGAAAACCGCTGGCGCTTGACCGCGGGCGGCTTCTATTCGAAGCTGACGCTGGAGGAACGCAATGACTTCATCTATCCCGGCAGCCAGTTCGTGGACCTGTGGGGGAAGACCGGTTTCCCCGCAAATGGCCCTTTCCCCGACGCCTGGCACAGCACGACAGACCCGCTTCCGCCGGGCGGCATCTTCCGCAACGACGTGAAGCGCACGGACGAACAGTTCGGCCTGTTCGGCGAAGCATCGTTCGACATCGTGCCCGATGTGCTCACCGCGACTTTCGGTGCGCGCTATTACAATGTGGGCGTCGATCTTGAAGGTACGGCGAACAGCTCGTTCTGCAACTCGGGCGGCACCGACGTAAACGGATTCGGAACCAACATTTCCGACCTCTATGATGGCGACGGCAAGTACACTTTTGTCGGCACATGCAATGCGGCCGCGCGTCAGACTTTCACCAAAGGTCAAAATCAGGACGAAATCCGCGACGCGATCGCCGCGGCATACAACGATGGCGTCACCAATCCTGATAAGATCGCCGCCAATATCGCGAAAGCCACCTCCAACGCGAAAATGATCTTCAACGCCCTGTCCGCGCCGGACAAGGCCAAGACCAAGGGCGCGATCGTCAAGGGCACCCTTACCTTCACTCCGACCGAGGACCTGCTGTTCTACGCGACCTACTCGGAAGGCTTCCGGCCCGGTCTGCTCAACCGCCCCGGCGGCGCCGTGAACCCGGCAGGCACCTTCACCGTGCCGTTCGCGCTCGATACCGATGAAGTGAAGAACTACGAAATCGGCTGGAAGACCGAACTGTTCGGCCATCAGCTGCGTTTCAACGGTAGTGCTTTCTACGTCGATATCTCGAACCTGCAGACGACGATCTTCGATACCAGCATCGTCAACCTGTTCTTCTCGGACAACGCGGCCGACGCACGCATCTACGGAATGGAAGGCGATTTCACGTTCGCCCCCTATGCCGTTCCAGGCCTGACAGTGGCCGGTGCGTTCTCGCTGCTCGACACGAAGATCACCAAGGTCCTCACGCCGACCAACGACGTGACCAAGGGCTCCAGCCTCGCCTATGCCCCCAAGTTCCAGGGCAACCTGCGCGTGCGCTATGAGTGGGATCTGGGTGACAGCGGTCTTGTCGCGCACGTGATGCCGCAGATGGCCCGTTCAAGTTCCAAGTACACCGACATCATCGACATCAACCGCCTGAAGCTGGATGGCTACACCACCTTCTCGCTGTCGGCCGGTGTCGAAAAGGACAACTGGAACTTCGAAGTCTACGGCGAGAACCTGACGGACAAGCGCGCGCAGATCTCGGGAAGCTTCTACTACGACCGCGCCCGGATCACCACCAACCGTCCGCTGACGATCGGCGTGCGCGTGGGCTGGCATTACTGAGCGCGGCTCGCGCAGGTTTCATGTTGATGTAAGGTGGCAGGCCGGATCCGGGCGCCCGATGGGCCCCGGGTCTGGCCTGCCGTTTTCATTCCGGCTTGGCAATGCGCATCAAGGATCGGATATCTGCGGGCATATGCTTGCAGATATGCATGGTGTGATGCCCGATGGGCTTGGACTTTCATGCAAGCGTGAAACCAGCTTGAAATTGATACGGCGTTCCATTGCCCAGATCGTGCGTTGCAGGACCGGTGAGGACCGCTGGCCTCAGGGCGAAATGAGGGTTGGCCGTCGGAAAGACAG
>JARROF010000176.1:0-10961 GCA_037384205.1 Novosphingobium sp. | reverse complement strand
TTCAACTGCGCATCTGTAGCCCCGGCGAACGCCGTCTTTTTCATTAGTTCTATCGTTGCATCCAGGTCGAGCACCTCGCTCACCAGCACATCCGCACCCTTTGCCAGTTTCACAACTGCGTCTGATGGCCCCGTATCTCCGGTAAATACGACGGAGCGATCGGGCGTATCGAAACGGTAGGAATAAGACCGGGCAGCGCCCAGCGGCCGATGGTCGGCAGGACTCGTACGATAATGGGAATTTTCGACAGCCGTGACCCGAACCTTGTCGTCCTGGTAGATCACTGTCGGGCCGGTGACATCGATGTCATGCGGCTTGACCAGTTCAGGGATCGTGGGAGACGGCGGTATCTGAGCCTCGAATATCCCTTCGGGGATCGATAGATATTTTTCTGCGTCGTTGACGAACGCGGTGGTCGCCGGCGGCCCGTAGATATCGATCGGCTTTCCGGTCCGCGCGATCCAGGCGAAACCCAGAAGCGAGGCCAGTCCTGCGACATGGTCGAAATGCAGATGGGTGATAAAGATGCGGTGGATTTGCGCGGGTTGAATGCCAGATACCGCCAACCGGCGTGACACGCCCGCCCCTGCGTCGATCAGATAGAGCCGGTCACCAACCTGCAGCAGATTGGCGGACTCTGATCGCTTGGCACGAGCGATGGGACCAGCCACGGTCCCCAATGTGATAATACGCGTCGTCTCGGAGGCTGCCACAGCGCTTTTCTCGGCTGCCGGGTCCGCACTGGAAGCGACCGCAGCCGGGGCTGGAAAGCATGCCATGGCCATCGCGGTGAGAAAAGTGGTTCCGGCAAGCCAGCGCGAACCCTTGAAGCCATTCCCGGCCTTGGACTTTCTGTTCATCCTCTACTCCAAAACTTGCCTGAGCTTGTATTGATCGGCGGTGCTGCGCTGGTTGTAGAACGGCTCGCCCGGCCGGCAGGCCGCGCGAGATTGGCGATAACGACGCCGCTGTGAATCCCTATGCTTCTGACATAGTTATATTTTTATGCTCTCGATCTTGTGGTAGCCGCCGCCGAAGAACAGCAGCGGCAAAGCATCGCGCTCTTTCTCGAGCTGTTCGACGCGCCCTACCACAAGCAGGTGATCGCCGACTTCGTGGATCACCTCGGTCGTACAATCGATCCAGGCCAGGACGTTGTCGAGGATAGGTTGTCCGCCGGGGCTGGAACGGTGGCTCAATCCGGCAAACTTGTCGGGAGAACTCGCCGCAAAGTGCTTGCAGTAGTCAAGCTGATCGGAACCCAGGACGCTGACGCAGAAGCGGCCGACATCGGCCATTCCGGACCAGCTCGACGACGTTTTCGCCGGGCAGAAGCCGACCAGGGGCGGATCGAGCGAGATCGACGAGAACGAACCGACGACCATTGCGTGCTTGCGCCCGTCGGAACCTTGCGCGGCAACCACACAAACCCCGGTCGGATAGGCCGCGAGCACATCGCGAAACTTACGGGCATCTATCATGGCTTCCATGGTGAAGCAGTCCTTCGTAGTTGTCCGAACCTCTCTCGCACCTTTTGCGAGAGAGGTTCCCATTGGTTAGATTGCAGCCAACACCGCGTCGCCCATCTGCGCCGTCGTCAGTGTGCCACCGAGGTCTGGTGTGCGGGCGCCGTTTTCCAGCGCCCTGGCGACGGCGGTTTCGATGCGGCCGGCCTCTTCGCTCATGCCGAGAGAATAGCGCAGCATCATCGCGGCGGACAGGATGGTGGCGAGCGGGTTGGCCTTGCCCTGCCCGGCGATGTCGGGCGCCGAGCCGTGGATCGGCTCGTAGAGGCCTTTCTGGTTGGCATCGAGCGAGGCGGACGGCAGCATGCCGATCGAGCCGGCGCACATCGAGGCCTGGTCGGAGAGGATGTCGCCGAACAGGTTGCCGGTGACGATCACATCGAACTGGCCGGGGTTGCGCACCAGCTGCATCGCGGCGTTGTCGACATACATGTGGCTGAGTTCGACGTCGGGGAACTCGGCCGAGACTTCGATCACCACATCGCGCCAGAGCTGCGAGGTCTCGAGCACATTGGCCTTGTCGACCGAGCACAGCTTGCCCCGGCGCGCGCGCGCAGTCTCGAAGCCGACGCGGGCGATGCGGGCGACCTCGTCCTCGTTGTAGGACATGATGTCATAGCCCTCGCGGCGGCCCGAGGCGGTCTTGCGCATGCCCTTTTCGCCAAAATAGACATCGCCGTTGAGTTCGCGCACGATCACCATGTCGATCGCCTGCGCCACTTCGGGACGCAGCGCCGAAGCGTCGGCCAGTTCCTTGAACAGGGTGGCGGGGCGCAGATTGGCGAACAGGGTCAGTTCCTTGCGCAGGCCCAGGATCGCCTGTTCGGGCCGCAGGTGCCGCTCCAGCTTGTCGCACTCGGGATCGCCGACCGCGCCGAACAGGATCGCCTTGGCGCGCCGGGCGATGTCGAGCGTTGCAGGCGGCAGCGGATGACCGGCAGCCTTGTAGGCCGCACCGCCGACCGGAGCGGTCTCGTAGCTGAGCTTGTCGCCGGCCACCTTGTCGAGCACGCGAACCGCCTCGGCGATGACTTCGGGACCGATGCCGTCTCCGGGCAGCAAGGCAATCAACATGGTATGTTCCTTTTCTTGATCTGTTCTGTCAGAGCCAGGGCCGCTCGCAGGTCATGTTCGTTTCAAAAGCGGTAATCGCCGCGTCCCGCGCCAAAGTCATGCCGACCTCGTCGAGACCGCCCATCAGGCAATGCTTGCGGAACGGATCGATCTCGAACGTAAAGCGGTCCTGGAACGGCGTCGTCACCGTCTGATGTTCAAGGTCGATGCGGATCGGATCGGTCCGGGCCGCTTCCAGCAGCCGGTCCACCACCGGCTGCGGCAGGACCACCGTCAGGATGCCGTTCTTGAAGGCATTGCCCGAGAAGATGTCGGAGAAGCTCGGCGCGATCACCGCGTCGATGCCCATGTCGCTCAAGGCCCAGGCGGCATGCTCGCGGCTCGATCCGCAGCCGAAGTTGTCGCCTGCGATAAGGATGTTGGCCCCGGCATAGGCGGGGTCGTCGAAGATGTTGCCGGGCTGAGCGCGGATCGTCTCGAACGCCCCCTTCCCCAGCCCCTTGCGGGTGATCGTCTTGAGATATTGCGCCGGGATGATCACATCGGTGTCGACGTTCTTGAGGCCGAAGGGGATCGCCCGGCCCTCAACGACATTAATCGGCTTCATGCATCGGCTCCCAGCGGCTCGAGATCGCGAATGTCGGCCAGATGGCCCGTCACCGCTGCGGCGGCCGCCATCGCCGGACTGACGAGATGGGTGCGCGAGCCCGGCCCCTGACGGCCGACGAAATTCCGGTTGGTGGTCGAGGCGCAGCGTTCGCCCGGTGGCACCTTGTCGGGGTTCATGGCGAGGCACATCGAGCAGCCCGGCTCGCGCCATTCAAAGCCCGCTTCAGTGAACACGCGGTCGAGCCCCTCGGCTTCGGCCTGCCGCTTGACGAGGCCCGAGCCCGGCACGATCAGCGCCTGTCGGACGTTGGCGGCAAGCTTGCGGCCCCGGACCACCGCAGCAGCGGCGCGCAGATCCTCGATGCGGCTGTTGGTGCAGCTGCCGATAAAGATGTTCTCGACCGCGATGTCCTCCATCCGCGTGCCGGGGGTCAGCGCCATATAGTCGAGCGACTTCTGCGCTGCGGCCTGCTTGGACGGGTCGGCAAAGCTCGCCGGATCGGGCACCACGCCGGTGATCGGCACCACATCCTCGGGACTGGTGCCCCACGTCAGGCACGGCGCGATGGCGGCGGCATCGATCACGACGACCTTGTCATAGTGCGCCCCCGCATCGGTCGGCAGCGTCTTCCACCAGGCCAGCGCCTTGTCCCACTTGTCGCCCTTCGGGGCCATCGGCCGGCCCTGAAGATAGGCGTAGGTCGTCTCGTCAGGCGCCACCAGCCCGGCGCGCGCACCCGCTTCGATCGACATGTTGGCGACCGTCAGCCGCCCTTCGACCGACATCTCGCGGAAGACATTGCCGGTATATTCGATGACATGGCCCGTGCCCCCGGCCGCGCCGATCACGCCGATAATGTGCAGGATCACATCCTTGGGCGTCACGCCCTGGCCGAGCACGCCTTCGACGCGCACTTCCATCGTCTTCGAAGGGGCCAGCAGCAGCGTCTGGGTCGCCATGACATGTTCGACCTCGCTGGTGCCGATCCCGAAGGCCAGCGCGCCAAGGCCGCCATGCGCCGAGGTATGGCTGTCCCCGCACACGATCGTCGCGCCGGGCAGCGAGAAGCCCTGCTCCGGCCCGACCACATGGACGATGCCCTGCTCGGGCGCGACCGCATCGATATAGCGCACGCCGAACTCGGGCGCGTTCGTCTCCAGTGCGGCGAGCTGCGTGGCCGACTGGGCATCGGCGATCGGCAGGCGCTTGCCTTCGGCGTCCCGTCGCGCGGTGGTCGGCAAGTTGTGGTCCGGCACCGCCAGGGTCAGGTCGGGGCGGCGCAGCTTGCGCCCGGCGAGGCGCAAGCCTTCAAAGGCCTGCGCGCTGGTGACCTCATGGACGAGATGGCGGTCGATATAGATCAGGCAGGTGCCATCCTCGCGGCGCTCGACGACATGCGCGTCCCAGATCTTCTCATACAGGGTACGGGGCTTGGCAGACATGGGCGGTGATCCGATCAATCAACGAACAACAGCGCGGGCGTCTCGAGCAGCCGCTTGATCGCCTGGACGTAGCTGGCCGCATCCCAGCCATCGACCACGCGGTGGTCGCAGCTGATCGACAGGTTCATCAACTTGGCGGCGGCGACTTTCCCGTCCCTGAACACCGGCCGTTCCACCACCTTGTTTGGCGCGATGATCGCCACCTCGGGCCGGTTGATCACCGGTGTGGAGGCAATGCCGCCCATCGGGCCGAGCGAGGTAAGCGTCAGCGTCGAGCCCGACAGTTCCTGCGAGGACGCCTTGCCGCTGCGCGCGGCCTCCGCAAGGCGCACGATCTCGCTCGCCAGCTGCCACACATTGCGGCTCTCGGCGTTGCGGATCACCGGCACCATCAGCCCGGCATCGGTCTGGGTCGCCATGCCGAGATGGACCGCACCCGAACGGGTGACGATCCCCGCCTCGTCGTCATAGCGGGCGTTGATCATCGGGAAGTCGGGCAGCGTCTTGCAGATCGCGGTGATCAGCAGCGGCAGCATGGTGAGCTTCGGCTTGGCCCCGCGCGTCGCGTTGAGGTCGGCGCGCAGTTCCTCCAGCCTGGTCACGTCGATCTCGTCGACATAGGTGAAGTGCGGGATGGCACGCTTCGATGCCGCCATGCTCTCGGCGATGCGGCGGCGCATGCCGATCACCCGGACCTGCTCGTCCTGGCGTGTGGGTTCAGGCTTGGACTCGGATTCCGACGCGACGGGTTCGGGGACCGGATCGGGCTCCATCACCTGCGCCGCCTCGACGGGAGCTTGCGCCACCTCAGGCGTCGGCTCGGGGCTGGCATCGACCTCACCTTCGACCTCCAGCTCCGCGAGGATCGCGCCGATCGCGATCATCTCGCCGACATCGCCTCCTTGCCGGGTGATGCGACCTGTCACTGGCGAGGTCATTTCCACCGTCGCCTTGTCGGTCATCACGTCGGCCAGCGGCGCGTCCTCCTCGACCATGTCGCCCACCGCGACGTGCCAGGCGACAATTTCCGCCTCTGCAATACCTTCGCCGATGTCGGGAAGCTTGAAGCTATACATGCCCATGGTCGATCAATCCTGCATTACTTTCTTGAGCGCGGTTGCGAGGCGCTGTGGTCCGGGGAAATAGTCCCACTCGAAGGCGTGGGGATATGGCGTGTCCCAACCCGCCACCCGTTCCACCGGCGCTTCGAGCCAGTGGAAGCAGCGCTCCTGCACCAGCGCCGAGAGCTCGCCGCCGAAGCCGCCATAGCGAGACGCTTCGTGAAGGATCACGCAGCGCCCGGTCCTCTTCACCGATTCCACGATCGTATCGATGTCGAGCGGTACAATGGAACGCAGGTCTATCAATTCGGCGTCGACGCCGCTGTCCTCGATCCCTGCCAGGGCGACATGGACCATCGTGCCGTAAGCGAGCACCGTTACCGCCTCGCCTTCCCGAACGACCGCGGCCTTGCCCAGCGGCACGGTGTAATAGCCGTCAGGCACCTCCGCATCGGGATGTCCGGCCCATGATTTCACCTGCTGATCGTGGCGGCCATCGAACGGCCCGTTGTAGAGCCGCTTGGGTTCGAGGAAGATCACCGGATCGTCGCATTCGATCGCGGCGATCAGCAATCCCTTGGCGTCATAGGGATTGGACGGGATCACTGTCTTCAGCCCGGTGATATGCGCGAAGATCGCCTCCGGGCTCTGGCTGTGGGTCTGCCCGCCAAAAATGCCGCCGCCGTAAGGTGAGCGGACTGTGATGGGGGCACAGAATTCGCCCCCGGAACGGTAGCGAAGTCGCGCCGCCTCCGAGACGAGTTGGTCGAACGCAGGCAGAATATAGTCGGCAAACTGGATTTCGGGTACGGGGCGCAAGCCATAGGCACCCATCCCGATCGCGGTGGCGATGATGCCACCTTCCGATATCGGTGCATCGAAGCAGCGCTTCAGGCCGTGCTTGCTCTGCAATTTGTCGGTGACCCGGAACACGCCGCCGAAATAACCGACGTCTTCGCCAAAAGTCAGCACCTTGGGGTCGCGCTCCAGCATGACGTCGAGCGCGGAATTAAGCGACTGGACCATGTTCATCGATGTCACGAGGAGGCCTCCACTTCGCGGCGCTGCTCGATCAGTCGCCAGTCAGGTTCCTTGAACACGCACTCGAACATCTGTTCGACGGGAGGTTTGGACTTGCCGAGAGTTCCGATTGCCTCGGCTTCCTTCACCGCGGCACGCACGGCGGCATCGAGTTCGGCGGCCAGCGAGACATGCCGTTCTTCATCCCACGCGCCAATCGCGATCAGATGGCGCTTCAGCCGATCGACCGGATCGCCCAGTGGCCATGCCGAAGGCTCGTCGGCCGGGCGATACTTGGTCGGATCGTCCGACGTCGAGTGACCTTCGGCGCGATAGGTGAAAAATTCGATGAGCGTCGCGCCGCGGTTGCTGCGCGCCCGTTCAGCCGCCCATTCGGTCGCGGCCCAGACGGCGAGGAAATCGTTGCCGTCCACCCGCAAACCCGGGATGCCATAGCCAATCGCCTTAGCGGCGAAAGTCGTCTCGTCGGCGCCGGCGATACCGGCATAGGAGGAGATCGCCCATTGATTGTTCGTCACGCAAAGGATGACAGGCGCGTGATAGACCGACGCAAAAGTCAGGGCCTCGTGAAAATCCCCTTCGGCCGTGGTCCCCTCGCCGATATAGCCCAGCGCGATCTTGTCGTCTTCCGAATAGGCGGAAGCCATGGCCCAGCCTACCGCATGGCCGAAGCGACTGCCGACATTTCCGGACAAGGAATAGAACCCGTAGTCTCGCGCCGAGTAGAGGATCGGCAACTGGCGACCCTGCAATGGATCTTGAGCATTGTTGAAGATCTGGTTCACCAGATCTGAAAGCGGATAGCCTCGTGCCATGAGCCAGCTGAGGACCCGATAGGTGGGAAAGCACATGTCCCCCTGATCGAGCACCAGGGACTGGGCGGCGCCAATCGCCTCTTCCCCGGTTGATTTCATATAGAAGCTGGTCTTGCCTTGCCGGTGCGCGCGAAACAGGCGATCATCAAAAGCGCGCGTCAGCATCATCGCGCGCAGCCCCTTGATCATCGTGTCGTGCGGCAGTTTCGGATTCCACGCGCCGACTGCGCGGCTTTCTTCGTCGAGCACCCGGATAAGCGTGTAGGGCAGATCACGCATCTCGTGCTCCGGCGCTCCGAAGTCGGGACAACGGACTGCACCGGCGGCCGGTATCTCAAAATGCTCGAAACTAGGTTGCCCCCCCGGTCTCGCGTTGGGTTCCGGTACGTACAGGCTGAGCTTGGCACGGTTTGACATCGCTTCTCCTCCAATCCGGAGATAGCCGAAAAGGTGGAGGAGAGATTTTTCCTATTTATCCCAATGATGCGATTGGATAGGATGAAATCTTCTCGAAACCCCAATATTGAGGATAGATTTGCGGATGGATGAGACTGACCGACGAATCCTGCGCGCAGTGCAGGCTCATCCCGATCTTCCGATCGCAGACCTCGCAGAAAAGGCCGGCCTGTCGCATACGCCGTGCTGGCGCCGCCTGAAGAAGCTGGAGGCGGAAGGGATAATCTCCGGCCGCGCGGTGCTGCTCGACGCAAAACGGCTGGGTCTCGTCATCACCGTTTTCGCAAACGTGACACTGAAGCAGCACGATGAGGAAACTCTGGATGCACTGGAACAGGCGGTCCACGTTCATCCCGAGATCGTCGAGGGTTTTTCGATGAGCGGGTCCAGCGACTATGTGCTCCGCGTCGTCGCCAGGAGCGTCGAGGATTATGAGCGCTTCCTCAAAAAGGTCCTGCTCCACCTCCCTGGTGTCAGCTCGGTCAATTCAAGTTTCGCGCTGAAGACGATCAAGCTGACAACGGTGCTACCGGTCTGATGCGGTACGTGCTCCCCCAATTATGAGATTTTCCTTGTTGCGATAGGGCATCTCCGGCCACGAAGGCTGCGCCAATGGTGGGCCGCCCCTCGATTGCGATTCGGGCAGGGGAATGCAAATCCCGCACCTCGGCCGAAGGTGACGCGCGCCGCGTAAAAACCTGAAATCCGCCCCCTGCTTTCCTCAGCGGGCGACCAGAACGGCCCTCAACCCTGCCGACGAATGGTACGCCATGGCGTCGTCAATCTGGTCAAGGCGGAATTCCTTGCCGATCCTCGTCGTGAGAAGCGGATCGTCGACAAGCGCTTCGATTTCGCGGGTGGCGGCAGCGAGCTTTTCAGGATCCAGCACCGTCTCCGTCTCGAGGAGGGAGTAGCGCTTTATGGTGAGGTTTTTCTCCACGATGTCCAATGAGGAAATTACAGCCGGCGTCGATGCGTTCAAGATGCCGGCGACATAGACTGTGCCTCCAATCGGCAATGACGGCAAAATGCGACCAAGCAGCTCACCGCCGACGCTGTCGAACACGGCGGTCGCGTCGAGGCGAGCGGCCAGATCCAGCAATTGCGCCTCGAAACTGTCATCCGATGTCACCAAGACATGCTCGATGCCCAGGTTTTCAAGCCTTTCACGCGAAGCTTCCGAGCGGACAAGGAAGATGGCCGGAATGCCCTGCCGGCGCGTGAACGATGCGGCAATCAATCCGGTTGCGGCGGAACCCGCCGTGACGATGACGCCGCGATGCCCTTCGCTTCGGGCCAGTTCCAGGAAGGCATGCATGGTCAGTAGGTGCGCGAAAGAGCCGGAATAGTCTCGCGCCCGCAGGTTCTCGGGCAAGATGAGGCAGGTCTCATAAGGAACCTGCGCCGCCCCGTAAATGTTATGCAGTGCAGTTGCCCAGGTGCCGTTGGGCAGAGGATGGGTGAGGAAGAACTTGTCCCCATTCATGATGCTTGCCGAGTCCATGTTCACGAGGACATGGCCCGGAGCGGGCTCCGTCAGCGCGGGCACCTCACGGACCTCCAGCGACCGATCTTCGGTATAACAGATTGCTCTCATGACCTCTCCCCAAAGCTTAGCGGTCACGGTAAATTTGCCGAGCCCGGCTTTTTGTAATAGTTTGGCCGGTGATATTCGGATTGACAGGCATGTCAATATTTATCTGCCGTGATAAATACCGCGTGAACATCTGACTTCACACCATTCTTGGAATGACTGAGCTCAGATCGGCCACGGTGCCGACCCCGCGTTTCTCTCTCGGTATGCGTGTAACAATGCACGCCATCCATGCCATACCGGTCGAGGTCGCCGAAACCACCGCTTCCCGCCATTAAAGGAATGGTCGGCAACGGAACAGGGATCGGCACGTTGATCCCGACCTTCATTCTGAGATGCAAGCCGCATCGGTGCCGCGCCGACTACCCGGCGTCGGCGTGCAGACATCTGCCGCGTTCGCAGCCGCAGTAGATGAAGCGGGCCGCTTCGGACAATCGCGCAATGCCGGCGCCTGCTTCGGGCTGGTGCCCAGATGCCATCAATCGGGCGAGCTTTACTGGACAGGCCGGATCACCAAGCAAGGCGACGGGACCCATGAATGCGCAGGCACCGACACATCGAGCGAACCCTGAACTGGTCACGATGCTCGGCAACAAACGCGTATCTCACTTTGCATCCCTGGCGAAATACGCGGTGGCGTCCTGCCTGCCGGAAGCGCCCTGAGGACGCATCACGCGACGACGGCAGCATCATGCAGTGCTCACCGACATTCCCAGTAAAGGACGCGCTTCATACTGCAGGCAATGTTGACGAGGCCCAGCTTCGCCCTATTGGATTGATCGGAACGAATGAGACCATTTGAAGGCTTCCCGTGTTGTCGCTGCCGTGTGAGGGCGCGGCATGCGATCGGGTATCCGGATTGACGTCACTGCGCCTGATGAGGCGCGTCCGGAGGCGATCGTAGCGGCGCGCAATTCGCCGCAGAAGCATGTGTGGCGGGCGCGGATCATTCTGCTGACGGCTCAATGCCGTTGAAGGCTTCTTTGCCAAGCTCACCCGGCGCAGGCTGAAAAACAGCGTATTCCACTCCGTTGTCGATCTCCAGGCCGCCATCAACCGCTTCATCAGGGAGCACAATGAGGAGCCGCCCCCTTCGTCTGGAAAGCCGATCCTGACCAGATCATCGCCGCCGTCAGGCCCCGGGCACCAACCGCTGGATCAAGCCAATAGTTGGTAGCGGACCGGCTACTCGAAGTGTTTTCGCAGTTCTCTCTTCAAAACCTTTCCGTAATCGCTCTTGGGGAGTTCCTCTAGGAAAATATATTCCTTCGGTCTTTTGAACCGCGCAATGTTGTCCAGGCAGATTGCATCAAGTTCGTCCCTCTCAAGTGAATGCCCCGGC
>JARROF010000175.1:0-5536 GCA_037384205.1 Novosphingobium sp. | reverse complement strand
CTTCCGTTCGTCTGGGTCTATATTAACATAGCCATGAACCTGGGGCACGGTATCGCTTCGCGTTTCGGCGTTTCCGGGCCGATGGCCTACTGGTCCTGGCTTTACGCCCACCTTGCCCCGGCCATGGTTCCGGTGATCGTCGCGGCGGCGCTGTCGGGCCGAAGATACTGGCCGTTGCTGGGCGCTGCTCTTGCCAACATCGCCGTACACAGCGCGATCGGGCACAAGGAATACCGCTTCATCTGGCTTTCGACGTTAACCCTGCTGATCCTTGCGGCGATCGCGAGCGTGCATCTGGCCTGCAGGATTGCGGAACGCCGCGGTGCAGGTGCGGCGGGCAAGGCCTTTGCCACGGCGGCGGCGTGCCTGATCTGGCTGGCCCTGTCGCTGTTTTCAGAGCACATTACCGGCGGCTATTCCGCCTTTCGGGGTGGCAGCGCGATCCCGCGCCTGGCCATGGCCGCGGCGAAACGGCCGGGCGTTTGCGGCATTGCCATCGCCGAAGAGTTCAACACCCATATCGTGCCATCGATGATGCCGGCAGATCCGCCGCTTTCCGTCGCACCGCAAGGTGTCCTCGATGGAAGCCGCCCGCTGCCGCCGGATCTCGCGGCTTCGGCCAACGCTCTGGTCATGGACGCAAGGCCAAGGGGAGCCGAAGCCTATCGGCGCGTTTCCTGCCTGCGGATCGGTGACGAGCAGCCATGCCTCTACCTGCGCTCCGGAGGCTGTGCGCCGCCCGTGCCGCGATGGAGTTTTCAGGCTTCCATCGATCGCCAGAAACGCTGACTCTGACTTTCCGTGATCTGTATCAGCGGTGGCTGCCCAGCATATTGGCGTGGGTGATCGCCACCGCTAGCGCGTCGGAGGCATCCTCGCCAGCCAGCTTCACGCCCGGCAGCAGGACCTTGAGCATCGCCTGGATCTGCTTCTTGTCCGCACCGCCGGTGCCGACGAGGGCCTTCTTGATGACTTTGGTCGGGTATTCGGCCACCGGCATCCCGGCCCGGGCAAGGCTGAGCATGGCCACCCCGCGCGCCTGCCCGAGCTTCAGCGTCGATTGCGGGTTCACGTTGACGAAGACTTCCTCCACCGCGCCCGCATCGGGGCGGTGATGGAGGATGACGTCGGTCAGCGCGGCGTCGAGTTCGACCAGCCGCTCGGCCATGCCGGCCTTGGTGTCGGTGCGGATCTGCCCGTTGGCGATATGGCTGATCCGGCTGCCCGATTTGGCGACCACGCCCCAGCCCGTGCAGGTGAGGCCGGGATCGAGGCCGATGATGATCAAGCCCCTCCCCCCGTGCCGGGGAGGATTATCACCCCAGCTTCTCCATGACCTCGTCCGAGATCTCGTAATTGCCCCAGACGGTCTGCACGTCGTCGTCGTCGTCGAGCACGTCGACCAGTTTGAGCAGCGTGCTCGCGGTGCCTTCGTCGACATCGACTTTCAGGTTCGGGCGCCAGGCCAGCTTCACGCCTTCGGCCTCGCCCAGTGTCTTTTCGAGTTCGCGGGCGACTTCGTGGAGCGAATCGACCGCAACCCAGATCTGGTGGCTGCCGGGATCCTCGTCGCCATCGCCCATGTCGCTTTCGACATCGTCGGCGCCCGCCTCGATCGCGGCTTCGAGGACCTTGTCCTCATCGCCCACGCTGCCGGGGTACTCGATCAGGCCGAGGCGTTCGAAGCCGTGGCTCACCGCGCCCGACGAACCGAGGTTTCCGCCGTTCTTGGCAAAGGCAGTGCGCACGTTGGTGGCGGTGCGGTTGCGGTTGTCGGTCAGTGCCTCGACGATGATGGCGACGCCGCCCGGGCCATAGCCCTCGTAGCGTATTTCCTCGTAATTCTCGGAATCGCCCTTGCTGGCCTTGTCGATCGCGCGCTGGATGTTGTCCTTGGGCATCGACTGCGCCTTGGCGGCGTTGACCGCGGCGCGCAGGCGCGGGTTCATGTCCGGATCGGGCATGCCCATTTTGGCTGCGACGGTGATTTCGCGCGAAAGCTTGCTGAACTGCGCCGAGCGCTTTTTGTCCTGCGCACCCTTGCGGTGCATGATGTTCTTGAATTTGGAATGGCCTGCCATGGGTCCGTTCGTTCTGCTGGTCTGAATAGGATCGGGCGCCCTTACAACAGGCGTGCCGGTCAGAGCAACCGCTGCGGCCAGCCCCTGCGGCTCAAAGGAGCCGCTGCCACCAGCCAACGTCGTGCCAGGCACCCAGTTTCCAGCCGACCTCGCGGTAAATGCCGACCGGCGTGAAGCCCATCGCCTCGTGCAGGCCCACGCTGCCGGGATTGGGCAGGGCGATTCCCGCGAAGGCGGCATGCAGGCCCTTGTCCTTCAGCAGGGGCAGCAGCGCTGCGTGGAGGCTTCGGCCGATGCCGCGCCGCGCATGGGCCGGATCGACATAGACCGCGACATCGCACGAAGAGGCATAAGCCGCCCGGGCCCGGTGGGGAGAGGCATAGGCATATCCGGCCACGCGCCCATCGGTTTCGGCGATCAGCCAGGCATGCGATTCGCCATAGTCCGCGATACGCCGCGCCATTTCGACGGCATCGGGTGCCTCGGTCTCGAAGCTGACGACGCTGCCCTTGACGAAAGGCGCATAGATCGCGGCGCAGGCGGCGGCATCGGTCTGCAAGGCGGGGCGGATATTCATGCGGTCAGTTCCTGCTGCCACGGGGCGGCAGACGGCGCATCGCGGCCTTTTCCGGCGCGCCGTTCCACTCGGGATGCCCGGCGGCGGCCGCCTTCAGCGCGCGGCGAAAGCGCAGGAACTGGCCCGGAGTCGGCAGGCGCGGGGTGGAGGCCAGTTCCCAATGGATGCCGTTGATGGGATCGTCGAAGAACACCGCATAATAGCCCGGCGCATAGACGTCATAGGCGGCGGGCGGATCGGTAACGGCCAGCCCTTCCGGAACCAGAAATTCGCGGTGGAAGGCGTCTATCTCGCGCCGGTTGCGGGCCCAGAGCGCGATGTGGTGCACGCCCACGGGGCGCGCTTCGTGATCCAGCTTGCCGCCGCTCTGCGCGGGCTGGATGCCGATATAGCTGTGCGGCACCGGAAAGCGTGCCATGTAATACGTAGAGCGGTATCCGATATCGAGCGTCCAGAAGCTGGTGTAGCCGAGCCAGCCGAACATCCGGTCGTAAAAGGCGACCGAACGTTCGTAGTCGAGCACCGAGAACTCGACGTGATGGACACCGCGCCAGCGCATTACACGGCCACCGCGGTGCCGGAGCAGCTCACCATCAGCATCGAGCCGCCCTGGCCCAGCACTTCATAGTCGAGATCGACGCCGATCACGGCATTGGCGCCCAGCTTGGCGGCTTCGGCTTCCATTTCGGCCAGCGCTTCCTTGCGGGCGCGTTGCAGCACTTGCTCGTACTTGCCCGAGCGACCGCCGACGATGTCGGTGATGGACGCGAAGAGATCGCGGAAGATGTTGGCGCCGACAATCACCTCGCCCGTGACGATGCCAAGGTATTCGCGGACCGGGCGGTCCTCGATGGCGGGCGTGGTGGTGACGATCATGGCCGGTTCTCCTCGTTCAGGGGAACAGCATAGATCACTTTCGTGGCCCCGTCATGACGCAGTGCATAAAGCCTGCGCCATGACGTCCAGCCCGATCGGATCAGCCGGGGCCGGATCAGTCGAGGCCGAGCGCGCTGCGGTAGGTTTCGAGAACCATGTCCATTTCGCGACGGTCGTCGGGCTTCATTTTGCGAAGACGCACGATCTGGCGCATGATCTTGACGTCGTAGCCGACGGCCTTGGCCTCGTTGTAGACGTCGCGGATATCGTCCGAGATGCCCTTCTTCTCTTCTTCAAGGCGCTCGACGCGCTCGATCAGAAGGCGCAGGCGATCGTCGGTAGTTTCGGACATGGGGTAAGTGCTCCGGTTCTATCTGTGGTGAATCAGTCGGCGGCGCTGATAGCCGGGGCGCGGGATTCGGGCAAAACCGGAGCTGTGGAAAGTGTGTGGGGTCAAGATAGTCGGGGGGTGGTACGCTTGGCTGCCCAACAAAAAGCCCCGCCCCGCTGATGCGGGACGGGGCCTTTCCAAACCGTACGGCTGACTGGGGATCAGGCGGCCAGCTTGCGCAGCACGTACTGCAGGATGCCGCCGTTCATGAAGTACTCGACTTCGTTGGCGGTATCGATGCGGCACAGCGCGGTGAAGGTGAACTTCGAGCCATCGGCCCTGGTGACTTCGACGTCCACGTCCTGGCGCGGCTTGAGGTCGGCCACGCCCTTGATGGTGAAGCTGCAGTCGCCGTCGAGGCCCAGCGTTTCGCGGGTATCGCCGTCCTTGAACTGGAGCGGCAGCACGCCCATGCCGACGAGGTTCGAGCGGTGGATGCGCTCGAAGCTTTCGACAATGACGGCGCGCACGCCCAGCAGGTTGGTGCCCTTGGCGGCCCAGTCACGGCTGGAGCCGGTGCCGTATTCCTTACCGGCCACGACCACCAGCGGGGTGCCCTGCTCCTTGTACTTCACCGCCACGTCATAGACCGGCAGGGTCTCGCCGTTGAAGCTGGAGAAGCCGCCTTCGGTGCCGGGGACCATCTCGTTCTTGATGCGGATGTTGGCGAAAGTGCCGCGCATCATCACTTCGTGATGGCCGCGCCGCGAGCCGTAGGAGTTGAAGTCCGCCTTGGCGACCTGATGTTCCATCAGCCACTGGCCCGCCGGGCTGTCAGCCTTGATCGAGCCGGCCGGGCTGATGTGGTCGGTGGTGACCGAATCGCCCAGGATCAGCAGCGGCCTGGCCTCGACGATGTCGCCGACCGGCGCCGGGGTCATTTCCATGCCATCGAAGTAGGGCGGGTTGGCGACATAAGTCGAACCGGCGCGCCATGAATATGTGTCCGAGCCGACGACGTTGATCGCCTGCCAGTGCGCGTCGCCCTTGTAGACGTCGGCATAGCGGGCCTGGAACATCGCGCGGTCGACGCAGGCGTTCATGGTCGAGGTCACTTCCTCGTTGGTCGGCCAGATGTCCTTGAGGAACACGTCCTGGCCGTCCTTGCTCCCCTTGGTCGCAGTGCCGATCGGGGTAGTGGTGAAGTCTTCCACCACGGTGCCCTTCAGCGCGTAGGCGACGACCAGCGGCGGCGAGGCCAGGAAGTTGGCGCGCACGTCGGGCGAGACGCGGCCTTCGAAGTTGCGGTTGCCCGAGATGACCGCCGAGGCGACCAGGTCATTCTCGTTGATCGCTTTCGAGAGCGGTTCCGCGAGCGGGCCCGAGTTGCCGATGCAGGTGGTGCAGCCATAACCGACGAGGTTGAAGCCGACATTGTCGAGGTGTTCCTGCAGACCGGCCTTTTCGAGGTAGTCAGTGACGACCTGCGAGCCCGGTGCCAGCGAGGTCTTGACCCAGGGCTTGGGCTTGAGGCCGAATTCGTCGGCCTTCTTGGCGACGAGGCCGGCAGCGACCAGGACCGAGGGGTTCGAGGTGTTGGTGCATGAGGTGATCGCGGCGATCATCACGTCACCGTCGGTCAGCTCGTAATCGGCGCCGGCAACCGGGACC
>JARROF010000174.1:0-5552 GCA_037384205.1 Novosphingobium sp. | reverse complement strand
GCGGCGAAGCTGGCGCCAGTCTGGTAGCTTTCCAGCTTGGTCATATTGACCCCATTGGTCGCAAAGCCGCCCAGAGCCTTGTAGAGCGCCGCCGGAATGTTCAGCACTTCGAAGATGAAAGTGGTCATCGTCGGCAGCCCTTCCAACGTGAAGGGATCGAGCGGCTCGCGGGCCAGCACCACGAAACGCGTGGTGTTGTCTGCCGCATCCTCGACATTCTCCGCTATCAGCTTGAGGCCGTAGAGTTCGGCTGCCAGGCTGGGGGCAATCGCGCAGGAGGCCAGGTCGCCCTGTTCGCGCACAAGTGCCGCCGCCCCTGCCGTATCGGCATAGGCCATCGGCACGATCCCTCGCTCACGCAAGTAGTGACGTGACTGGCCGAGCGCTTGCGGATGACTGTATGCGGCCTTGAAGGGCCCGTCTCCCAGCGCCATCAGCGCGTGGTGAATCGACATGAAGTGCTCGCCAACAATCGATAGCCCGCTTTCCGGCAGCAGGAAATGGATGTCGGCGACCCGGCCATGCTGCGAATTTTCGATCGGAATGATCGCCCGCGCGGCGCGCCCTTCCTTCACCGCGTCCAGCGCGTCCTCGAAGGAAAAGCAAGGCAAGGGCAGGCAATTCGCGTCATAATCGCGCGCGGCCCGATGCGAATTGCAGCCCGGTGCCCCTTGTAGCGCTATCGCGCGTGCGGGCTCCGCAGCCGCTGTTTGGCCCATGCGGGCGACAAGTTCCATTGCAGGTTCTGGATAGGCGTGCATGATGCCGGGCGAGTAAGCCGTATTCACGATATCCGCAATGGCTCTTGCACTTGGGCTTGCCCGACACTAGAGCGCGTGCGATCCAAGTTAAGGGTAAAACATTCACGCGCGGGGCATGCACGAATGGACGATCGCTTCAACACCATTGCCGGTTGGGTCCTAGGCGCCGGCATTGTCGGGCTTGGCCTGGCTATTGTCAGTTCGCACTATTTCGAAGCTGACAAGCACGAACGGCCTGAAACGATGGGCTATGCCATCGAGGGCGTCGCCGCCGAAGGCGAAGGCGCCAAGAAGGAAGTACCGCTGGCGACACTGCTCGCCGCAGCCGATCCGGCCAAGGGCGAAGCGATCTTCGCCAAGTGCAAGTCTTGCCACACGATCAATGAAGGCGGCGCCAACGGCATCGGTCCGAACCTGCACGGTGTGGTCGGCGAAGCCGTAGGCCAGGGCGCCGGTGGTTTCGCCTTCTCCGACGCGCTCAAGAGCGTGGGCGGCGAATGGACGTTCGACAAGCTCAATGCCTGGCTGACCAGCCCGAAGGCCTTCGCGCCAGGCACGAAGATGACCTTCGCCGGCCTTTCCAAGCCCGAAGACCGTGCGGCCGTGATCGTCTACCTCAACTCGCAGGGCTCGAACGTGCCGCTTCCGCCACCGCCGGCCGCGGAAGAAGCTCCCGCCGGGGATGACGCCGCCGCTGCTCCGGCAGAAGGCGATGCGGCCGGAGCGCCGAGCGAAGCAGCGGAAGCACCGGCCACCTGATCTTTAGGCTGAACCGGCCTATGCCGGTCCGAAACGGTCCGCAGGCACCTTGAGTGCTTTGCGGACCGTTTTCGCTGGACGCCTCTGCGCGGCCGGACAGGTTCAGCCCTTGAAGCCCTTGGCAATCACATACCACTCCGACGAGTCCTTGCGGCTTGCCGGCGGCTTGGCATGCTTCACACTGATGAAGTGCCGCTTGAGCAAGGCCAGCAATTCACTGTCCGTGCCGCCCGCCAGCACCTTGGCCACGAACGTTCCGCCCGGTGCCAGCGTCTGGATCGCGAAATCGGCGGCTGTCTCGACCAGCCCCATCGTCCGCAGATGGTCGGTCTGCTTATGCCCGACGGTATTGGCTGCCATGTCCGACAGAACAAGATCCGGCGGCCCGTCCAGCGCGCCTTCCAGCGCGGCCGGAGCCTCATCCGCCATGAAGTCCATCTGGAAGATGGTAACCCCTTCGATAGGGTCGGTCGGCAGCAGATCGATGCCTGCCACTTTCGCCTTGGGGCATTTCAGTCGCAGCACCTGACTCCAGCCGCCCGGCGCAATACCGAGGTCGACGGCCCGGGTCACGCCCTTGAACAGATCGAACTTCTCGTCCAGCTCGATCAGCTTGTAGGCGGCGCGGCTGCGATAGCCATCGGCCTTCGCCTTCTTCACGTATGGATCGTTGAGCTGACGCTGCAGCCAGCGCGCCGAACTCGTCGACCGCTTCTTGCCGGTGCGCAGGCGTTCGCCCGGATTGCGTCCCGAGCGGCTCATCGCGATGCCACCGCGCAGCGCACACTGTCATTCACGGTTCTGACCTGTCCCCCGCGCCCATAGCCGTGAGAGGCGATCAGACTGCGCAGAATGCCTTCGCGAATACCCCGGTCGGCCACACCCAGCCGGGCGGCCGGCCAGAGGTCGAGTATCGATTCCAGAATAGCGCATCCGGCCACTACCAGATCCGCCCGCTCGTTCCCGATGCAATTGAGCTCGCGCCGCTCCTCGACGGCCATAGAGGACAGTCTGCCGCTGATCTCGCGCATCGATTCGGCGGGGACGATCAGGCCGTCGACCATCCGCCGGTCGTACTGCGGCAGCTCCAGATGCAGACTGGCAAGCGTTGTAACCGTGCCGCTGGTTCCCAGCAGGCGCAGCGGCCCCGCTTGTCCGGCGTTCTCCCGAACGGCGGAAACGCGCCTGGCGAAGTTCGCGAAGCTTTCCGAAACGAGACCGTGCATATGCCGGTAGCGCTCCTCCCGCTCGGCCCGGGTGCTGCCTTCCTGCCCGCAGCTCTCGGTCAGCGAAACGACCCCCCAGGGCACGCTTTGCCAGTCAAGAATCCTCGGTACAGTGCCCGTGCTTTCGATCAGCACCAGTTCGGTGGAGCCGCCGCCGATATCGAAGATCATCGCCGGCCCTATCCCCTCTTCGAGCAGGACATGACAGCCGAGCACGGCCAGACGGGCTTCTTCGCGCGCAGAGATGATATCCAGCGCGATACCCGTCTCGCGGCGGACCCGCTCGATGAATTCCGGCCCGTTTTCGGCCCGACGACACGCTTCGGTCGCTACCGAGCGGGCGAGGACGACATTCCGGCGCATCAGCTTGTCCGCGCAGACGCGCAATGCCGCCAGCGTACGCTCCATCGCCTCGTCCGACAGGCGGCCGGACCGCGCGAGTCCCTCACCCAGCCGAACGACGCGGCTGAAAGCATCGATCACCGTGAAATTCTCACCGGAAGGCCGGGCGATCAGCAGGCGGCAATTGTTGGTGCCAAGGTCTATCGCCGCATAGGATTGGCGCGGCAGGGCCTGCCGCTGGACATCCCGTGAAGCCGGCTCCGGACTATTTGCAACCGGAAGACCGGTATCGTTACATTCGCGCGGCGCTGCGTCCGTCTTTCCGGGCTTTCCGCCCGCAACGGGGCGCGCCTTGCCCTTGGCTATGCCGGCGGCCGGCGGGCGTGGCCTGCCTTTCCGTCCTTTGCGCCGCCGTCTTGCACGGCCCGGCACATCAACTTTCGCGGCCGGCGGATCTTGCTCCGCCATCGTATTAAATCTCATTCATATCTTCCCGCCCCGATGGGCAGGCACCTGATACGATGCTAACCTCCCGCGCAGCGGTGGGCAAGTGCAGTGCCAAACATTCGCGCCAAAGCGCTTGACCTGAATCGCAACCGCTACTAGAGGGGCGCCCGCAGTTGCCCCGTCGTCTAATGGTAAGACTACGGATTCTGATTCCGTCTATCGAGGTTCGAATCCTCGCGGGGCATCCATTTCTCTAGACATTTTGCTTATTTTCCAGTGCGTTGGCTGGGCTTGGTGGCTACCTTTTTGCGGTGGTTAGCCATTACCTTCGTCATTGCCGCGTCTGCGCGGGCGGCTCGGACGGAGTCTCCGGCGTAGCGGAGGTACTCCTTTTCGGTCTTGTGACCGGTGATCGCCATGCCCTCTTCGTTGGTGCAGCCGGCTTCGCGGCAGCGGCGGGCGGCGGACTTTCTGAGGCCGTGGGGCGAGCAGTGGGGCAGGCCCGCTTCGATGCAGGCCTTTTTCATCATCTGGTAGAATGTCTTGGGCGAGTAAGGCTGGCCCTTTGAGTTTTCGAGGATCGTTCCTGTGCCCACCGGACCTGCCGCCAGCGCTTGTGCGAGCGGCTCCACCACTGGCACGTCAACGGCGGCGCTGGTTTTGCTCTGCGAGAGTTGTATCCGGCCGCCCTGGATTGTCTGGTTTGTCATCAGCCGGACGTCACCGCTGCGCTGGGCTGCATAGAGCAGAAGCGAGAACGCGAGCCGGGGCTTCGTCCCCACCGGGTGCTTCGCTTCGAACGCCTCAAGCTCATCTTCGCTCCAACGATGATACCCTTCGCTTTCCGCCCGGGGGGCACGCGTATCTTTCACTGGGTCAAAACCAGGCGGGACAAGCTTTGCCCGACGTGCGATGATGAAGAGCTGGTTCAGCAATTTGCGCAGACGCGCGGCAGCATGCGGCTTGTGCCGCATGGCCACCATAAGCCTGGCAATCCGTTCGGCATCGAATTCCTGCATGGCATCATCGCCAAAGGCGGAACGGAACTGTTCGAGGACGCCCCGATAGACAGTCTGCGTAGTAACCCGAAGATCGAGGAACGCTGTATCGGCGTAGTAGCGCGCAATCACGTCGGACACGCTGCCGTGCCTAGTCCGTCCGGTGCCGATCGGGACCGGCTCTGCCTTGAGGCATGCCGCATACTCCCGTTCGAATTCCCGCGTGCCGAAGGGCGACTTGAAGTAATGCGTAGGGCAATTCTTGCGCCGAAACCGCCAGCGGCGCTTGCCGTGGCGATCGCGAAACGAGGTGACGTAGGGATATCGTTTGCTCATGATCCTGCAAAAACCGCCAACCGTGAGTCCAGATCGCCAGACCTGACGCTGGCCGCTTCCGAACCGGGATCGATCGTGATCGTGATGCCGCCATCGGGATCGAGGCGGCTATGGATGGTGACGCCTTCCTGACTGGAGATCCGGGCAAAACGGCGAAGGTCTGCTTCGCGAATCAAAGCCCGCTTGCTTGAGGGTGGGCGGAAAGTCATTTGCATGATGCTCCTCAACACGCGCCGGTTGGGCCAAGCTTGGCCCGGTTGCATGGGGTGCGTCAGCGCCTTGCATTTGGACGGGCGCCTGACGGCATGGATTTCACCCGTGGTCGCCCCTTGCGCTGGCGAGGGCGTGGGCAACGATGAAGGGGATCGCGAACAGGGCCGCGACCAGCAGCAGGGCGCGGCCTGCCGATCTGACCGAAGAAATGGCCCGACGGTTCGTGGCCATGCCGGGCGTGCAGCGTGCGCAGCGGCAGTGTTGCGGGTGGACGGCGGCGGTGTTGCTCCGGCGCATGGTCAGTCAATGCCCAGGGCGGCGCGGTAGGTTTCGAGGACCATGTCCATTTCGCGGCGATCGTCGGGCTTCATCTTCCGCAGGCGGACGATCTGGCGCATGATCTTCGTGTCGTAGCCGACGGCCCTGGCCTCGTTGTAAACGTCGCGGACGTCGTCGCCGATGCCCTTCTT
>JARROF010000173.1:12762-16157 GCA_037384205.1 Novosphingobium sp. | reverse complement strand
CGCGGCCATAGCCGCCCACGGCCATGATCGTCAGCCGTTCGCCCTTGGAGCGGTTGCTGGCGGGATAGACGTACCGCACCACGTAATCGTGAATCACGCGGATCAGCTGGTCGGTGAGGAAAGCCTGCGCCTCGGCGACCTCGTGCCCGGCGGAGGGCTTTTCTACGAGGCGGCGGGCGATTTCCTTGCGGCCTGTTTCCTGCGCGTCGCGCAAGGCCTTGACCACGGACTGGCGGGTCTTGGAACGGCTGTGTGTTTCCACGAGCTTATCGAGTGTCAGCACGAGCTCGCGCCTGTCTATCACGGTGCGGGGCGAGGGTATCCGGATCACGCTGTTCATGGGATGCGGCTTTTAAACGGTAGCCATGGCTATGGAAAGGCAGGGCAGGGGATCACCGTGATCGTCCGCCCGTATACCGGGCTGTGCCGGTGGTGTGAAATGCGTTCTCAGCGCATGTTCCGAACAGACGTTCAGGTCTCGTGCAGCGGGCTTGTGAAAACGCGGGCTACCATCCGCCATCGCCCTATGCCAGAAGGCACCCCAGTAACCGAGCCGTCAGCCCCAGCCGGGCCGACAAGGACACAGCCAGCGAGGTCGAATGTCCCTGATAGAACTGGCCGCCGCCGCAGCGGCGCAAGTGCACGAACCGATCCACTGGGTGGATCTGGGCCTCAAGAACTACCTGTTCCGGATCGGCAGTTTCGAGCTGCGCTGGTATTCGCTGGCCTATCTGGCCGGAATCCTGCTGGGCTACTGGCATCTGTCCCGCATGATCAAGGCGCCCGGCGCCCCGCTGGCGCAGCGCCATGTTGACGATCTGTTCTTCTACTGCACGCTGGGCATCATCCTGGGGGGGCGCCTGGGCTATGCGACGTTCTATACAGGCGGCGATTCGGACATTCCCAGCATGTGGACGCACTTCACGCCGGACAAGGTGCCGAGTTGGGATATCCTGCGGCTTTGGGACGGGGGCATGAGCTTCCACGGCGGTCTTATCGGCGTGCTGCTGGCGATGCTGTGGGTGTCCTGGCGCAATGGCCTCAATTTCGTGCGCGTGGCGGACTACATCTCGGTCTGCGGGCCCTTCGGGATGATGTTCGGCCGCCTGGCGAACTTCGTGAACGGGGAGCTGTGGGGCCGTGTCGTCAGCGATCCGAACCTGCCCTGGGCGATGGTCTTTCCCGACGCCGGGCCGCTGCCGCGCCATCCTAGCCAGCTTTACGAAGCCGGTCTGGAAGGCCTGCTGATGATTATCATCATGCTGCCCCTGTTCTGGAAAACGCGCGCGCGTTTCCGTCCCGGTCTGATGGTCGGCGTGTTCACCACCGGCATCGGCTGCGCGCGCTTCATTGTCGAGTTCTTCCGCGAGCCGGATGCCCAGCTCGCCGAATTCGCCCGCAGCACCGGGCTGTCGATGGGGCAGTGGCTGACGATCCCGCTGATCGTGCTCGGCCTGTTCATGATCGCGCGTTCGCTGATGAAGCCCGAACTGGCGAGCGGGCGATCGGTGATGGCTGCTTCCGCCGTCTGATGGAAGACAGTGCGGAGCCGCTGGCCGCCATGTTCCGGCGGCTGATCGCCAATTACGGCCCGATCACGCTGCAACATTTCATGGGCGAATCGAATGCCCGTTACTACGCGGGCAAAGACCCGCTCGGCAGCGCGGGCGATTTCATCACGGCGCCGGAGATCAGCCAGATGTTCGGCGAACTGATCGGGCTGTGGCTGGCGGACATCTGGATCCGGGGCGGCCGTGACGAGGACGTTCACTACGTCGAGCTGGGCCCGGGGCGCGGCACGCTGGCACGCGATGCGCTGCGGGCGATGAAGCGCTACGGGCTGGAGCCGCAAGTGCACTTCGTCGAAAGCTCCACCGCGCTCAAGGATATCCAGCTTGGTGCCGTGCCGCAGGCGCAGTGGCATCACGATGTCTCCAGCTTGCCGCTGTACGGGTCGATGCTGGTTGTCGCCAACGAATTCCTCGACGCGCTGCCGGTGCGCCAGCTGGTGAAGACGCCACAGGGCTGGCGCGAGCGGCTGGTCGATTACCGCGACGGTCGTTTCCTGCCCGTCGCCGGGGACAAGCCGATGGATGCGGCAGTGCCTTCCGACAGGCTCGAGCAGGCGGATGGCACGCTGATAGAGACCTGTCCCGGCGCGGCGGCGGTGGTTTATGAAATCGCCGGGCGGCTCGTCGATCAGGGCGGGGCCGCACTGTTCATCGATTACGGATACGATCGCAGCCGCACCGGCTCGACGCTGCAGGCACTGAGGGAGCATACCAAGGTCGATCCCTTCGCGCTGCCGGGCGAGGCGGATCTCACCTGCCATGTCGATTTTGCCGCTATGGCCAATGTCGCACTCGCGCGCGGGGCCCGCCATCTGGGCACAGTCACGCAGGGCCGGTTTCTGCGCGATCTGGGGATCGAGACCCGTGCGGAGAGCCTTGCCGCAGCGGCGCCGCAACATGCCGCGTCGATACAGACGGCCAAAGACCGTCTGATCGCGGAAGGGCAGATGGGCGTCCTGTTCAAGGTAATGGGGCTGGCCTCGCCTGACTGGCCGGACGGTGCGGGGTTCTGATCGGGGGTGGCCATATGATGAACCCTCAGGCTCTGGGCGAATATCTGCATCGCCAGATTCCGCTGTCGGCGGCGATGGAGGTGCGGGTCCTGTCGGCCTCGGCGCAGTCGGTAGTCCTGTCTGCGCCGCTGGGGCCGAACATCAATCACAAGAGCACTGTGTTCGGCGGCAGCGCCTCGGCGCTGGCGATTCTGGCTGCATGGTCGCTGGTTCATCTGCGGCTGGAAGAAGAAGGTCTGCCGGGCGAAGTGGTGATCCAGTCCAACCGGATGGGCTACGACCGGCCGATGCCGGGTACGTTCACCGCGTCGTCGAAACTGGTGGATGAGCGCGCGTGGCCTGCGTTCGTGAAAATGCTCGCTCGGAAAAAGCGCGCGCGGATCGAAGTGGAATCGGTGCTGGCGTGTGGCGGCGTCGAGGCGGGGCACCTGACAGGCCGGTTCGTCGCGTTCCTGCGGGACGGCGGATAACTGCCAATCCTCCCTGTCACGCAGTGATGGGGCGGGGAACCGCCAGCGAAGCTGGTGATGGAGCGGAAAACCCCCTCCGTCACGCACTGCGCGTTCCGCCTCCCTGTTGACTTGGCGAACAGGGAGGAACGGGCGGGCTCACCCTCCGATCTGCACGGCCCGCACTTCGGTCGGCACCTGCCGCACCGGCACGGCGGCGATCCACTGCTGCATGGCCACGTTGTCGATGATCCCGCGCACTTTGTCCGTGCCCTGCTTGAACGTCGAGAACCCGTCCCCGCCTTCGGAGAGGAAGTTCACCACCGTCACGCGGTAGTCCGCCTCGGGATCGACAGGTTTGC
>JARROF010000173.1:0-12713 GCA_037384205.1 Novosphingobium sp. | reverse complement strand
CTGCCAGCACTTGCTTGGTGCCGTTGTCGTCCAGCCCTTCCTCGATCACCGCACGCACTTGCGCGCCGGTCAGCGTCATTGTCACCAGATTGTTGTTGAACGGCTGGACCCTGTAGATCTGGCCGAACGTCACGGTGCCGTCCGGCGCGGGATCGAGCGGGGCGCGGATGCCGAAGGGATTGGTAAAGGCGATCTGCGCGCCCGCCTTGCGGCTGGCATAGAGCTGCCCATCGGCGATCAGGTTGCCGAGCGGCCCGCCCTCCATGCTTTCGCTCGAAGGCTTGGCGGCGGGGCCGGACAGCTTGCCCACCGGCCGCGCGATCAGCGCCCTGGCGTCCTTCTCGTAAGAGGCGACATAGCGCGCCACGTCCGCGCGCGGGGCGAACTGCGGATAGAGCTTGGTATTGGGCACATCGCCGCGCCCGCTCGCATAGCCGGGCGATTGCACGATCACGTTATGCGCGGTCTTGGCGATTACGCGGTGGGTGGCCGGATCGATGGCCAGCGTGATGTCCGTCACCAGCTTGCCGTAGACGCCCGCGCTGGTGAGCAGGATCTGATCGCCGGGCCTGGTCTGGCCGTAGTGGCAGATATATTGCCAGTGCGTGTGGCCCGAGACGACCACATCGACGCCGGGGTTCAGGCGGTCGAGGATCGGTTTGATCTGGCCGGTCAGATCGTTGCAGCTGTTCGGATCGCCCGGCGTGGTGTAGCCGCCCTGATGGATCAGCACGACGACGGCATCGGCGCCTTCGGCCTTGAGCCGGGGAACCTCGCGGTTGATCGCTTCGGCCTCGTCGCCGAAGGTCAGGCCCTTCACTTCGTCGGGTGAGACGAGCGTGGGCACGTCCCTGAGCGCAAGGCCGATGAAGCCCACCGTCACCTTGCGCGCGCCGGTGCCGAAGCTTTTCAGCCCGGTGGCGGGGAACAGCGTGGTGCCGTCTGCCTTGTAGGTGCTGGCCGAAAGGTACTTGTACTTTGCGCCCTGGAACTGTTCGAGCTGGCAGGGCTGCAGCCGCGTGTTCTTCTCGCACCCGCCGTTCTGCAGGCGCTGCAGTTCCTTCCAGCCACGGTCGAATTCGTGGTTGCCTACCGCGTTGAATTCCAGCCCGATGCGATTCATTACGCCAACCGCCGGTTCGTCGAGATGCAGGGAGGACGCGAGCTGTGAGGCACTGGTGAGATCGCCCGCGGCCACCACCACGTGATCGGGATGCTCGGCCTTGAGCTGATCCACCGCCGAGGCGAGCCAGGCCGCGCCGCCCGCCGGGACGGGCACAGTGCCGCCCTTGCCGTCCGGCGCGGCAACGGCGGCCTTGGGCGGCTCCAGCGCGCCGTGGAAATCGTTGATGGCGATGATTCCCACCTGCACCGGCGGCACCGGCGCCGGGGCGGCAGCGTGATGCGCGGTCTGCGGTGCGGCGCAGGCGGCAAGCAGGGAGAGCGCGGCGAGAGGCGCAGTGTGTTTCAGGGGCTGGAAGATCATGACGCGGCTCTATCGCATGAAAACGTGACGCTCCAGCGACCAATTGCGTGCGGGGTGTGCGATTTTACCGCGTGCTTTCTTCCAGCGCGTGCATCTGCGCATCGCTGAGGCCGAAATGGTGGCCTACCTCGTGCACGACCACATGCGTCACCAGATCCTCCAGCGTCACGCCCGTCTCGCACCATTCGGCGAGCAGCGGCTGGCGGTAGAGCGTGATGCGCGGCCGGAATTCGCCCGAGGCCCAGACGCTTTCCTCGCGCATCGGCCGTCCGTGATAAAGGCCGGTTAGCGTGAACGGGTCTTCCAGCCCCACCGCGCGCAGGGTTTCGGCATCGGCGAATTCCTCGACATGGACGGTGATCCCGTCGAGGTGCTCGGCAAAGGGGGAGGGGATGCAGGCGAAGGCGGCATGGGCCAGCGCCTCGAAAACGGCGGGGTCGGGGGCGGAACCGAAACGGGCGGACATGATGCCATGATAGTCCGTAAAGCGCGGCGAGTCTTCCGCTCCGCAGGTCAGCCGTCCACCGCCTTGCGCCCGATAGCCGGATCGTCGGTGAAGAAAGCGTCGAGACCGGCGGCGAGGTAGGCGCGGATTTCGGCCACGCTGCCTTGCGGGTTGCGCGCGGCGTCGCCTTCGCCGTCACGCAGGTTGGCAGGCAGGAAATGGTTCTCCGGGCGGAAGGTCCATGAGGCGACGAGCAGCCCGGCGGCATGGGCATTGACCATCAGCGCGGTGGGCGTATCGCTCAGGTCGCCGTCCTTGTCGCGCGGCAGCAGGGCGAGATTGTAGGGAGAGATCCAGTCCGCGTAAGCGGCCATTTCGGCCAGCCCGCGCGGGGTCTGCATGTCGTTGTAAGTGGGGCCGAAGCCTTTGGCGGCGAGATCGGCCGGGCGCACCGGGGCCGGGACGGTGAGCTGCATGAGCTGCACGTTGTTCTGCCCGGCCAGACGTTCGCGCAGCCACTTGAGGTTGGAGACTTCGAAGCTCTGGACGATCAGCGGCGCACTCTGGAGGTAGGAACTGGCGGCGATCCGGTCGAGCAGGCGCTGTTCGAGCGGCAGGCTGATCCCGGCGAAATAGGTCGAGTGCTTGATCTCGGGGATCAGCCCGATCATGCGCCCGCGCGCGGCGGCCTCGGCGGCAGTGAAATCGGCGATCTCTTCCAGTGTGACGATCTGGAATTGCCCGTCGTAGGACTGGCTTTCCGGACGCAGCGCGCCGAGCCTTTCCTTGGCGCGCAGAGACTTGATCTCGGCGAGAGTGAAGTCCTCGGTGAACCAGCCGGTGATGGTTTCGCCGTCGATGGTCCTGGTGGTCTTGCGCTCAGCGAACCGAGGGCGCGTGGAAACGTCGGTGGTATCGGCGATGTTGTTTTCGTGCCGGGCGATCAGCACGCCGTCTTTCGTGGCGACGAGATCGGGTTCGATGAAGTCGGCACCGTCTGCGATGGCCTTGGCATAGCTTGCCAGCGTGTGTTCCGGGCGTAGTGCCGGGGCTCCGCGATGACCGATCACGATGGGTTTGGCAGGGCGCCGCAGGGGCGGGTGCGCAGTCGCGGCGAAAGTTCCCGGTACATGCGCGGCACCGGCTGTTGCCAGCGCGCCGCCGATCAGGGTGCGGCGGGAGAGGTCAAACTGGGTCATGACGGCGGGTTCCTCTGGCCGTGGCGCGCAAAGATCGCCAACGTGTCTCGGCTTCGCTCGACACGAACGGGAATGGAGTGCTGCCGGTTTAGACGTCGAGGTTGGCGACGTTCAGCGCGTTTTCCTGGATGAAGTCGCGGCGCGGCTCGACGATGTCGCCCATCAGGCGGGTGAAAATCTCGTCGGTTACGTCGGCATCTTCCACTTTGACCTGCAGCAGCGAACGGTTGTCAGGGTCGAGCGTGGTTTCCCAGAGCTGCTCGGCGTTCATCTCGCCAAGGCCCTTGTAGCGCGCGATCGACAGGCCCTTGCGGCCGCTGGCAAGAACCGCGTCCAGCAGTTGGCTGGGGCGGGTGATGACACCGGCCCCGGTCGCCGGGCGCGTTGCCGTCTCTTCGGCCTCTTCGCTTGCCGTCTCGGATTCGGTGCTTTCGGCCCCGGCCCGTACGAAACGGGCCGTGCCTTCGTAGACCTCGGCGTGCTCGCCGGCGAGCCGGGCGAGCTTGCGCGCCTCGGCGCTGGTGAGGAAGCTGGCCTCGATCTTGTGGTGATCGGTGACACCGCGCCACAGGCGCTCGATTTCCACGTTACCGTCTTCGGTCATGCGGGCGGACCATGCAGCCTCGCCGTCGCCACGGTTGAGCCAGGCAGCGGTCCTGCCCAGTGCGGTCCGGCGGGCCTCAGTCGAAAGATCGGGCTCCAGTGCGCCGGACAGCGCCAGCGCCTCAACGATCATCGGGTCGTAGCGGCGCGGGACGAAGGCCATCAGGTTGCGCAGACGGATCGCATGTTCGACCAGCGTTTCCAGCTCCCGGCCGCCGCGTGCGCCGCCCGCGGTTTCCAGCACGCGCCCGTTGAGGCCGGCCTCGACCAGATAGCGGTCCAGTGCGCCCTGGTCCTTGAGGTACACCTCGCTGCGGCCCTTGGCGACCTTGAACAGTGGCGGCTGGGCGATGAAGAGGTGCCCGGCGCGGATGATCTCAGGCATCTGGCGGTGGAAGAATGTCAGTAGCAGGGTGCGGATATGCGCGCCATCGACGTCGGCGTCAGTCATGATGACGATCTTGTGGTAGCGCAGTTTTTCCAGATTGAAATCGTCGCGGATGCCGGTGCCCATGGCCTGGATCAGCGTGCCGACTTCCTTGGAAGAAATGATGCGGTCGAACCGTGCGCGTTCCACGTTGAGAATCTTGCCCTTGAGCGGCAGGATCGCCTGATAATGCCGGTCCCGGCCCTGCTTGGCCGAGCCGCCTGCCGAATCGCCCTCGACCAGGAACAGTTCGCACTTGCTGGGATCGCGCTCCTGACAGTCTGCCAGCTTGCCGGGCAGCGAAGCGATGTCCATCGCGCCCTTGCGGCGCGTCAGTTCGCGGGCGCGGCGGGCGGCTTCGCGCGCGGCGGCGGCGTCGATCACTTTCATGATGATCGCCTTGGCGGTGGCGGGGTTTTCCTCCAGCCAGTCGGTCATCTTGTCGCTCATCAGCGATTCGAGGGGCTGGCGCACTTCGGAGCTGACCAGCTTGTCCTTGGTCTGGCTGGAGAACTTGGGATCGGGCAGCTTGACCGAGACGATCGCGGTCAGGCCTTCGCGCATGTCGTCGCCCGAAAGCGAGACCTTTTCCTTCTTCAGCAGACCCGAGCGCTCGGCATAGTTGTTGAGCGTGCGCGTCAGCGCGGCGCGGAATGCGGCGAGGTGGGTGCCGCCGTCGCGTTGCGGAATGTTGTTGGTGAAGCACAGGACGTTTTCGTAGTAGGAATCGTTCCATTCCAGCGCCACGTCGATGCCGATGCCGTCCTTCTCGGCCGAGATCGCAATCGGCTCGGGCATCATCGCCTGCTTGTTGCGGTCGAGGAACTGCACGAAGGCCGCGATACCGCCTTCGTAGAACAGGTCGTGCTCGGCCACGTCCTCGTGCCGCTTGTCGCGCAGCAGGATGCGCACGCCCGAATTGAGGAACGCCAGTTCGCGGTAGCGGTGCTCCAGCTTGTCGAAATCGAACTCGGTGACGTTCTTGAACGTCTCGTGGCTGGCCTGGAAGGTGACGCGGGTGCCTTTCTTGAAACCGTTGTCGTCCGGGTTCTGCTCGACCTTGGGCGCATCGCCCCTGACGATCAGCGGCGCCACCGCATCGCCGTGCTCGAAGCGCATCCAGTGTTCCATGCCGTCACGCCAGACGGTGAGTTCCAGCCATTCGGAAAGCGCGTTCACCACCGAGACGCCCACGCCGTGGAGGCCGCCCGAGACCTTGTAGGCATTGTCGTCGCTGGTGTTCTCGAACTTGCCGCCGGCATGAAGCTGGGTCATGATGACTTCGGCGGCAGAGACGCCTTCTTCCTTGTGCATGTCGACCGGGATGCCGCGCCCGTTGTCTTCCACCGAGACGGAGCCGTCCGGGTTGAGCTCGATCAGCACCAGGTCGCAGTGGCCCGCCAGCGCCTCGTCTATGGCGTTGTCCGAAACTTCGAAGACCATGTGGTGCAGGCCGGAACCATCGTCGGTATCGCCGATATACATACCGGGGCGCTTGCGCACGGCGTCCAGGCCCTTGAGCACCTTGATCGAATCCGCGCCGTAGGTGTTCTGGTTCTTGCCGCTTTCGGGTTCACTAGTCATGTCCAGCATATAGAGTTTGCGCCAGCCAAACCCAAGCAAAAGCAGCGCGCTGGGGCGGCTTTTCCACAAGAGTCGAGGCGAAAGACGGCAGGCGTCCGACGGTGCATCCTGCTTGGTCGCCGACATCGCTGTTCCTGAGAGCCTGATCCGAAATTAAGTTTCGTGGTGTCAGGAGGTTATCTTGACGGCATAGCCTGTCGTTGATTCAGGGTTTCGGCAAAAACTACTATCTTGGCACGCTTGGCACGGCGCCCCCGGAGCGTTTCGGCTCCGGGGGCGCTCGTGTCGTTCCCTTATTGCGCCCCGAACGGTACGCGCAGGGTCACGCCATAAGTGGCCGGCGGCGCGTAGATCGACGTCACCCCGAGAATGCCCAGATTGAGAGCATAGGCGCGGTAAGCCTTGTTGAATACATTGCGGCCCCATGCCGTCAGCGAGATGCCCGTGTCATCATGACGATAGGTCAGCGATGCATTGGTGACATTGTAAGCCTTCTGCTGTGAACCAAGGCCGTTGGTCACTTCCAGGAACTGTTTATCGTACCACACGCCGTCGACCTGGGCAGCCAGGTTGCCGGCGCCAATGTCGAAATTGTAGCGCAGCAGATAGTTAAAGCTGAAGCGCGGCGCATTGGGGAGTTTGGCGTCCTTGATCGTTTTTTGCGGGAAATCGCAACGGAACAGGCCGCCAAGATTGGTGCAATATTGGCTGTCCGGCGCCCCCGGGGAGAGTTCAGGCCCGAACTGGACGTCAGTGGCCGGGATGCTGTCTACCGAAGAGGTTTCCCAAGTGCCGCCGAACACGGCATCGAAGTGTCTCGATGGTGACCAGAACGCTTCCAGTTCGGCACCGGTGGCGTGGGCATTGCTGTTGAAGACGTGCGGCACGCCGCCGGCCAGTGAGAAGGCCTGATAGTCATCGTAGATATAATGATACACAGTGCCGTTCAGGCGCAGGGTGTGGCCCAGCAGTGAAGTCTTGAACCCCGCTTCCAGGCTGTTGAGCGTTTCCGGGCCATGCTTGAAGTCGGCGGGGGTGATGCTTGACGAGAGCGACCAGTTTCCGCCCTTTATGCCCCGGTTCCATGATGCGAACAGCAAGGTATCCGGCGTGGCCTGGAAATTGAGCGAAACGCGAGCCGCCCAGTCCCCGTATTTGATGCGGTTCACTCCGGGCACGGTTGCGGCCAGGTCCTTGTCGGTGAAGAGCACTGCCGGATCAGGCTGGGGGGCATAGGTCGGATCGCTGAGGACGGCGGCGTAGTCGATCGATTTGTTGTCTTTCGAATAACGTCCGCCCAGCGTCAGCGACAGCCGATCGGTGAGCGTGATGTCGCCCTGGGCAAACAGCGACCAGTTCTTGGAATTGATCTTGTACAACTGATTGACTGTCGGGACGGAGAATCCGCCATTGCCGGCAACAGCCAGATCGTAGATCGGTGCGCCTGTAACGCCGTGCAGGCCATTATATTTCATGTTGAGGTAATAGGCGCCGACTTGCCACTTCAGCAGATCGGTGTCTCCGGCCAGGCGCAGTTCCTGGGAAAACTGATGGAATTTGACTCTGGTGTCGACATTGACGACGAGGAAAGGCAGCGCGTCGCCATCCTCGGCATAGACCTTGTTCATATCCAGATAGTTGGTGATCGAGGTCAGTTGCGCGCCACCGAAGTCCCAGTTGAGTTCGCCCTGATAGCTGTTCACGACGCGGTCGAGGCTGCCCCGGCGCTCGCCGAAATGCTCCCACGGCGAAGCCGGTGCGCCGGTGACGCCATTGATGACGCCATTCTGGTCATCGCTGAGCCCGGCCGCATTGGTGTTGCAGTAGCCGTTGTCGAGATAGATGCAATTTTCGAAAACATAGCCGCCGGTCGCGACGTGGTTGTCCTCGGAATGTTTGTACCACAGGCTCAATGTGGCATCCGGCGTCAGATCGGCCTGGAGGTTGACGCGCGCGGCCCATCCGTTCTTGCCGCCCAGATCCTGGCCACTGCCCCGCGCAATCAGCGTGCCGTCCGGCGCCAGCGTGTCGCGCGACTTGATATAGCCATCGGCCTTTTCAATACGGCCTGCCGCGCGAATGCGTAAACCGGGCGTAAGTTGCCCCCCGGCCGCGCCTTCTATCGAACGGTCGTTGAACCGACCGTATTCGCCCTGCACATAGCCGTTGAATTCGTCTCTACTGGCGTCTTCGCTGAGGTAATGGATCAGGCCGCCGGTGGCATTGCGGCCGAACAGAGTACCTTGCGGCCCGCGCAGCACCTCAACGCGCTTGATGTCGAAGAGTTGCCCGGCAATGGCATTCATCGATGCGATGTAGGCGTTGTCCTGATAGACAGCGACGGGCGCTTCGAGATTGTCGGTGAAGTTGCTTTGCGAGATGCCGCGCAAGCTGAAGATCGTCAGATTCGGCGACCACGCGTTAACGCGCAGGGCCGGGATCTGCTGCGTGACCTGAGTTGTGTCGGTGATGCCCAGTCGTTTGACCTGTTCGCCGCTAAAAGCACTTACCGAGATGGGAACCTTCTGGAGGTTCTCGCTACGTTTGGTGGCGGTAACGATGATTTCGCCGGCCATACTGCCGTCGTCTGAACCAGCCGCGTCAGCGGCAGGAGGCTGAGTGGCGGCGTCCTGGGCCGCGGCCAATGTCGGGAATGCCAGCGCCGAACAGGCAAGCATGAGCGGTAGGCGCCGAGCGCCGCCGAAGTTGAATTGCATACGATGTACTCCCCGTTTGCCCGAAGGCTTGGCGCGACACCTTTGGACTGTCCACGGCGAAGCGCTCGTCCATGTTTGTTGCATGATGGACAGTATATGACAATACGGCTTGATTGTTGTGATAGAGAAACAGTTGTTCGTGCCCCTTGCATAGCTGTTTCACAGCACCCAGGGTGGGGCGCAGCCCCATGGTTTGCCAAGTGTCCACGATCGCATAATTTTTCATCGTTATATGTTGTTGCATATATTAAACAATAAGCACATATAATCTTTAATTGTTCATGGAAATATGGCCCAGTGAGGGCCGGGTCGCTCCACATTGGCGATTCGTTTATGGGAAGGAGAATGGGAATGTCGCAGGTTGCAGGAGAGCGCGAAGCTAACCGGCGAGGGCCGCATGACGGCGGGGAGATCGATGCCGCCGAGCTCATCGCCCGCGCGCGGGCCTTCATTCCCGTTCTGCGCGAACGGGAGGAAGCGGCTATCCGTGACCGTCAGGTTCCGGCCGAGACTATCGCCGCTTTTCAGGAAGCCGGGTTCTTCAAGATCCTGCAGCCACGGCGTTTTGGCGGCTACGAAATGTCGCCGGCGGTCTATTGCGAAGTCGCCAGGACCCTGGCCGAAGGCTGCATGGGCAGCGCATGGGTTTACGGGGTCGTCGCCGTTCACAACTGGCAACTGGCATTGTTCGATCCGCAAGCGGCCGAAGATGTCTGGGGCGATGACTCATCGGTGCTGATCAGTTCGTCCTACATGCCGACCGGCAAGGCGGTCAAAGTCGAAGGCGGCTATCGGTGGGGGCCAACATGATCGCCGAGGACGGCGACGGGCAGCCCGAACCGTACAATTTTCTGGTTCCGCGAAGCGATTATGCGATCGTGGACACTTGGCAAACCATGGGGCTGCGCCCCACCGGCAGCAATGACATTGTGGTTGACGATGTTTTCGTGCCCGCGCACCGCGTGATCCGCGAACGCGACATGTTCGATCTGGGCTGCCCGGGCCATGTACAGAGCACCGGCGATCTCTACCGCATTCCTTTCGCGCAGTTGTTCAACCGGACGGTATCGACCACCTCGCTGGGATCATTGCGCCGCGCGCTGGATGTGTTCGTGGAATCGACCCGGCAAAAGCGGGCCACCTACACCGGGCAGCGGCTGGCCGGGGACACGGCGATCCAGGAAGCGGTAGCCGACGTTATGCTGACGCTCCGGGACCTCGAACTGCGCCTTGCGGCAGACCTCGCTGAACTTGAAGAGCGCGCGGCCAGCGGCGATTGGCCGATCGAGCGGCGAGCGCAACTCGGCCACAACACCACCGCCATGGTTTCGCGCTGCGTCGAAGCAATCGACAAGCTGATGCTGTTTTCCGGCGGCAAGGCGATCTACACCGGTAATGTCGTCCAGCGGGCGTTCCTCGACATCCATTGTGCCCGCGCGCACGTCGCCAACAACCCTTACCCTTATGCGCGTAACCTGGGCGGATTGGCTTTCGGGTTTGAGAATAGCTGTTACGATCTCTGACCGCGCCCGCTCCGCCGGGCTAGGTTTCGGCTCGCCCGGTGGAGCAGGAGGAGATCAGATGGCCGAAGCCAGGCCCATCTGCGCGCTCCGTCCGGTTTCGCCCGCGTCGGGCATTTCGTCGCGGAAGAAATCCACAAAAGCCCGGACTTTGGACAAGGCGAAGTTGCCGCGCGGGAAGATGATGTGAAGCGGAATGCTCTCGCTGACCACGTCATCGAGCAGGCACTCGAGCCGCTTGGCGGCGATATCATGTTCCACCAGAAAGCGGGGCAGATAGCTGACACCAAGTCCTTCGAGCGTGGCCTCCCGCGCCATGCGTACCGAGTTGCTGGTTAGCGGACCGCGATTGACGGCTACGGTAACGTCGTCGGACAGGCGCCATTCGCCAACCTTGGACAAGTGCGTTTCGACGATGCAGGTATGCTCTTTCAGGTCATTCGGCGTCGATGGCCAGCCGGCGCGTGCGAGATAGTCCGGCGCGGCGACAAGAACCATCGGATAAGTGCGCAACTGAACCGATTCCAGGCTCGCGTCGAAAGGCTCTCCCATCCAGAAGGCCACGTCGAAGCGGCCCTTGAGCATGTCGACCTTGCTGTCCGACAGATTGAGGAACAGGCGGACATCAGGATAGGTCTTGAGAAACCGCGGGATAATCGAGGTGAGATCGAACAACGAGGAGACGACCGGTGCATTCACCTTGAGTTCGCCGCGCGGCTTTGAAACCATGCCGGTGATGATCTGGTTCGCTTCGGTGACCTCGTCGACGATCCGGGCGCAGCGTGCGTACATTTCGCGTCCGGCGGGGGTAAGCGTCACCGATCGGGTGGTGCGATCGAGCAAGCGCACACCGATGTTCTGTTCCAGTTTGGCGATCTGCCGACTGACTGCGGCTTTTGAATAGCCAAGCACCTTGGCGGCATTTGAGAAGCCTCCGCTGCTTACGACTGCAGCGAAAGACATCATGGCCATAACATTGCCCAGATCTGGTCTATCTTCCATGCTCGGCTCTGTGTTTCAGCCGCAGTGGTGAGTCAATCCGAATGACTCGCGCGGCAGTCGACCCAGCCTTCCCAGGGTGCGCAGCAGGATGCGCGCAGCCAGTTTCACCCGTTCACCTCGCTCAATGACATGAAGGCGGATGGCCCGACGGTGATGGCCTCAGGCTCGGGCGTTCGCGTCCGTGACATTGACGGCAACGAATACCTCGACGGTATGGCCGGCCTGTGGTGCGTCAATCTGGGCTATGGCCGCAAGGAAATCTCCGATGCGATCGCCGCGCAGAGCGAACGGCTGTCGTTCTTCCATACCTTCAACGGGATGAGCACCGACGTGGTCGCCGAATGCGCCGAAGCGCTGCTTGCCCGCGCACCGGTGCCGATGTCGCGCGTGTTCTTCGGCGCTTCAGGCAGCGATGCCAACGAAACGCAGCTCAAGCTGATCTGGCTCTATAACAACCTGCGCGGCAAGCCGGCGAAGAAGAAGATCATTTCGCGCTGGAATGCCTACCACGGTTCGGGTGTGGCCACGGCCAGCCTGACCGGTCTGCCGGGCATGCACAATCTTTTCGATCTCCCGCAGGGGCCAATCCTGCACGTCAGCGCGCCGCATTATTACCGAGCCGCACCGGAAGGCATGACGGAGCGCGATTTCTCGCGTCAGCTGGCCCGGGAGCTGGAAGACCTGATCGAGCGCGAGGGCGGTGATACGATCGCGGCCTTTTTCGCCGAGGCAGTGATGGGGGCCGGTGGCCTGATCCCGCCGCCGGAAGGCTATTTCGACGAAATCACGCCGATCCTGAAGAAGCACGACATCCTGCTTGTGGCCGACGAAGTGGTCTCGGGCTTTGGGCGCCTCGGCACGTATTGGGGCTGCCAGAGCTATGGCTACCAGCCCGATCTCATCACGTCGGCCAAGGGCGTGACTTCGGGATATTTCCCGATGTCGGCGGCGGCCGCTGCGCTTGCTGCGCTCAAGCTGATCGACGATCTCAAGGTCGTGGAAAACGTGGCCGATGTCGGCCCGTACATGATGCAGGCAATGCGTGACCGGTTGGGTCAGCACGCCCACGTCGGCGACATTCGCGGTAAAGGCCTGATGCTGGGTATCGAACTGATGAAGGATCGCGAGGCCAAGGAAATTTTCCCGATGGCAAACCGCACCGGCCGCCAGGTGCTGAAGGCGGCCGCGCAGCGCGGTCTTATTACGCGTGCTCTGGGCGATACCCTGGTCTTTGCGCCGCCGCTGGTCATCACGCGCAGCGATGCCGACGAGATCGTCGACAAGTTCGCGCTCGCGGTGGAGGATGTTGTCGGAAGCTGACCTTAAAGCAACGGATGGTTCACAGCCTGGTGAGAGGGGATTGATTATGCGCAGCACAGCGCAGCCGCGCTTCCGCTCGGGAACGGCCCCCTCTCATCAGCGGTTCTAGGCAGCCTGATCGCTGTGCGAGGCAATCGATCTTCCGTTGTGACGCAGTTGGAAATTCATACATGAAACTGCAGGGGTATTAGTTTGGAACATACCATACCGATCGCTGGCCATGTCTCGGCGGGTGCGCATGGCAGGCGGGTCGGCACCGCTGGCCTGATCAGCGCCATCGCCATGGGCTTCATTGGCGCGCTGTTCATTTTCGTTACGCCTGCGATGCTGGCCCTGATGGGTGAACAGGCGCGGCTCGACGATGCGCAGATCGGATATATCGCTGCATGGACGATCAATTCCCTCGCCAT
>JARROF010000172.1:0-5634 GCA_037384205.1 Novosphingobium sp. | reverse complement strand
CACAGAAAGCAAAATACCTGCCGGGCATAGCGGCCGGCGACCTCAGGCTTCAGGCTTTCGGTGTCACCGAACCGACGACCGGATCGGATACGACCAACCTCAAGACCTGGGCCGAGCGGCGCGGCGACACCTATATCGTCAACGGGCAGAAGGTATGGACCTCGCGCGCCGAGCACTCGGACCTCATGCTCTTGCTTGCTCGCACCACGCCGATTTCGGAAGTCACGAAACGAACCGAGGGAATTTCGGCATTTCTGGTCGATATCCGCCAGGCTCGAGGACACGGCCTCGAAATCCGGCCGATCGATGCGATGATCAATCACAACGCCACCGAAGTCTTCTTCGACAACCTCGCAATTCCGGCCGATTCATTGGTTGGAGAGGAAGGTCAGGGCTTCCGTTATATCCTCAGCGGAATGAATGCCGAACGCATTCTCGTCGCCACGGAAGCGGTCGGCGACGGCCGCTGGTGCCTGAAGCGCGCGATCGAATACGCGAACGAGCGGGTCGTGTTCGGCAAATCGATCGGCAGCAACCAGGGCGTCCAGTTTCCGCTGGCGCGCGCGCACATCGAACTGGAATCGGCGGACCTGCTGTGCCGCAAGGCAGCGGCACGTTTCGATTCCGGTCTCGATTGCGGCCCCGACGCGAACATTGCCAAGCTGGTGGCGTCGGAGGCGGCATTCCACGCTGCCGATGTCGCGATGCAGACACACGGGGGCTTCTCCTTTGCGCGAGAATATGAAATCGAACGCAAGTGGAGAGAGACACGGCTCTATCAGATCGCGCCGATATCCACGAATATGGTGCTTGCCTATGTGGGCCAGCATGTCCTGGGACTGGAACGGTCTTACTGATGAACGGTCTGACCGCAGATATCGCGCGTGACGCCAGCGTACTCGGGTTGGGCGATATATCGCCGGAAGCCCGGCGGATGGCGCGTCACTGCATACTGGATCTGCTGGGTGTTACCTTGGCGGGGGCGAACGATCCCGCAACACGCATTCTGGTGGCCGAAGCGGAGGACGAGCAGGCGCGTCCGGTCAGCACGGTTGTTGGCTCGCGGTTTCGCACGAGCGCGCTTCAGGCTGCTCTCATCAATGGGACGGCCTCGCACGCGCTTGACTATGACGACGCGAATCTGGCGCTGAACGGGCACGCCACAGCCGCGATCCTTCCGGCTCTATGGGCCGAAGCCGAGGCGATCGGCGCTACCGGCGAAGCGGTGTTGACCGCTTTTGTTGCCGGATACGAAGCCGCCTGCCGGATCGGCGCGCTCATGCAACCCGACCACTATCGCCGCGGGTTCCACAACACGGCCACCATCGGCGCATTGGGCGCGGCCCTTGCATGCTGCCGGTTGCGGGGCAGCGATGCGGCAACGGCGCAGCGTGCACTCGGCATCGCCGCCACCCTGGCGGCTGGTCTCAAATACTCCTTCGGAACGATGTGCAAGCCGCTTCATGCCGGCTGGGCCAATCGCACCGGGCTCATGGCGGCGCGATACGCCCTGAGAGGAATGAGTGCGCGCGAGGACATGCTCGACGCGCCGAATGGCTTCGCCCAGGTCATGAGCCGGGATCACCATGTCGACCGCGCTTATGCCCGGCCCCGTGCCGGTTCGTATATCCTTGATAACTTATTCAAATATCACGCATGTTGTTACAACACCCACGCGTCGATCGCTGCGGCGCGCGAGGTCGTCGCCCAATCCCGATGTACCGCCGATGCGATCAGGCGTGTGACCGTGCAGGTAAACCCGGTGCTCGATACGGTTTGCAACATACAACAGCCGCAGACCGGGCTCGAGACCAAATTCAGTCTCCGGCACACTGTCGCACTGGCATTTTGCGGCGTCGACACAGCGAGTATCGAGACCTTTTCGGACGCCAATGCCGTGCGTCCAGACCTCACCGCGATGCGGGACAAGGTCTCGGTCGAATGGATTGAGGAACATGACATGTTCGCCCGCGTGATCATGGAGAGCCATGATGGCGAGCGGCTCGCGGCGACGGGAGATACCAGCGTTCCCAGCGACGATCTCGATGGGCAGGAACGGAAACTCACGGCGAAGTTCGCAGCGCTTGTGAACCCGGTCCTGGGCGTGGAGCGGACGGATCAGATCATCTCTGCGGTCAGTCGGTTCGAGTCACTGGACGATATCAGGCCGCTGCTTTCATGTTAGGCCGCATGGCACGGTTGACAACGGTTCATGAAGCTGCCGGAATGGATCCGGCGGCCCGGCGAAATGCGAATGCTGTCCGCGATCACTCAGGCGCGGAGCATCAGGCATGACCAAGAAACCGACGATCAAGGAACTGGCGGCGGCGGCGGGCGTGTCCGTGGGGACAGCTTCAAGGGTGATCAACAACCATTCCAACGTTGGCGAAGATGTCCGGCGCAGAGTGACCGACGCGATCGAGCGTCTCGGTTTCACACCGGATTCCGCCGCGCAGAGCATGCGCGGCGGCGCCACGCGCAGCATCGGGATCATCATTCGCGACATAACCGTGCCCGCGCTGGCAAGCTTTACCAGGGCGGCACAGGATACATTGCACGAAGCCGGCTATGTCCTCCTCATTCTCTGCTCCACCGACTCCAAGGAGCGTGAAATGGAACTGCTCGAAGTTTTGCGCAAACGCCGGGTCGACGGCCTGATAATGGCCACCTCATCAGAGCGCGATCCCGAGATTCTGGAGGCCTGCCGTCGCCTCAACCTGCCGATCCTGCTGCTCGACCGCAGTTATCCCGAAGAGTGGGATGCGGTGCTGGTGGATCATGATGCGGGCATCGGGGAGGCGATGGACCACCTCTTGTCGCTCGGCCATCGCCGGATCGGGCTGATGACAGGCCAACCGGTGGTGCGCCCATCCATAGCGCGCATCAATGCCTATCGAACGAAACTGGCAGAGGCTGGAATCGAATATGACTCCGCGCTGGTGCGAACCGGAGGATTCGATCTCGATTCCTCGTTTTTCGAGGCATCGGCGCTGCTCTCGTCGCAAAATCGACCCACGGCCTTGATCGCGGGCGGGATCGATATGCTGGGCGGTGCCATTCGTGCGATCCGCGCCGCCAAATTGTCGGTGCCGCACGACATCTCGCTAATCGGAAGCGCCGACACCGAGCTCGCGGCCTTTTCAACCCCTCCCACGAACGTCATCCGCCACGATGCGGCCGAGCAAGGTCGATTGAGCGCGCAACTCATCCTGAACCGGCTTGCGGGCCGCTCGGGGCCGGACCCGCACCGGCTAACCATTTCGAGCCAGTATGTGATGCGGGGCTCCTGTGCGCCTCCGGCGGTGAGAGGGCTGCCTGTGCCTGCCAGCGGTCGAGCGCGGCGCGGTCGCATCGAAAATTCCAGGACGCCGGGTTGAAATAGCAGCGCCGGGACCGTGCCTCGCACCGCCGATCAGCATAATCCCGGGCAAGCTGCGGGAAAAGACAATGAACGCATCGCACGACGGACTGGCCAGAGTATAACGCCACGCCAAAGCAGCGAGGTTCGCTGGATATGTGGTCTGACCCGGAGATGGACTGGTGCTCGTTGCCCAGTGGTCGACCCGGACGCCCGCTGCGGTTTCCCGACCGGGCGATTGCGTTTTGGCTGCCCCTGAAAGGGCCGTTCCATCTTCCGCTGCGTCAGGCGAGAGGTTTGGTTGCGCGCCTGCTCAGCATGGCGGAACTGGACTGGCCGGTACCGGATGATACGACGCTGTGCCGCCACCAGCACACCGACGCCAGGTATTGTCATGAGACGCCGGGCATCAGCGTTTTCTCGCGCCATGGCACGGAGACGACGCCCAAAGCTCGGCAGCAAGCACGTCCCGCGCCTTCACAAGCGAAGATGCGATCATCTCTCGCGCAGAATGCCCTTCGATCAGTTCGCGCAAGCGCGCGGCGAATGTCCGGGGTGTCGTTTTGCCCTCCTTGGGCCCGAACCCGCACAAAATGCCGCGCAGGCTCAAATCCGTATCATGAAGCTTTCCCTGCAATAGCTTGCGGGCTGTCAAAACCGCGCGAGTCTCTTGGGATGGCAGAGATTTGCAATGGACAGGGCAGACATGTCGGCTCGCGAGGACGGTCAAAGCAGACGGCACTTGACTTGTTGAACCGTTTCAACGAAATAGAAAACGCGGGGTCTGTTAACGTCCTTTGATTTCTGTTTCATAACAGACCGATAGCAATCATGACATAACATAATCATGGAGAGGAAATTAATATGGGGGGAAAGCTGGTATTGCTGAGCGGGGCTTCGGCCCTTGCGTTCTTGGCTCAGCCGGCGCTGGCGCAGACGGCCAGCACTTCGCGGCCTTCTGAGGCGACATCTGGCGAATCCGACCAAGGCATTGGTGAAATTATTGTCACTGCCCAGCGTCGTGCCCAGCGCCTTCAGGATGTGCCGATCGCGATCAGCGCGATTGGTGCATCATCGTTGGCGAACGCCGGGGTAACCGGCACGACGCAGCTTCAAGCGGTGGCCCCAAGCCTGCAAATCAATCAGAGTTTCGGTCCTGCTAATATCTTCATGCGCGGTATTGGATTTAAGTCCGGCGACCTCCTCGCCGAGAGTTCGGTTGCGATCTATGTCGACGGTGTCTACCAGCCGAATGCCGTCGCTAACATATTCGAGTTCAACGGCGTGGAGCGCGTCGAAGTGCTCAAAGGCCCGCAGGGTACTCTTTTCGGCCGCAATGCGACCGGCGGCGTGGTGCAAGTCATCACCAAGGCCCCGTCGTTTGCACCCGAGATGAACTTCGAGGTCGGCTATGCCAACTACGAGACTGTCAGGGCGTCAGCTTATGTCTCAGGCGGTTTGACCGAGAATCTGGCCGCCAATGTCGCTGTCCAGTATCAGAATCAGAACAAGGGCTGGGGCAGAAACATCACGACGGGCGAAAAGCGTGGTTATTCGCGCAATTTCAACCTGCGCGGCAAACTTCTGTTTACACCTGGGGACGCAACCGAGATCACGCTGTCCGGAAACTATACCAATTTCAATCGCCAGAACCTCGATCCGCAGAATCCGCCGGGGGCGGTTCTTGCCACCGGGCAGGGGTATCTCGGACGATATCAGGTTGCCGGCGATTCAAATACGGAAGCAACCGGCAGGAGCTATGGCGGATCGCTTACGGCAACGCATGATTTTGGCGGATTCCAGATCAGGAACATTGCGGCCTACCAGAAAGTCACAATGTTTCAGGGGCTCGATCAGGACGCTAGCGCACTACCTCTCGTGAGGGGCGATTTCCACTTCAGATCCCGCATGATAACCGAAGAATTCCACGTTCTTGCACCTTCAGACGCGAAGTTCCAGTGGCTCGCGGGCGTTTACTATTTTAACTTTGACGGGTTTAGCGATCCCGTCGATATCACGGGCCTCGTTTTCGGGGGGCCCGGCCAGGGCGTAGCTGTATACGGGCAAAGCGAAGCGCGATCGATCGCCGGGTTCGCTCAGGGCACCTATCCGCTGACGGACAAGCTTAACCTGACTGCGGGCATCCGCTACACCCGAGACAAGGTGACCTATGTGGGGTCCGTGAATCTCGCTGGTACGTCGATCGTTATCGATCCGGAGCAGACCAAGCAATATAAGAACAGCAAACCAACGTGGCGACTTTCTCTGGATTACAA
>JARROF010000171.1:0-5682 GCA_037384205.1 Novosphingobium sp. | reverse complement strand
CGCTGGCGCCAGCGGTATGTCGCTTCCACCGGTCGTCCGGCCGCATCCGTAGCTGGTCGAAAACGGAAGCGTTTCGCGGCAAGTTCGCACGTAATGCGGTCCGCACCAGGGTCCGGACTCGGGCGAAAGATACGGCATCCGCTGACGCGACCGTCCGTTCCCACGGTCAGATCTATCGTGACGGAAGCGCCGATTCTCAGATCGCGGGTCGCGCGCGGATAATCCCTCGCTGAATTGATATCCCCCTTTATCTTGACCGTGGGAGAGCCCCTTCCGCCACCGCCCTGCCCTGTTCCGCCCGCACCGGCACCTGTGCCCAGACCCGCCCCGGAAGCCCCCGTGTCTGCGCCCTCGTCCCGGGCGCCCGATGCATTCTCGTCCCCCGAACTTGCCGCGGGAGGCGCCTCGGTCGGCTTGACTGCAATCGGCGCCTTGGGGACGGCGGCATCGCGCGGCTTCGCCTTGCGACCGGGAGCCCCCGCAGCGCCTTCCTGTGCAGGAGGTCCCGCGCTTGGCGACGGCGCGGGCGGTGGTTCGGATGCGGGCGGCGGCAGGGCAATCGAGAAGGCCTGCGTCACGGTATCGACCACGCTCGCCGCGAACCGGGGCGTAAAAGCCCGAATCAGCCCGGCGACAAGCGCCAGATGGATCAGCAGCACGAACGCCGCCACGCCCCACCGCGTACGGTGCCCCGTTCGGAGATCGGCCTGCCTCATAAGGCCGCCATGCCATGACGCCCACAGCGATGGCAACGACGCGCTTTGACAAGCCCCCCCAACAACTTCATCCATTTTATTCGATAATAATTCGCCACTGCGGCAGGCAGCACTCTGGCCCGCGAGACATGAGAGATTTCGAACCGTTTCGCTGCACCCACCGGGAAGTCACACCGGAAGGTTTCGCGGTCCATCCGGACCAAGGCACTGCGCGCAGCACGATCCTGATGTTTTCCGGCGCGACCGGCCCGCGCGACAGTTTTCGCAAGGGCATGCGCGAACTGGCAGGACACGGCTATATCGCCATCGGCATCAATATGTACGGAAGTCGGCGCGGACCTCTCCACTCCGCAGGCTGCGGGCGCACATTTCGCTGCATTCATGGCCAATCTCGATCTGCTGCGCGAGCGCGTACTGTCCTGCCCGGCCGTTCCCCCGACGACCCCGCAAAACGTAGCACGACCGGGAGCCCGCCCCTTGATCCGCACCATTGCTGCAACTCCACGGGTGCAAACCACGGGCCCGGCCGTGACTACTCTGGACCTGCAACGCCGCACCGCATGTTTCCGTCAGCCGGAAGCGAGCGCCGCATCGTGCCCGAGCGCGCGAAGCCCCACCTTCGCGCGCTGTTCCGGTCGAGGCGCTTGCCTTCGCCCGGACCGGTTCGAAGCGGACGCGAGCCCCCGCTCCTGCGTCCGGTTCCGCATTCCGGCAGCCCGTACCGCCCCCCGACGGCACCCGCACCAACCGTTGCGGTCCGGGCTTCGGTAACCCGGCAGGCTTTCGCGCGTTTTCAGCTTGGCAGCCCCCCGCCGCCTTCGCCCTGCTTCACGCTTACGCCCGGACTTGCCTGGCCTGCAATCATGCGTCCTGTGAGACGCGACCCTTGACTATCAACCATGGGCGTTCCCCCACGTCCTGATGTCGAAAGACAAGATGCCTCGCGTCAAAGCGCTTTGGAAGACGAAATTGGTCCGGTTCGGTGCCATAAAACGGCCCTTTCCGCCAGTTTCAGCCCCTTTCGAGCCGGAAAAAAGCACCGAAATGAATTGTGCAATGCAAACGATTTAAGTTCCGCACCGCAAGATGCCTTCCGCAGGCTGTCTCAAGTTCCGCAGCGGTACATCGAGAATCGATTCGAGCGCCGGGTCGAAAGCCTCGGGACGCTCATACATGGTCCAGTAGCCGGCCCTGGCAACAACCTTGAACACCGTGCCTGGCTGAACCGAACGCAACACCGCTTCCTGCGCAGCCAGATCCGGATGCGGCAAGCCCCGTTCGCTCCAGATCGGCCAGACCATGCTGCACTCTCCGCAAGGCGTTTCGACACGCTGCGCCCGGGCTTCCAGTGCAGTCAGAAAACCGCCCGGATCATCGTTCTGTTCAACGCACGGCGCCATCGCGGAACCTCTTTTGCCCTGACCTTTCTTCGCCTCCATCCCGGCAGACGATCATGCCATCCATAGAAGTACAACGGTCAACGTGGAAACATCGCCCGAGTGACGAAAGAAGAGCCACTCTCGCCATTCTCAAGCGAAGAGGTAGAGCGAAGAGATGCGCATATTGCACAGCAAGCCGCGCGATTATTGCTTTGCCAAACCGGTTTTATGTTGCAATGTGGCCGTGAAAGGCCGCTTGCGGCTTTGCCGGTGTTGGGAGAGAGCGCGCCGGGGGATTACGTCATCTACCCGGCGCGCCGATCTCTTCGCAATCGCAACAACACCTCTCCTGTCATTTTTCCATCAACATGTCGCGATCTTCGATCAGCGCATCCGCCCCGAGCGGTCAACTGCGCCATGCTATTTTTGTGCAGTGCAGCAATTCTTTTGCTGCACTGGCAGGGAGAAAGAAGTGTTCACAAGTGATTCGTTCACCTCGTGTCGTTGCGGCCCGAGTCGACCGATTCGAACCGTGCGAATCCGGCCTCGCCGTCAAACGAGCGATTGCCGGGGGCCTTCCGCTCCGATAGGGCTTTCGGGAAAGCGAATATCCGCCCCGGCCTTACTTATCCTGTGACACTTTCCTATCCTCCCCCCGCAGCACGGCGGCTGATGACGTTCTTCGTCATGGCCGCCGCGATCATGAACCAGATCGATACGACGATCGCGAACGTCGCGCTGCCGCATATCCAGGGCAGCACTTCCGCCTCGCGCGAGCAGATTACCTGGGTGCTCACCAGCTACATCGTGGCACTGGCGATCTTCACGCCGCTGACCGGCTGGCTCGCGGGACGCTTCGGCCGCAAGCGGGTGATGCTGGTCTCCATCTTCTTCTTCACCGTCATGTCCGGCCTTTGCGGCGCGGCGACGAACCTTGATGAACTGATCCTCTTCCGCGTCCTTCAAGGTATTGCCGGGGCGGCGCTGGTGCCGATGAGCCAGGCCACGCTGCTCGATGCCTACCCGCCCGAGGAACACGGCAGCGCCATGGCCATCTTCGGCATGGCCGCGATCACCGGACCGCTGGTTGGGCCGCTGGCGGGCGGGTGGCTGACCGAATACATGTCCTGGCGCTGGTGCTTCTTCATCAACCTGCCGATCGGGATCATGGCCTGGGTAGGGCTGACGGCAACGATGCCCGACTATCCGGGGCAGAAAGGCGCCAAGCTCGATTTTCTCGGCTTCGCGCTGCTGGCGATCGGTATCGGCGCGCTGCAGTTGCTGTTCGATCGGGGGCAGGTGAAGGACTGGTTTTCGTCGACCGAGATCTGGGTGGAAACGCTGCTGGCGGGCTGCGCCTTCTATCTCTTCATCGTCCATTCGATGACGACGAAACACCCCTTCGTCAGCCCCGCCGTATTTACCGACCGCAATTTCGTGATCTGCTCCATCGTCGGCTTTTTCCTCGGCGTGCTGATCTACAGCCCGATGTCGCTATTGCCCGAGATGCTGTCCAACCTGTTCGACTATCCGATCATGGACGTCGGGCTGGCGATGGCCCCGCGCGGGCTGGGCGTGCTGATCGCGATGCTGGCGATGGGGCGCCTGATCAACCGCGTCGATCCGCGCCTGCTGGTCGGCTTCGGGATGCTGCTGTCGGCATTCTCCATGTGGCATCTCTCGCACATGACGCTGCAATCGAGCGACTGGATCGTCATCACCACCGGCGTGATCCAGGGCATGGGCTCCAGTTCGATCTTCGTGCCGCTCTCGATGATGACGTTTGCCACCCTGCCCGCGCACTTGCGCAACGAAGGGACCGCGCTCAACACGCTGCTGCGCAGCTATGGCGGCGCGGCGGGCATCGCGCTGGTGCAGGTGCTGATCTACCGCAACGAGGCGAAAGTGCAGTCCCGCCTGACCGAAGGCCTGCGCCCGGACAATCCGGTGGTGCAATCGGCCCTGCCGAACGCCGATTTCAGCCTGCCGTCCTCGGTCGCCGCCATCGAGCACGAGGTGGTGCGGCAGGCAACGATGGTGGCCTATGTCGATGCCTTCTGGGCCCTCTCCATCGTCGGCCTCCTTGCCTGCGCGATGGTCTTCCTGCTGCAACGCCCCCGGCGCGTAACGGTCCCGCTGGAAGCCGTGGCGGGCGAATGACGGCGTCCGCTTCCTCCACCGGCACCACGCGCCTGCTCTGGACGATCGCACTGCCCGCCATGCTCACCAATGTGGCGACCGCTCTGTTCGGCCTCGCCGACATGTGGGCGATCGGGCGGCTGGGCGATGCCCCCTCGCAAGGCGCGGTGGAACTGGGCGCCAAGTTCATGATGGGGATGCTCAACATCTTCAACTTCCTGCGCACCAGCACCGTCGCGCTGACGGCGCAAAGCGCGGGGAGCGGGAACCGCGACGCGCAGGGAGAGACGCTGGCGCGGGCCATGGCCGTGGCGCTGGGCATCGGCGCGCTGCTGCTGGCGGCGATGCCGTGGATCGTGCCGGTCGGGCTCGGCCTGCTCGAAGCCAAGGCGCAAGTGCGCACCGACGCGCAGACCTACATCGGCATCCGCTATTGGTCCGGGCCGGTATGGCTGGGCAACTGCGTGCTGATGGGCTGGCTGATCGGTCAGCGGCTGGTGCGCCATGTGCTGGTGGTGGAAATCACGGCCAATGCCGTGCACATCGCGTTCGACCTGTTTCTGGTGCTGGTGGCGCACTGGGGCGTGGCCGGGGTAGCCTCGGCAACGCTGGGGTCGGAACTGCTCAAGTTCTTGTTGCTCGCCGCGATCGTGCTGCGCCAGCCCGCAGCGGCCGGGGCCTTTGCCGCCGCAGGCCGCCGCGCGACATGGCACCGCAGCGCGCTGGCCCGCCTCTTTGCGCTCAACCGCGATCTGTTCGCGCGCACCCTGCTGCTGACAGGCGCGATCCTGATCTTCGCCCGTTCAGGCGCCCAGCACGGCCCCATCACGCTGGCCGCCAACGGCATCCTGTTCCAGCTCTTCATGCTGTCCGCGCTGATCCTCGACGGGTTCGAAAGCGCCTCGCAAGTGCTCTGTGGCGAAGCCAGCGGCGCGAATGACCGGGCCCGCTTCACCGCCGCCGTGCGCGCCGCCCTGCTATGGGGCGGCGCGACCGGGTTGGCGCTGACGCTGGCCTATACCCTTGCCGGCACGCCTCTCGCCGCATGGTTCAGCACCGACCCGCACGTGATCACGGCAACGGGAACTTATGTCCGCTGGGTGATCGCTCTGCCGCTGGCGGGGGTTGCCTCCTTCGTACTCGACGGCGTGTTCGTCGGCGCCGGTTGGACGCGTGCGATGCTGGGGACGATGGCGGCAGCCATGACGGTCTACCTGCTGGCGCTCTGGCTGCTGCATCCGCTGGGCAACCATGGGCTATGGGCCGCCTTCACCCTGTTCTTCGTGGCGCGCGCGGCCGGGCAATTCCTCGTCCTCCCTCGCCGGACCGCCACCAGCTTCAGCGCTGCATAAAGCTCACCGTCAGGTCATAGGCGGGCATTTCCGCGAGCATTCCGGCGCCCCTGAGCCTCAGAACAAAATAGTTAAAATACACGCAACACTATAAAT
>JARROF010000170.1:0-8024 GCA_037384205.1 Novosphingobium sp. | reverse complement strand
GTGGTGGTGTGGGACATGTTGATCATGGGCTGTTTCCGAAAGGATCGCGGGGGCGAGGCGAGTGCGCCCGATTCGGGGGTGTGTAGGACAGCGCTTTGGGCAAGGCCGCTCGATGGTCCGGCAGCACGGAACTATCGGAAATTGCTCGATTGTGGATGAAACTGCACCAACATTTTTGTAGGCCGGGGGTGCCCCTGCGCAGGAACATGGGCTATCGTGTAGCTCATCGGGGCGGTGGTACGGATTAAGAAAGCATGAGACAGCGTCATGGTTCGTTGATTGACCATGCCCGGTGACGGGCAGGAGCGGGGCGGCGGGCAGGCCGGTTCGGGGTCTGCGCTGCTGCGTGCTTTTCCGGGGCTGACGGTCAAGCAGCATGAAGTGCTGCGGTTCGTGGCGGAAAACCGCACCAGCAAGGAAATCGCCTGGGAACTGGGCATTTCGGAAAGCGCGGTGAACCAGCGGATCGAGGCGGTGCGCAGCCGAACCGGCTCGCCGCCGCGCGCGGAGCTGGCGCGGGCCTACCGGCAGTACCTGCAGGACCTGGAAGAAGCCTGTAAGCTGCTACCAGATAAGATTCCTCAGGTTCCGGCAAACACGCCTCCCGCGCAATCTGCCTCTCGGGACGCACTTGCCGAAAAGCTCGCTCTGGCCGACGCGGTGACTTTTACACTGACGCCGCCTTGGCAGGGAGAGCGTGTCGGCAGGATCGTCCCGGAGGTGCTCGACGGCGCGCATGCCGGGCTCAGCCGCACCGCTGCCATGGTGGCCATTGCCGTGGGGATGCTCCTCGTCGCGATGGTCGGCTTGAGCGTGGTGCAGACGCTGAGCGATCTGTTCTGACCGACGCGCGCGGACCTTCAGGTATGCTTTTTGTTGCAGGCGCATCGATCGGGCCGGTGCCGCAGATGGAGGGTTCTTATGTCCATGACTGTAGCCGTCGCCACTGCGCGCATTTCGCGCCAGCTTCCCGAAGCCGAACTTTCGCTCGATTCCGCGCTGCTCGCTTCGACGCGACTTATGGAATCGATGCTCCTCGCCCGCGAAGCAGAGGGTGTGGACGCCTTCACAGGCCAGAGCGCGCTGATGCGTCTCGCCCGCAGCCAGCGGTCGTTGATCGAATGCCAGAACGACATGATTCGCGTCCACCGCGAACTGCTCAAGACCGGGCGCGAGGTGAAGGCACTGGGCGACAATGCCAACGATTGCCCGAAGTCGGCCACTCTGGAACCACGGCGCAGGCAGGCCTGAGCAGAGGTCTGACTGGCCCGGAGCTTTTCCTGCATGGGGTTTGCCGTGTTTGAATGGTTCTGGGCCATGCGGGCCGATCTGCAGCACGTCTATGTCGTTATTCTGTTCCTTGTCGCGCTTCGCCGGGGAGCCGCGCCTGAGCGGATCATCACCGGCGCATGTGTGTGTGAAGCCCTGGTCCATGCCGCGTATCACGCGGTGCTGGGGGGCGGATCGGTCTTCTGGCACCAGCTCAATCTGGGCCATCTGGCGATCGACAGCACACTTCTTGCCGTCTTCATGGCCGTGGCGATCCGCGCGAACCGGGTATATCCGCTGTGGATAGGAAGCGCGCAGATCATAGCGGTCATGGCGCATGTCTATCGGTTTTCGCTGACGGAGATCGATCAGCTGGCCTACTACGTGATGTCCATAGCCCCGTCCTACATCCAGCTTACCGCCGTAACGCTGGGGCTGGCGTTTCACATGTGGCGGCGGAAGAAGCTGGGCAGCTATCCGTCCTGGCGGAGCTCCTTGCCCCCTATGCCGGCGCGCGGGCCGAAGCCATTGCGCGGCGGTTGATCCGACATTTCGGATCGCTGCGCACGATCTGGTCAGCCTCCGCCAGTGCGCTCGACAAGGCGCTGGCACCGGACGGGGAGGGCTGGGGAGTTGGCGCCGCGATCATCGCCGCGCGCCACCTGGCCGAAGCCGCCGCGCGTGAGGCGCTGGTTGGCGAAGCGGTGGACACCCATACTCCCGAATTCCGCCACTATCTGGTTCGCCGCCTCGGCATGCGGCGTGAGGAATGCGTAATGATCCTTTTCTTTACCGGGGAGGGGCTGTTTATCGCCGAGGATTTCTACCGGGGCGGCCAGCTCGGGGAAGCGGCGATCCCGTTGCGGCGCACGGTACGCCGCGCCTTCGATCTCGACGCACGGCGTTTGGTGGTGGCGCACAATCACCCATCCGGCACGGCGTTGCCGAGCGATACCGACATCGCGACGACGAGGCGCTTGCGCGGCCTTGTCGAGCAACTGGAAATCGCGCTTGACGATCATTGTGTCGTGGCAGGCAATGCAATTGCCAGCATGCGCGCGATGGGGCTTGTCTGATAACGGTACAGCACCGATTTTTCGCGGTTGTACAATCGCGCGTTTGGCATGCATGATCCGACACGAAACTGTCCCGCGAAGTATCTAGGCATACTTCGCGGCAGAAGAATGGAGATTATCGCTTGAGCCAGATCGTCACGGTTCCCACCCGGCCTTTCGAAGGACAGGCGCCGGGCACATCGGGCCTGCGCAAGAAAGTGAAGGTCTTTGCGCAGCCCAACTATGCCGAGAACTTCATCCAGTCGGTGTTCGACGTTGTCTCGCCTGAGCCCGGCGCTGTGCTGGTGATCGGCGGCGACGGGCGTTTTCACAACCGCACCGTGATCCAGCAAGCGATCCGCATGGCGGCGGCCAACGGATACGGCAAGGTATTGGTCGGCAAAGGCGGCATTCTGTCCACCCCGGCCGCCAGCAATGTGATCCGCAAGTACAATGCAAGCGGTGGCCTGATCCTTTCCGCCAGCCATAACCCCGGCGGTCCGGATGAGGATTTCGGCATCAAGTACAACATCGCCAACGGCGGACCCGCGCCGGAGGGCGTGACCGGCGCCATTCTCGCGCGCACCCGGGAAATCGACATCTGGCTGACGGTGGAAGCCGCCGATATCGATCTCGACACGCTGGGCGATGTACAGGTCGGCGCCATGACCGTTTCGGTGATCGATCCGGTGGCCGACTATGCGGACCTGATGGAAGAGCTGTTCGATTTCCGCGCAATCCGCGCGGCGGTCTCCGGCGGCTTCACCATGCGCTTCGATGCGATGAGCGCGGTCACTGGCCCCTATGCCACGGAAATTCTGGAAAACCGGCTGGGCTTCGCCAAAGGCACAGTGGTGAATGGCACGCCACTGGAGGATTTCGGCGGTCACCACCCGGACCCGAACCTGATCCACGCGAAAGCGCTCTACGACCTGATGATGGGAGAGGGCGCTCCCGATCTCGGCGCTGCTTCGGATGGCGATGGCGACCGCAACCTGATCATCGGGCGCGGCCGTTTCATCACCCCTTCGGATTCGCTGGCGATGTTGGCGGCCAACATCGAATGCGCGCCCGCCTACAAGGGCCGCCTCACTGGCATTGCCCGCTCGATGCCAACCAGCGCGGCGGCCGACCGCGTGGCCGAGGCGCTGGGCGTGCCGTGTTTCGAAACACCGACCGGCTGGAAGTTTTTCGGCAACCTGCTCGATGCGGGCATGGCGACGATCTGCGGCGAGGAAAGCGCGGGCACCGGTTCGGACCATGTGCGCGAAAAGGACGGGCTGTGGGCGGTGCTGCTCTGGCTCAACATCCTGGCCGTGCGCAAGGAAAGCGTTGATGCACTGGCACGCGGCCACTGGGCGAAGTTTGGTCGCAACTACTACGCGCGCCACGATTACGAAGGGATCGACAAGGCAGGCGCCGATGCGCTGATGGCGGGCCTGAAGGATCAGCTCGAAACCCTGCCGGGCCAGAGCTTCGGCCCGCTCACCGTCGCGGTGGCGGACAGCTTTTCCTATACCGATCCGGTCGATGGCTCGGTCAGTTCCAATCAGGGCATCCGCGTGCTGTTCGAGGGCGGCAGCCGCGTGGTGTTCCGCCTTTCGGGCACCGGCACGCAGGGGGCAACGCTGCGCGTCTATCTGGAGAACTACACCGGGCCCGAAGGCGATCTCGATGCTGAAACGGGCGAAATGCTCAGCCCCCAGATCGCGGCGGCCGAGGAGATGGCCGAGATCGGGAAGTACACCGGACGAACCGCGCCTGACGTGATTACCTGAGCCCGGCCCGCTTGCGCCTTTCCGTCCTGCGGGGCCGTTGATCCGCGTCATTGGACATTTGCCTCGATTGCAGGGAAACTGGCGCGGGCAATGGAGAGGGGGCAGGATTGGCGATGGACGGTATTTTGTCACGGCTCTACGAGGACGGGGGGGCAACCTCGCGTGGCTACGGCTATTTCCTGCTGGTGTTCGATGCCGCGATGGTCGTGTACGTCATCGCCTCCTCGTTCTTTGCCGGATCGGCCGTGGTCGAGATCGTGGATTTCGCGCTGGGCATCTTCGTGGTGTTCGATTACGCCGCGCGGATCGCAACCAGCCGGGAGCGGCTGCGGACGGCGTTCGGCTTCTGGGGGCTGGCGGATCTGATCGTGATCCTGTCGCTGCTGGCACCCATCGCGGGGGAAGGCTTTGCGTTCCTGCGGGTGGTGCGTACATTCCGGCTGCTGCGGTCGTACCACCTGCTGCGGCAGTTGAGGTCCGACTTTTCCTATTTCCGCCGCAATGAGGCGAGCGTTTTTGCCGGGATCAATCTGGCGCTGTTCATTTTCGTGACAACGGCGCTGGTTTTCGAAACCCAACACGGCGTCAATCCTTCCATTCACGACTATGCCGATGCGCTCTATTTCACCGTTACGACTTTGACCACCACGGGCTTTGGCGACGTGACTCTGGCCGGGCCGAGCGGCCGTTTGCTCTCGGTCGTCATCATGATTTTCGGCGTCTCGCTGTTCGTCCGGCTGATCCAGGTGCTGTTCCGTCCGCCGAAGCTGGAATACGAATGCCCGGATTGCGGGCTGTTTCTGCATGAACCTGACGCCATTCACTGCAAGCATTGCGGCCATGTGCTGCACATCCGCAACGAGGGGGCGTGTTAAGGGCAGGAATATGTCGATATTTCAAGGATTCTTGATGCAACAATGGGCCATCAAGAGGCCCTGACCCGAGGTGGGCCGGGCTGCGCATTACCGCGGATGGCGACTGGCCAGGGCGATGCCGGCCAGGTTTTGCGCGCGCTTGATCCATCGGATACGTGCTGGCGGTGCACGCCTAGCCATGGCCAGGAATGCGGCAGCATGGCCATGCGCGGCGCAACCGTTCTTCAGGGCGCAGTTGGCTTGATCGATTACAGCGCGGGCATCGCCGATCAGTTCGATGCCGTTTAGATCCAGGGAGTGCGCAAGTTCGAGTGCGCGGATCAGGGCGAGCCATTCGGCATCGCTGCTGGTGCCTTCGCCAAGATCGTCGAACAGATAAACCCTCCCGCGCACTACTGTGGCGGCTTCGATATGGCCCGGATTGGGGCGGCATCCGCCATCGAAAAATACCTTTAGCCTACGATGGGGCATGTTCGTCCAGGTTGCTGCGATCAGCCCATGTTCGTGGCCGGTTTGCCTGCCGTAATCAAGACATCGTGATCGCGGTTAGATCGACATAGCCATGGTCGGCGCCGCGCGGCTGTCCGAGTTGGACCGCAGTTTTCTGCGCTGATGCGACAATCCGAAAAAGAGGTCGCGGCGACGGTAAAATGGGGTTAGGCAGGCGCGGCACAGGGGCTCCGCCACATCGTGGCACTAGGAGAGTCGCACCTGATGTCCCAAGCCATCAATGATAACTCACGCCGCGAATCTGTGGCGGATACGCTGAACACGGCCAGTTTTGGCAGCTTCCATCTGAAGGCGATTTTCGCATCTTCAATGGGCTTCTTCACGTCTGCCTATGATCTGTTCGTGATCGGCTCCGCGCTGGTGCTGATCCGGGCCGAATGGGGCCTCAGCGCGCACGAGGTCGGGCTGATCGCCTCGATTTCGCTGATCGCGACATTCCTCGGCGCCTATGTCTTTGGGGTGCTGGCGGACAAGCTGGGCCGCAAGACCGTCTATGGGCTGGAAGCGGTGCTGATGACGGTGGGCGCGCTGCTTTCCGCCTTTGCGCCGAACATGGCGGTGCTGCTGGTGGCCCGCGTAATCCTGGGTTTCGGGATCGGCGGGGACTATCCGATGTCGGCCGTGCTGATGAGCGAATATGCCAATGTCCGCACGCGCGGGCGGCTGACGTCGCTGGTGTTCTCCGCGCAGGCTGCCGGGCTCGTGGCCGGGCCGACCGTGGCTTTGACGCTCATGGCGGCGGGCGTTCCGCACGATCTGGCATGGCGGCTGATGCTGGGGCTGGGCGCGATCCCGGCGCTGGCAGTGATCGTCATCCGCCGCTCGCTGCCCGAATCCCCGCGCTGGCTGGCGCGCGTGAAGGGCGATGGGGTGAGCGCGGCACTGGAACTGGCGCGGCTGAGCGGTGGCCATGCGGTGGCGGGCCAACCCGAAACCGCGATCGTCAGGCAGCCGCTCTCGAAATACTGGCGCACGCTGCTCGGCACGGCGGGCACCTGGTTCGTGTTCGACTATGCCTATTACGGCAACACTATCTCGACCCCGATGATCATGCACCAGCTTGCCCCCCATGCCGATCCGATGCAGAGCACCGCGCTCAGCCTGATCGTCTTCGCGGTGGCAGCGGTGCCCGGCTATTTTCTGGCGGCGCTCAAGATCGACGAGATCGGGCACAAGCGGCTGCAGATGATCGGTTTCCTGATGATGGGGCTGATGTTCCTGCTGCTCGGCGCGTTTCCGATCCTGTCGCAGTCGCTGCTGATCTTCCTGACGCTCTACGGCCTGTCCTACTTCTTCGCCGAGTTCGGGCCGAACACCACGACCTTCGTGATCGCGGGCGAGGTCTTTCCTGTGAACCTGCGCACCACCGGGCACGGCATCTCGGCCGGCACCGCGAAGCTGGGTGCATGGCTGGGGGCGTACTTCTTTCCCGTGCTGATCGAGCGTGTGGGCCTGCACGACACGCTGATGACCACGTTCGTGTTCTCGATGATCGGGCTGGTGCTGACGGCGGTGTGCCTGGAGGAACCGTCGGGCCGCTCGCTGGAAGAGATCTCGGGCGAGGACATGCAACTGGCGGCGGCCTGAGGCTCGGGGGCGAGCATTCCATCCGCATAGCGCTCGGTTCGCGTCGGCGAGACTGCCGCTTTCCCCTCTTGCGGAGAGGGGAAAGCGGCAGCTTTTTATCGCCTTGATCCGACAGCCGCCTTTCCGGACGTTACGTCTCGAAGAACACAAGCCCGACGGCTGCTGCCAGCACAACCGCCGAAGTGATCCATACCATAGCTGATGCGTCCGCCACCTTCGCCCAGAAGCGCGATTGCGAAAGAAGCGGGCTCGCCGGTTCAATATGGTGCGGATCAACGCCTGTGATCCCGCACAGAGCTATGACAAACCGCTCCCATAAGTCTGTCCGCGCTTGTTCTGCTGCCGGGATTACAGCTTTAAGAGCCTCGAATACATCGCCTGCCGTCATACATTGATTGGCGAAGGAATAATCTAGTTTTACGCCGAAGGCTCGTTCCACATCGGCGATGGCTTCGATTTCATCACCGTCCCCGCCAAGGCCAACGCTATGTGAATTATGGGCTTCCATCGTTGCATTCTACGAGAAGGCAAGTTTGACCGCAACGCTCGCTCACCCGAGCTTTCCTCCCATTCAGCTCGCTCCCGACACGGCCCGGCAACGGCCGCTCGTTCATGCCGGCATTAGCTCCGCGGCTTATTCCCTCCGCGCGTTGTCCAGTGCCTCGATCCGGGCCGCGTTGCGCGGTTCATCCAGCAATTGCTCCAGCGGCGCGGCGAGGCGGCGGCGCCAGTTGGGATGCTCGGTGACAGTGCCGGGCAGGTTGGGCTGTTCGCGCTCCGCGAGGATGTCCTCCAGCGGCGCGATGGCGAGTTGCGAGGCCGAGTGGCCGATGTGGCGCAGCGCTGCCGTGGCCACCGGCTCAGGGTGATCCGGCTCCGGACGCGGGATCGTGTTGTGGGTGAGCGTGGCACAGAGCAGGCCCCGGTCCCACTCGCGCCGGTCCTCTTCC
>JARROF010000169.1:0-8205 GCA_037384205.1 Novosphingobium sp. | reverse complement strand
CCGAGATGATGGCGGCACAGGGCCTCAATATCGACCGCTCGACGCTGGCAGGCTGGGCAGCACAGGCCGCACATCTGCTTGACCCGATCGTCAGTCGCATCCGGGAAGAAGGGATCAAGGCCGGCAAGATCCATGTCGATGACACGCCCGTGCCGATGCTGATGCCCGGCAAGGGCAAGACGGTGCAGGCGAGGCTCTGGGCCTATGTCGTCGATGATCGTGCTGCTGGCGCATCCACGCCCGCGCTGGCCTGGTATCGCTTCACCCCTGATCGCAGCGGCGTGCCCCCGCAAAGCGAGCTCAAGGACTTTACCGGGCTGCTACAGGCTGATGCCTATGCGGGCTTCGACAAGCTCTACAGGAGCAACCACATCCAGGAAGTCGCCTGCTGGGCGCATTTCCGGCGCAAGATATTCGAGAACCACGCCACCAGTCCGACGCCGTTGACGAACAACTTGCTGGATCGGGTCGCCGCTCTCTACCGGATCGAGGAAGAGATACGCGGGCAGCCGCCCGACCAGCGCCGCCGGCATCGGCAGGACAGAAGCAGGCCTCAGGTGAACGAGTTACGCACGATCATCGACAATGCGCTGCGCCGCCTGTCGCCAAAGTCCAACATGGCCAAGGCGCTCAGCTATGGCCGCAAGCGGTGGGATGCGCTCACCCGCTACATCGACGAGGGCGTCGCCGAGATCGACAATAACATCGCCGAGCGTGCGATCCGCCCCGTGGCGATCGGCCGCAAGAACTGGATCTTTGCCGGATCGACGGCTGGTGGCGAACGGGCTGCCGCCATCTATTCCGTCATCGAGACCGCCAAGCTCAACGGCATCGAACCGCAGGCCTACATCGCCGATGTCATCGAGAAAATCGCTGGCGACTGGCCCGCTTCTCGCTGGGACGAGCTCATGCCGTGGAACTGGCAGCCAACCCAGCAGCACGTCGCTCAAGCCGCATAGCGGTACTCAGGCCACGCTTACGATAGATCCGGGTGGAAGGTGGCAGTGGGATCATCGCGTGAGAACGGCCACGACCCGTGCCAGGGCCTCGGCATCGACACCGGCGTCCACGGTCACGGTTACATGCAATCTATTGCGTTGCACTTTCCGGCTGGGGCTATCTGAGCGCAAAGACCAGACAATCCGCAAATGGGCCGGAAGCAGACCATCGCCGGCCGCGGCGGATGCGCCCGATGCAAAAAGCCCCGCCGGATTGCTCCGACGGGGCTTCCCGTTTTGCGTTGACGGTGCGGGAGGCTTATTCGGCCTCGTCGCCCTTCAGCAGGTAATCGCCTGCGTCAGCGTCGGTGCCGTGGGTCTCGCCCTCGACTGCCGCCAGCGGATCGTCACCCAGATCGTCGAGCGGGTCGCGCTGCAATTCGGCCACGTGCTCTTCTTCCGCCGTGTTGGCGGCGATGAGGGCTTCCTGCATCTTGCGGTAGGACGCGCGCAGGGCAGCGTCCCGGCTCGATGCGGCAACGCGCACGCGGTTCATGCCCGCGCCGGTGCCCGCCGGGATCAGGCGGCCGACGATGACGTTTTCCTTCAGTCCGATCAGCGAGTCCTTCTTGCCCTCGACCGCCGCCTGCGTGAGCACGCGGGTGGTTTCCTGGAACGAGGCGGCCGAGATGAACGAACGGGTCTGCAGCGAGGCCTTGGTGATGCCCAGCAGCACCGGCTTGCCTTCGGCGGGCTTCTGGCCCGGCTTCAGCTTGCTGTTGTACTCGTTCATTTCCTCGTAATCGACCTGCTCGCCCGCCAGCAGCGTGGTGTCGCCGCCATCGGTGATCTCGACCTTCTGCAGCATCTGGCGAACGATCACCTCGATGTGCTTGTCGTTGATCTTCACGCCCTGCAAGCGGTAGACTTCCTGGATTTCCGCCACGAGGTATTCCGCGAGCGCCTCGACGCCGAGGACTTCGAGGATGTCGTGCGGATCGGGCGAGCCCGAGATCAGGTTGTCGCCCTTCTTGACGAAGTCGCCTTCCTGCACGTCGATCACGCGGCTCTTGGGGATCAGGTACTCGACCGGATCGCCCTCTTCCGGAATGATCGCGATCTTGCGCTTGGCCTTGTAGTCACGCACGAACTCGATGCGGCCCGAGACCTTGGCGATGATCGAGTTGTCCTTCGGCTTGCGGGCCTCGAACAGCTCGGCAACGCGCGGCAGACCGCCGGTGATGTCGCGGGTCTTGGCGGCTTCGCGCGAAGCACGCGCGATGATGTCGCCGGCCTCGACGGCCTGGCCATCCTCGACCGAGAGCGTCGCCCCCGGTGCCATCATGTAGCGCGCGGCCTCGCCCGACTGGTCGTCGAGAAGGGTGATGCGCGGACGCAGGTCTTCCTTCTTCTTCGAACGGCTGGTCGAACGGTCTTCGGTGACGACGCGGCTGGTCATGCCGGTGGCATCGTCGACCTGCTCGGTCAGCGTGCGCTGGTCGATCAGGTCCTGATACTTCACCACACCCGCGGTTTCGGTGATGATCGGCAGAGTGAACGGGTCCCACTCGGCCAGGCGTTCGCCTTCCTTCACCGTGGCACCGTCGGTGTGCAGCAGCACCGTACCGTAAGGCACGCGGTGCATGGCGCGCTCGCGGCCCTCGGTATCGATCACCACGACCTCGCCGTTGCGGGCGAGCGACAGGCGGCGGCCGCGCTTGTCGAGGATGGTCGGGATGTCACGGTATTGCACGGTGCCGTCACAGATCGATTCCAGGTGGCTGGTTTCGTTGAGCTGCGCGGCGCCGCCGATGTGGAAGGTACGCATGGTGAGCTGCGTGCCCGGTTCACCGATCGACTGCGCGGCAATGACGCCGACAGCTTCACCGATGTTGACCGGCGTGCCGCGAGCCAGATCACGGCCGTAGCACTTGGCGCAGACGCCCTGTTCCGCCTCGCAGACCAGTGGCGAGCGGATGCGGGCCGACTGCACGCCGGCGTCCTCGATCGTCTTGACCATGGGCTCGTCGAGCAGCGTGCCGTTGGGGACGATCACATTGCCGTCCTTGTCGGCGATGTCCTCGGCCAGGGTACGGCCCAGGATACGCTCCGCCAGCGAGGCGATCACCGAACCGCCCTGCACGATCGCGCGCATTTCCAGCGCCCGTTCGGTGCCGCAGTCCTCGATCACGACGACGCAGTCCTGCGACACGTCGACCAGACGGCGGGTCAGGTAGCCCGAGTTCGCCGTCTTGAGCGCGGTGTCGGCCAGACCCTTGCGGGCGCCGTGGGTCGAGTTGAAGTATTCAAGAACGGTCAGGCCTTCCTTGAAGTTCGAGATGATCGGCGTTTCGATGATCTCGCCCGAAGGCTTGGCCATCAGGCCGCGCATACCGCCGAGCTGCTTCATCTGGGCCGGGCTGCCGCGGGCGCCCGAGTGGCTCATCATGTAGATCGAGTTGATCTGTGCCATGCGACCGGTTTCGGGATCGATGGGCTGGGCCTTCAGTTCGTCCATCATGGCGTTCGCCACCTGGTCGCCGCAGCGGCTCCAGGCATCGATCACCTTGTTGTACTTTTCCTGCTGCGTGATCAGGCCGTCCTGATACTGCTGTTCGTAGTCCGCGACCAGGTCCTTGGTCTCGCCGACCAGGGCTTCCTTCGATTCCGGAATGATCATGTCATCCTTGCCGAAGGAGATACCGGCCTTGAACGCGTTGCGGAAGCCGAGGCTCATGATGGCGTCGGCGAACAGCACCGTGTCCTTCTGGCCGGTGTGACGGTAAACCTGGTCGATAACGTCGCCGATTTCCTTCTTGGTGAGAAGGCGGTTGACGACCCCGAAAGGCACCGTGTGGCTCTTCGGCAGGCATTCACCGATCAGCATGCGGCCCGGCGTCGTCTCGAAGCGCATCATGTACTGCCCGCCGTTCTCGTCGGTCTGCGGCACGCGGGCCTCGATCTTCGAGTGCAGCGTCACCGCGCCGGTGTAGAGCGCCTGGTGCACTTCGGCCATGTCGGCGAACTTCATGCCCTCGCCCGGCTCGCCGGTGCGGTCCATCGACAGATAGTAGAGGCCGAGAACCATGTCCTGCGACGGCACGATGATCGGCTTGCCGTTGGCGGGCGAGAGAATGTTGTTGGTCGACATCATGAGCACGCGCGCTTCGAGCTGGGCTTCCAGCGAAAGCGGGACGTGGACGGCCATCTGGTCCCCGTCGAAGTCGGCGTTGAAGGCCGAGCAGACGAGCGGGTGCAGCTGGATCGCCTTGCCCTCGATGAGGACCGGCTCGAACGCCTGGATGCCCAGGCGGTGCAGCGTCGGCGCGCGGTTGAGCATGACCGGATGCTCGCGGATCACCTCGTCGAGGATATCCCAGACTTCCTTGCGTTCCTTCTCGACCCACTTCTTGGCCTGCTTCAGGGTCATCGAAAGACCCTTGGCATCGAGGCGGGCGTAGATGAACGGCTTGAACAGTTCGAGCGCCATCTTCTTGGGCAACCCGCACTGGTGCAGCTTGAGCTCCGGACCGGTCACGATGACCGAACGGCCCGAATAGTCGACGCGCTTGCCGAGCAGGTTCTGGCGGAAGCGGCCCTGCTTGCCCTTGAGCATGTCGGACAGCGACTTGAGCGGACGCTTGTTGGCGCCGGTGATGACGCGGCCGCGGCGGCCGTTGTCGAACAGGGCGTCCACCGATTCCTGCAGCATGCGCTTTTCGTTGCGCACGATGATGTCCGGCGCGCGCAGCTCGATCAGCCTCTTGAGACGATTGGTGCGGTGGATCACGCGGCGGTTGAGGTCGTTGAGGTCCGACGTCGCGAAACGGCCGCCGTCCAGCGGCACCAGCGGGCGCAGCTCTGGCGGAATGACCGGCACGACTTCGAGGATCATCCACTCGGGGCGGTTGCCCGAATCGATGAACGATTCGACGACCTTGAGGCGCTTGATGATCTTCTTGGGCTTGAGCTCCGACTTGGTGGTCTCAAGTTCCTGCAGCAGATCCGCACGTTCCTGTTCGAGGTCGAGCGCGATCAGCATCTGCTTGACCGCCTCGGCGCCGATCCCGGCGGAGAAAGCGTCTTCGCCATACTCGTCCTGCGCGTCGAGCAGTTCGTCCTCGGTGAGGAGCTGGTACTTCTCGAGCGGGGTCAGGCCCGGCTCGATGACAATGTAGCTCTCGAAGTAGAGCACGCGCTCAAGCAGCTTGAGCTGCATGTCCAGCAGCAGGCCGATGCGCGAGGGCAGCGACTTGAGGAACCAGATGTGCGCGACCGGCGCGGCCAGCTCGATGTGGCCCATGCGCTCGCGGCGCACCTTGGTGACGGTGACTTCGACGCCGCACTTCTCGCAGACGACGCCCTTGTACTTCATGCGCTTGTACTTGCCGCACAGGCACTCGTAGTCCTTCACCGGGCCGAAAATGCGCGCGCAGAACAGGCCGTCGCGTTCGGGTTTGAACGTGCGGTAGTTGATCGTTTCCGGCTTCTTGATCTCGCCGAAGGACCACGAACGGATACGCTCGGGAGAGGCGAGACCGATCTGGATCTGGTCGAAGGTTTCGGGCTTCGCCATCTGGTTTGTGAATTTTGTCAGGTCGTTCATTTTATATGATCCATCCGGGAAAGAGGTTCATCGGCTGTTGCTGGAGCGGAATTTTTCGCTCTGTCTAACGGCCTGCATAGATTTTCTCAGGTACATCAACGTGTGGCAACTGGGGGTCGTTGTCGCGATCAAGCGCATGAGGCAGGGCCGAGACAGGCTTGCGAATCAATGAGCGATCTTTGCGCAACAGGCACAATGACGCGGAAGCGCTTCAGCGTCTCTTCGCTCACTTGAGCAAGCGTCAGCCATTCCGCACCTTCGATGTCCATCTGAAGCAGAAGATCACCCGATGTGGCCCCAGCCTTCTCCTTCACCCAATCATCCAACGTTATGAAATGATTGCGGGATACGATGCCGAGGAACTTGCGCTCAAACTGATTGCGCTCGTGCTTGAGTGGCGACTCTTCCACGGACGCGTCAATTTGGAAAACGCGCATTCCACGCGCGATCATATCTTCTTCAAACAGCGCAATTTTGTCCACGCCAGGCGAAAAGCATGCTTCAATGCCGTCGAGATCGTCAGGGACCAGGTAACCGCCATCACCTTCCCCCCCGATGCGGATCAGCGGGTGCTCAGTCTCTACGGGCCGAAGCGTCGCCAAAAAGTCCGCGTAGTGGCCGGCTTTTTGATGCCGGCGCACTACGAGGCCAAAGCGATTGGCGATATTGATTAGATTCAATACAATTGAATTTGTCATCGCAGCTTTTGTCCGAACAGGTGGGGCGAAACGAGGCCTCGAATGGGCGCGGATATAGAGCCTATTCCGCCGCCTCGGGCAGCATGTCGCCGTCCTCGTCGTTGTCGAGGCTCTTGAGCTCGACGTTGAGGCCCAGCGAGCGCATTTCCTTGACGAGAACGTTGAAGCTCTCCGGAATGCCGGCCTCGAAAGTGTCGTCGCCCTTGACGATCGCTTCGTAGACCTTGGTGCGGCCGACCACGTCGTCGGACTTCACCGTCAGCATTTCCTGCAAGGTATAGGCGGCGCCGTAGGCCTGGAGGGCCCAGACCTCCATTTCGCCGAAGCGCTGGCCGCCGAATTGCGCCTTGCCGCCCAGCGGCTGCTGGGTGACGAGCGAGTAGGGGCCGATCGAACGCGCGTGGATCTTGTCGTCGACAAGGTGGTGCAGCTTGAGCACGTACTTCATGCCCACCGTCACCTTGCGGTCGAAGCGATCGCCGGTGCGGCCGTCGAAGAGATCCACCTGACCCGATTCGTCGAGCCCCGCGAGACGCAGCATGGCCGAAACGTCTGCTTCCACCGCGCCGTCGAACACCGGGGTGCCCATCGGCACGCCCTTGCGCACGTTGTTGGCGAGTTCGACGATCTGCTCCGGCGTGCGGGCTTCGATATCGGCGGCGTAGTTGTCGCCGTAGATCTCCTTGAGCACGTCCTTCACGGCTTCGGGCGGCTGGCCCGCGACCGGATCGGGATTGGCGGCGCGCCACGCGTCGAGCGCATCGGCCACCTTGCGGCCCAGACCGCGCGCGGCCCAGCCCAGGTGCGTTTCGAAGATCTGCCCGACGTTCATGCGCGAAGGCACGCCCAGCGGGTTGAGCACGAAGTCGACCGGGGTGCCGTCTTCAAGGAAGGGCATGTCTTCCTGCGGCAGAATGCGGCTGATGATACCCTTGTTGCCGTGACGGCCGGCCATCTTGTCGCCCGGCTGCAGCTTGCGCTTCACCGCCACGAAGACCTTGACCATCTTGAGCACGCCCGGGGCGAGTTCGTCGCCGCGTTCGAGCTTTTCCTTGCGGTCCTCGAACTTCTCCTGGATCGCCTTGACCGTCGCGTCGTACTGGGTCTTCACCGCTTCGAGCTGGCCCTGCATGTGGTCGTCCGCGACGGCAAACTTCCACCATTCGTGCCTCTCGACTTCGGCAAGGACTTCGTCGGTGATCTCGATGCCCTTCTTCACGCCCTTGGGGGCGGAAGCGGCGACCTGGCCGAGCAGCATTTCCTGCAGACGGTTGTAGGTCGCGCGGTTGAGGATCGCACGTTCGTCCTCACGGTCCTTGGCCAGCCTCTCGATTTCCTCGTTCTGGATCGCGCGGGTACGGTCGTCGATCTCGATACCGTGGCGGTTGAACACGCGCACGTCGACGATGGTGCCGGCAACGCCCGGGGGCAGGCGGAGCGAAGTGTCGCGCACGTCGCTGGCCTTTTCGCCGAAGATGGCGCGCAGAAGCTTTTCTTCCGGCGTCATCGGGCTTTCGCCCTTCGGCGTGATCTTGCCGACGAGGATGTCACCCGGGTGCACTTCGGCGCCGACGTAGACGATGCCCGCCTCGTCGAGGTTGCGCAGGGCTTCCTCGCCGACGTTGGGGATGTCGCGGGTGATGTCTTCCGGGCCCAGCTTGGTGTCGCGGGCCATGACCTCGAACTCGTCGATGTGGATCGAGGTGAAGACGTCGTCCTTCACGATCCGCTCGGAGATGAGGATGGAGTCCTCGTAGTTGTAGCCGTTCCAGGGCATGAACGCGACGAGCACGTTGCGGCCCAGCGCCAGCTCGCCGAACTCGGTCGACGGGCCGTCGGCGATGATAGTCACTTCTTCAACTCTTCAAAGCTGGCTTGGCATTCTTTAGTCCAGTCAAAGTCCTTGTTCTTCTCAAGTAACCTTGTCATTGGTTTGGCTATTTTGGAGAAATCCTTTATGAAC
>JARROF010000168.1:0-9532 GCA_037384205.1 Novosphingobium sp. | reverse complement strand
CCGGTCGTCGACGCTGATGACAATAGTCGGGATCGCACGGAGAACTTCATCCTGCGACAGGCGTTCCAGCATGCTCCAGCCGTCCAGCTTCGGGACGCCGATATCGAGCAGGATCATGTCGGGCACGTCCCGCGCGGCGATGGCCATGCCTTCTTCGCCATTGTCCGTCAGGATCGGATGATAGCCGTTGCGCTCCAGCATCCGGCGCAACAGTTCGGCGCTGCTGGGATCGTCCTCGACGATCAGTGCCGCCAGCCCCGTGCGCGCCTCGTTGCGAACAGGATGAATGCCGCCGCCCGACGGGAGGGCGAGCTGCACGCTCTCACCCTTGCCATCATCCAGATGGCGCCTGAGGCGCACGGTAAAGGTTGTTCCGTACCCGATTTCACTGCTGACTTCGACAGTGCCGCCAAGCATGGCGACGAACCGCTTGATCAGGGCCAGTCCCAGCCCCGTGCCGCCGTAGCGGCGGGTCGTCGACGAATCGCTCTGAACGAAAGGCTGGAACAGCCTTTGCAGCTCCTCCTCGCTCATGCCGATGCCGGTATCGGAAACCTCGAAGACGAGGTCGCCTCCTTCCGCGCGCACGGTGATATCGACGAAGCCGTCCCGGGTGAACTTGCAGGCATTGCTGCCCAGATTGAGCAGGCACTGGCGCAGCTTGGTCGAATCATTGTGAACCATGCCGATCGCCGGATCGACCGTGACCGCCAGCGCATTGCCCTGCTTGGCCGCCAGCGGTTGCAGTGTCACCTCCACTTCACCCAGCAACGCGGCGAGATCGAAATCGTGCGCGTCGAGCTCCATGCGTCCCGCTTCGATCTTGGACAGATCGAGCAGACCGTTGATCAGCTCGAGCAATTGATGGGAAGACAAGTGAATCCAGTTCACGTCCTCAACCGATCGATCGAGCCCGGCATTTTCCAGATCCTCACGCAGGACTTCGGCATAACCGATGATCGCATTGAGCGGTGTGCGCAGTTCATGGCTCATATTGGCAAGAAACGCGCTCTTGGCGACATTGGCGGCCTCGGCCGCGTCACGGGCGCCGGCCAACTCTTCGCTGCGCGTCTCGAGCTCACCGAGCATCGCGTTATAACTGCGGATCAGGCCGTCAAAGTCAGGATCTCCCGTCAGTTCGACGCGTGCATCGAGATGTCCCGAAACGCGCACGGCCTGGATTGCCGATTGCATCCGGTCGAACGGACGCGAAATCAGGCGGCGCAGACGATTGGCGACGTAGATGCCGATCGCCATGCACACGAAGAAAATGACTGTCGCTGCCGGCAGGACTTCCCGCATGATCGACCACGGCGAACGATAGTGATAGCCGATCTCCAGTTCGGCGATCTTCGCCTTGTCCACCTTGATCGGCACGACGCGCCGGGCATAGCTGGCGGTCAGGTTATGCCACCCACGCAGATCGGGATCGACCACCGTTTGCCGAATCCCGGCAAGCGCTTCGGCGGAGAGCCCTTCGGCCCTTCGTGCGACAATGACCCGGCCTTCCGGATCGCGCACTTCAAGCCATACGATCTTGGGGATGGCATGTGCGGATTGCAGGATTGAATCCACCGTGGCGCGATCGTCAAACACGACTGCCGCCCCCAGATTGCCCGCCAGAACTTCGGCAAGTTGCGCATACTGCCGATCGGCAATGTCGCGATAGTGCTTGTATTGTGTTCCGATCAGGCTCGCGATGGAAAGTGACACGGCAGCGACCATCGCGATCGCACTGAACAACATCAGTTTCTTATGGAACGGCTGCCGTGCCAGAACGCTGAAGAGACGGGTGCCGGCCATCAGTTGATCACCCTTGCTGCAAGGCGCATGAGTTGCGAGCTGAACCGGACATCCGCTCGTCTGGCGATCCGGGCATTGATCGTGAAGCGTGTTTGCCCGCCGAAATCGATCAGACCGACCGTTCCGTCCCTGTCGATGAACGACGGACCGTCGCCGATGGTGATTTGCCCGTACCGGGCCTTCGGCAGCGCCTTCGCATCCCCCGAACCGGTGTAGATCACATCGCAAGCGCCGGTGCCCGCACTCCATGAGGGCACCAGCACAACGTCAAGCCGCCGTTCTCCCAGGCTCCGCCCGTCGAGCGCCTGCAGGTTCCGGGCGATGACCTCGTTGCTGCGCGTACACAGCTTCAGCGCACGGCCGGCATGGGGAAAGCTGGCGAAGCGCAGAATGTTGAAGATGATGACCGCCTTTACATTACCCGAATCGTCGCTTGCCTGCGCCTGCCCCCAAGGCGCCATCGACAACAACAGCGCGATCACGGCCAATCCTGTGCGCTTGAGTGTGGGGAAATAGACCATCACTGCTTCCCGCTCAAAAGCGGACCCGTGTTTCGAGAGTCACCACGCGCGGAACATAGCCAAACGGCAAGGGTATGTAATTCGTATAGTATTCAAGATGCCGGGGCTTGAGCAAGTGACTGCCCGACACTGCAATCTCGACATTGGTCAGCGGGCGATATGCGGCCCTGAGGTCCAGATCGGCAAAACCGGGGCGCACGGCATCGAACGATCTGCTCACATAGTGCAGAGCCCCCTCGAGACTTACCTTGTCCCCGATATCGTAGGACGTGCTGACCCGCACCTGGTGGCGAGACGAGGCATCCCTTGGAATGGACGGTACCGAAGAGAGCGCGGCCACGGTTTTTGTATCGATCCGCAAATCGAGATAAGAATAGGAAAGCTCCGTCTTCCATTGCGGCGTGATCTGGCCGGAAAGCAACAGCTCGAAACCCCAGGAGCGCCCCTTGGCGTTATTCCTGAATGTATTGAGGGTGCGGATGCCCACCGGATCCGTATAAGGCGCGACATAGAGCGGTTCGGAGCTGATCAGGTCGGCTGTAACCAGTTTGTCGTACAGGTTCCGAAAGCCGGAAAGATCCAGCGACCATGATCGGGAAAGCGACGCTCGCATACCCGCTTCGAAAGCCAACAGGCTTTCGTTGCGCAGGTGCTTGTTCCCGAATGAAATGACCTGCGTGAGCACCGGCTGAGGCCGGCGTTTGTCCCGTTGCCAGAGGAAGAAATTCGCATTCATCTCGCGTTGTTGCAGGAGCGATGTGCGGGTCGCCCGCGAAACCGCCCCCCAGAAAGCAAGCCCCTCACTGTGACGGTAGAACATGCGCAGGCTGGGCTGGACATGAAAGCCGTTGAAGTTGTTCAATTCGAACTTCGAACCGGCTGTCAGCGTGAACGTGTCGGGTACAAGCGCGATCTCGTCCTGCAGGTAGCCAGTAAGCCAGCGATCCGTGTTCGCGCCGCTCGGGAAGCTGACCAGCCCCCCGCTGCCAACGGCATCGTGCGATATGCGCCCCGAAATTCCGAAGTTCACATCATGCATGCGGCTGATCCGCCAGTGCCCTTCCAGGCTGGCATCATAGAGATCGCGCGAGACCCCGGCATCGACTTCGACGCGGTAGAGGCGATTGAAATAGACCTGCCCCGTCAGCTCGAAATCGGGCGCAAAGATATGCTTCCAGCGTGCCAGAACATGTTCGGAATCGAAGGTGTTGCGGGGACCGATCACAATCTCGGCCGGCCCCGATGGCGTCACCGCCACATCGGTTCTGCTTTCGGTGAAACGGCCTCCGGACAGTTCACCCAGCACGACGACGCTGTCGCTGTCACTCGGCGCATAGTCCAGGCGGACACCACCCAGCGCTCCGTTCCACTTGTCCCCGATGTCCCGGCCATCGGCAAATTGCAGGCCTTTGGAATGCCGGTACGTGCCGTAGACCCGAACACCGAGCACCGGCGACAGTTGCGCGCCGTATCCGAACTCGCCGCGCATATCGCGCGCACCCGCCTTCACATCGAGATGCAGCCCCTGGGTATCAACGCTCTGCTTGGTTATGATGTTGATGACACCGTTGATCGAATTGCTGCCCCACAGCGTGCCGCCCGGGCCGCGAATGACCTCGATGCGTTCGATATCCTGCAGCGGGAAGATCGCCTGATCCCAGAACATCCCGGAAATCGGGGTGTTGTAGATCGCGGCGCCGTCCACCATCACCAGCAGGTTTGCGGCGAAGCGCGAAGAGAATCCTCTGGCGGAGACCGACGTGGCCGATCCTTGCAACTGGAATACTTCCAGTCCCGGCACGCGGCGCAACAGGTCCGTCAGCGCGAGGGCGCCCGAACGGCTGATCTGGTCCTGGGAAATCACGTAGACAGCGGCCGGCGCATCACCGACGTGCTGCGCTTTCTTGGCGACCGAGGTCACTTCCTGCGAGAGGACATCTTCCAGCGACATGCCCAGTAACTCGTCCATCCGCCGGGAGGGCGCATCACCGCTCGTTGCCGCCTTATCGGCGGAAACGGCAGCATCCTGTGCCCAGGCGGAATTCGGCAACGCGACCAAGCCTATCGCTGCCGCTACGAGGCACGCAGCCCTCGTCATCTCTCATGGCCCCATTTTGTCTTGTGTCGCAAGGTCGCAACCTAAGGTGTAAAGCGCTAATTAACTAAGCCGCATGACCTACAGACTTTGCCTGAAAGGCATCGACAAGAGTCAGTAACTCGGCTTCCGGAAGCGGCTCGGAAATAAGAAATCCCTGGATAAAATCGCACCCGGCTTCTTCCAGCAATTCAAACTGTTCGGGCAATTCCACGCCTTCCGCCACAACGTGAAAGCCCAGATCGCGGGCGAGACGGATCATGCCCACCGCAATCGTCCATTTGCGCTGGTCATTGGCAATCCCGTCGATCAGGGACTTGTCGAGCTTCAGCCGGTCCATCGGCAACAGCATCAACTGCGAAAGGTTGGAATAGCCCGTCCCGAAATCGTCGAGCGCGATCGTCACGCCGTCGCCGCGCAGTTTTTCCAACCGCTCGAAGGAATAGCCTTCATCGCGCATGATCGCGGCTTCGGTAATTTCGATTTCGATATGATCCGGCCGGAGACCATAGTGCTCCAGTCCGGCCCTGATCATCGCGATCAGTTCAACCCGCTGCAACTGCTTGGGAGAAACGTTGATCGAAACTTTAAGGTCAACGCCCTGCTCCTGCCACCGGGCCGCGATGCGGACGGCTTCCGCCATGACCCAGTCACCGATCTCATCGATCAGCCCGTGGCTTTCCGCGAAAGGAATGAAGACGCTCGGCATGACCATCCCGCGCGTGGGATGATTCCAGCGGATCAGCGCTTCCACCGTGTCGATCCGGCCGGTACGCATGTTGAGCTGCGGCTGGAAATGGAGCACGAACTGCCGGTTGGTCAGCGCATTGCGCAACTCGATCTCCTGTTCGAGAATCCGGTCCGCGTTCGTGCGCATCTTTTCCGTGAAGAAGCAGTAGCTCCCGCCGCCCTTGCTCTTTGCCGTATACATCGCGCTGTCGGCAGCAGCGAGGAGCCGGTCATAGCTCTTCTCGCCCTCGCGCCAGAAGGCAATGCCGATGGAAATGCGGATGCGCAGTGTCTGCAATCCTACGAAGCAGGGTTCGCCGACGACACGCTGCAGACGCTGCGCGAACCGCTCGACCTGATCCGGCAAGGGGTTACCCGGCAGGAACATGGCGAATTCGTCGCCGCCGATCCGGGCAATCACCGGTTCGCAGTCGCACGGCGGGATACTTTCGGAAAACGCCTGAAGACGCGCGTCGGCAAAGCTCATCGCGGCAAGACGCAGCCGGTCTCCGATCGTCGCCAGCACCTGGTCTCCGGCATGATGCCCCAGCGTATCGTTTATCTTCTTGAATTCGTTGACGTCGAAATAGAGCAACGCGCCGCTGCCGCACCTTTCCAGACGGAGGTCGGGCCCGTCGAAATTGCAGTCCGCCATCTGATCCAGCGCATGGCGGATCTTTTCGTGATCGCGATCGAGCCTGAAACGCCATGCGAAATAAACTGCGGCCGCGATCAACAGCACACCTGCGAAGACAATCGCAAGCGCGAGATTGGATTGTCCCTGAAAGAAGGCCATGCCGCTTACGTCATCCGTCCCGCGAATCGCTAAATCTGCCTGTGTTGCCCAGTCGATCCGGTTTACGTGGCATGGGCTCTGGAATGGTTATTCTGTAGGGTTAAGCATCCCGTGAGCAGGAGTTGCGTAATTGGCGCAGCGAGCACTCGCCAGCGGCGGCTTCGCAGCGTATTCCTCTCCCGAAGGAGAAACGCGCCCGTGCATACCTGCGATGATCAGACGGAGATCATAGCCCTTCTGTCCAGAGCCGGGACATATGGCCTGTCGGGTCCCGTGGAGCGGATAGAGACCCACGCGGCGATCGTGTTTCTGGCGGGCAAGCACGCCTTCAAGCTCAAACGCGCGGTGCGCTATCCCTATCTGGACTTTTCGACGGCGGACCGGCGCAAGGCCGTCTGCGATGCGGAGCTGGTACTCAACCGCCGGACTGCGCCGGACCTCTATCTGGCCGTGCAGCCGGTTGGCAGGCGTGCGGACGGCAGCCTGGCGCTGGGCGAAGGCGAGCCCGTCGACTGGGTCGTGGTCATGCGGCGTTTCGCGCCCGACTGCCTGCTCGATGCGATGGCCCGCCGGGGACCGTTCCCGCCTGCCCTGATCCGCGACCTTGCCGATGAAATCGCCGCATTTCACAACACGGCGGAAAGCGTGCCCGGCCCCGGCGCCGAAAGGGTGCGCTCGGTGATCGAGGGCAACCGCGCCAGCATGGCGGCGCTGCCGGAAGGCCTGCTGCCCGCAGCCGCATGCGACCGGCTCCGTACGCGTAGCCTCGCGCTGCTCGAAGCACGCACGCCTTTGCTCGACGAACGGGGGGAAAGCGGACACGTGCGGCATTGCCACGGGGACCTGCACCTTGCCAACATCTGCCTGTGGCAGGGACGGCCCACCTTGTTCGACTGCCTGGAATTCGATCCCGAACTGGCCACCACGGACGTGCTTTACGATCTCGCGTTCCTGTTGATGGACTTGTGGCAGCGCGGACTGCACGCCGACGCCTCGCTGCTCTTCAATCGCTATTGCGACATGCGCGAAGAGAGCGATGGCCTTGCCGTAATGCCGCTGTTCCTTTCGATGCGCGCCGCCGTGCGCGCGCATGTCAACGCCAGTGCCGCCGGGCGTCAGGCCGACGCCGCCGAACGCGAGGACAAGGCCCGGACCGCGCGCGGCTATCTGGACGCCGCGCTGGCCTTCCTTGACCGCCGGCCACCCCGGCTGATCGCGGTGGGCGGGCTCAGCGGCACGGGCAAGTCGACACTGGCGGGGCGTCTGGCGCCGCTGACCGGCGAAGCCCCGGGTGCCCGCTGGCTGCGCAGCGACGTGCTGCGCAAGCGGCTGGCCGGATGCCGCCCCGAAGAGCCGCTGCCCGCCGAAGCCTATACGCGTGAGCGCAGCCTGGAAGTCTATGCCGCGCTGATGGAGGAAGCCCGCCGCACGCTGGCTTCCGGCATGACGGTGATCGTCGATGCTGTCTTCGCCGATCCGGCGGAGCGTGCCGCTCTCGCGGATGCCGCCGCGCAATACGGTGTCCCGTTCACCGGTCTGTGGCTGGAAGCGCCGGCGGACACCCTGCGCACCCGGGTCTGCGCCCGGCAGAATGACGCCTCCGATGCCGACGCCGCCGTTGTCGATCGCCAGCTTGCCTATGCGCTGGGTGACCTCGGCGGCTGGCAGACCGTCGACGCGGGCGGAACGCCGGAAGAGGTCCTGTCCGCTGCACAGGAGCGGATCAGGACCGCCTGAGGCTCACGGCGGTGCGGGGTCGTCGTCATTTTCGTGCAGAATGTGGCGCCAAGGATGCTACGCGGGAAATCAGGAGCCAGCTTGTCATCGCCCGAAGACAGTGTCAGCAGATCGACGAAAGTGATTGCGGCGCCAAGCTCGCGATGTGGCGTGCTGCTTCTGCCGCTCCGTCTTCCCCGGCAACGATCCGGGCCGCCCGGCTTGCCGCGTCGGCGATGGCCGGGAGGGTCAACACGCGCGAAACGACATTCAGGGTCTGATCGGCCTTGAACCTCTCCCGACGGATGGTCACGCCTATGCCTGCCGCTTCCAGGCGTGCTGCATTGTCGAACTGATCGCCGAAATGGGGGACGACTATCTGGGGGCGTCCTGCACGCAACGCCTGTCCTGTCGTTCCGATACCGCCATGATGAACGATCGCGGCGGCGCTGGGAAAGACGGCAGAGTGCGGCGCATAGTTCATCAGGAGGCAATCGCCGTCGCGGCGCGGCGATTCCGGTTGCCCGGTCAACAAGACCGCTCGCCTGCCAAGGGTACGGCTCAGAGCGAGGGCTTCTTCATAGAACCGACCCGCCGAAGCTACTGCGAAAGACCCCAGGGTGAATACGAGCGGCGGGTCGCCTTCGTGGAGAAAGGTTTGAAGCTCGGCTGCGATCTCATCGACCGCTCCGCTTTCGCTGTCGAAGAACGGGAACCCGGTGAGCGCAGCATCGTGGGGTGCATCGGATGGCAGTTCGCCCAGCGCGCGGGACCAGCAGCAGATTGTCGCCGCGGTGGCAGGACCACGATCCAGCATGGGCGCTCTCCGGCTTGGAGGAAGACCGTGTTCAGTGCGGACAGCATCGATCTGCCGTGCATGACGCCGACGCAGGGCCGCCCGCGCGAGGGCATAGAACGTCCGGTTCCAGCCCCGCCCGAGCGCGGTGCGCGGCTGATGCCGCATGATCTCGAAACGCGGTGCTACTGGCGGCTGCCAGGCCGAGAACAGGGTCATTGGCTGGAGCACAACAGAGGCCAGTGGCAGCTTACGCTTCTCCGCGACAATGTCCGAAGCAAGCGCAAAGATTGAACCGGCGATGACATCGGCGTCTCCCGACAACTCATCCAATGCGGCCGTGCTCGATCGCAGGGACGGAAGGAGAATCTGATCGACGACGAAGTTCGTGTCCGCGAGAATCCTGGCTGCCGCCTCGACGGGGCTCAGGCCCAGACGCGCGCAAATAGTGGCATAGCCCGGCAGGATCGACGCGGCATCCAGGCCGGCGGCACGGACTTTGGCAACGCCGTCTTCCGGCACCGCCAGAACGACGCGATGTCCCTGTGCGATCAAGGCATGGCCGATCGCGATAAACGGATGCAGGTCGCCAAGCGAGCCGATGGTGACAAGAACGATGCGGGCCATCGTGACAGCTCCTTCACTATTCGCTCCCTAAAAGGAACATGCATGCCGCGTCGAGTGACCCCGACCGATTTGTTGATCGCCGAAATCGAAGCAGCTGAGAACCCTGCGCTTCCTCCCACCCTGCAGTCCTGACTTCAATCCGATCGAGAAGGCCTTCTCTCGGCTCAAGACCATACTCTGCAAGGCTGGCGAGAGAACCGTCAACGGCCTGTGGGACCTGATCGGCAAGCCGACCTTGCAGGACCTGGAAGCGGAACTGACGCGGTTGTAACGCGAGAACGAAATTCTCCGGCGGGAGCGGGATATATTGAAGAAGGCGACTACTTCTTCGCCATGAAGGGAAGTCGATGAGGTTCAAGCTTGTCGATCAGGCGAAGGCAGAGCTCCCATCCAACGCCTTTGCCAAGTTCTCGACGTCAGCCAGAGCGGCTGTTTCGCTTGGAAGCGTC